>CAYYWA010000055.1:4347-22712 GCA_964475255.1 uncultured Sorangium sp.
CTATCTGATTTTGGACGAGGCCCAGGCGATCAAGAACCCGCGGAGCCTGGCCCATGGCGCCGTGAAGGCCCTGTCCGCGCGGCATCGCCTCTGCCTCACCGGCACGCCCGTCGAAAACCACTTGGGGGAGCTCTGGGCGCTCTTCGATTTCTTGATGCCGGGCTTCCTCGGCGAGCTCCCGCAGTTTCGCGCGCGCTACATGAGTGGCGCTGCCGACCTCGGCGCAGAGCGGCTGGACGGGCTCCGCCGCACGGTTTCCCCGTTCATCCTGCGGCGGATGAAGGAGCACGTCGCGCGCGAGCTCCCTCCGAAGACGGAGATCGTGCGCCCCGTCGAGCTCGACGGTGACCAGCGCGATTTGTACGAGAGCATCCGCGTGGCGGCCCACAGCGAAGTGCGACGCGTGATTCGCAAGAAGGGCATGGCAAGCTCCGCGATCGCGATCCTCGACGCGTTGATGAAGCTGCGGCAGGTCTGCTGCGATCCACGGCTGGTCACGACCGCGTCGGCTCGCGAGGTCGCTCGCTCCGCCAAGTACGAGTCGTTCCTCGAGCTCGTGAGGCTCCAGCTCGCGCAAGGCCGGCGGGTGCTCGTCTTCTCGCAGTTCACTCGGATGCTGGCGCTCCTCGCGCAAGGGCTCGAGGAGCACGGCATCCGCTACGTCGAGCTCACCGGAGCCACGACCGACCGCCAGCGTGCCGTCGATCGCTTCCAGTCGGGAGAGGTCGATCTCTTCCTGATCAGCCTCAAGGCAGGGGGCACGGGGCTGAATCTGACGCGCGCCGATACGGTGATTCACTACGACCCGTGGTGGAACTCGGCTGCCCAGGCCCAGGCCACCGATCGCGCCTATCGAATCGGACAGACCTGTCCCGTGTTCGTCTACAAGCTCATCGTCGCGGGCAGCGTCGAAGAACGCATGCTGCGCCTCCAGCAGAAAAAGGCGCAGCTCGCGAGCACGCTGCTCGGAACGCAGTCCGCGTCGCCCGTGCTCGACGAGGCCGAGCTCGACGACCTCTTCGCCCCCCTACCCGACTAGAACGTCGATCGGCTCGACTGCACGCCCTTTCTCTCAGGGGCGCCTCGCGCCGCCCCTCCGCCGACGTGAACTAACGTGAATTCGGCGGGCCCCTCCCCACGCGGGCACCCTGCTCGACGCTGTTCTCCGCGTATTTCGGCTTCCTCGTTGGGGATGGCGGCCCCCGCGGGCGGAAGCCCGAGAGCTCGGCTCGGGCCAGACTCGCCGCTCCCACTCGAAGCGAGCCGTTGGGGAGCGCTGGTCACCCGGAGGGAGTGGATTCCTCGGTCGTTCCTCCCGGGCTTGGGGGCAACGGCACCCAAGCGCGACGTAAACTCCGCAGTTCCCTCCCAGGCGTTTGGCTCCCTCGATGATTCTTGCCAGGGGGAGAGTCCGGCAGTAGGCATCCCCCGTGACTCGCATCGATGAGCTTCCGGGCGTGAGCGCGATGAGCCTGTACGTGCCCCCTTTCCGGGTGCGGCTCGACGACTGGTGCCGGTGGACCGGCAACGACTGGGGCAAAGTGAGGGCGGTCGTCGGCGAGAGCTTTCGTGTGCTCGGTCGCGACGAGAACGTCTACACCATGGCCGCGAACGCCGCGCTCCGGTTGATTCTCGACAACCAGCTCGATCCGCAGCGCGTGGGATTTCTGGGTCTCGGCACCGAGTCGAGCACGGACAACGCCGCTGGCGCCGTCATCGTGCGCGGGATGCTCGACCGCGCGCTCGAGGGGCTCGGCTTGCCGCGCCTCTCGCGCCATCTGGAGGTCCCCGAGTTCAAGCACGCGTGTCTCGGCGGGATTTACGGGCTGAAGAACGCTCTGCGCTACGTGGCCCTCGATGGGTCGGATCGCCTCGCCATCGTGGTGAGCGCGGACGTCGCCGAGTACGAGCGCGGGAGCACCGGCGAGCAAACGCAGGGCGCCGGCGCGGTGGCGATGCTCGTCGAGCGCCAGCCGAAGCTCTTCGCGGTGGACCTGCTCCACGCGGGCAGCGCGTCCGACTACCGGGGCCCCGATTTCAGGAAGCCGCTCGCGCGCCATTTCACCGAGGGATACGCCGCGCGCACCACGCGGCCGAGTGACTTCCCTGTCTTCAGCGGCGAGTATTCGACCTATTCGTATCTCGACGAAACGGTTCACGCGGTCGAGAACATGCTCGATCGGCTCGGCGTCTCACCCGGGAAGTACTACGCGAGCGTCAAGAGCCTGTTCTTTCACCGGCCCTATCACCTGATGCCGGTTCGGGCGATGTCGTTCCTCTACGTGCGCGGTCTGGCTCGCGGCGACCACCATCAGGACGAGCTGGCCGAGCTCTGCGCGGCGGCAGGCGTCGGCGTCGATGCCGTCCTGGCCGAGACACGCTCGTCGCCGGACCTGTTCGCCCACGTGCTGCAAGGGGGCGCCATCGCGGATCCGTATACGGCGACGAGCGCGGTGGCGGCCGTGCTCCGCAAACGCGCCGGTTTTCGCGACCTCCTCGCGGAGAAGATGAGCCTCGGCAGCGAGACCGTGAAGATGCTCGGCAACTTGTACAGCGCTGCGCTGCCCGCTTGGATCGGCGCGGGCTTGGAAGAGGGCGCCCAGAAAGGGCTCGCGCTCGACCACGCGACGATGGTGGCGGTCGGCTACGGGAGCGGCGACGCGGCCGAGGCGATCCCGATCCATCCCGTTCCAGGCTGGCAAGAGCGAGCGGCGTCGTTCCAGTCGGCGCGCGCCCTCGCCGACGCCGTGGATCTCACGCAAGCGCAGTACGAGGCGCTCCACGATCACCGCGAGCTCCCCGACATCGTCTATGCGCCGCGCGATCGCTTCGTGATCAGCCGCGTCGGGACCGCCTACGAGCCGTCGTTCCAGGACCTCGGAGTCGAGTACTACGAATACGTGCGTTGACGTCGCCCAGACGTTCGAGCACGCCCGCCCACCGGTCGCCGCGCCCCGACGAGCAGGCGGTCAGTGATACAAGCCCGTGAAGGCGAGCGTCGCGGAGAACGTGGAGACGTCGACGGATCGCTCGTCGCTGCCGGTCAGCGTGCCGGCGAAGCGGAGGAGCGGCCCAACCGACCATTCGCCGGCGACCCAGAAGTCGTGGCCGAACCAGAACGCCCCGCCGAAGCCGCCGGTCTCCTCGAGGTCATCGGCTGGGTTTTTCTCGATGTTGACGCCGGCGAACCCGACGAGTCCGCCGAAGTGCCAGCCCTTGTTGGGCATCGGGAAGCCATCGATGAAGGCGCCCACGAGCGCCGCCTGCACGGCGCGATCTTGCTCGAGCCGTCCGCGCTCGAGATCCACCGAGGGAGCACCGAGCAGCATCAACCCGCCCCCGATCGCGATGCCGGGGCTCGGTGAGCCACCGAGGAGAAGGTCCACCCCGAAGGTCACCCCCGAGCCGCGGAGGTCGACGCCGCTCGGATGGTCGTCATCGAAGGTCGCCCAGAGCGAGCCGATGCCGAGGTTGGCGCGCGCATAGAACCCATCGTGCATGTGGTAGCTGCGCGGCTCGCTCGGCGGTGGCGGCGGCGCCGTCAAATCGATGCGACCGCGCGGGGGAGGCACGGAAGCGGGTTGTCCGTGCGCCGTGCCGGCGAGGGTCCCTATCGATCCAGCGATGAAGAAGACGACGAGATATCGAGCGTTCGAACGCATGGTCCCGACCACGGCTACCGATACCGCAGCACGAACTCGACGAAAAGCACATCGGCGGCAGCCGCGCCGTGCGCAGGATTTGCGCCAGATTGCCCGCTCGGCGCAGCCCCTGCACCTGGCGGGCGGACGCCTTCCTCGAGGACGGGCAGCGGGGCTCTCAAAACGCTGAGATCCTCCGGTGCGCCTCTTGCTACGAATGGGCCGCCACGGCTCCACCTCGAACTCCACCTCACCCCCGTCGAGACCACGCCGAGCGCGCTCTCCGGCGCCGAGGCGCGCGCTCGCCAGGACCGGACCGTCGCCTCGTGGCCTCGACCCGGGCTCGCCTAGCCGTCGGTGGCAGCCTGGGGATTGACGACGTGGACGAGCGCTCCGCTCAGAATGCCCCGCACGTTCTCCGCGGTCGTTGCGATGAGGCGCTGGCGCGCCTCCGGCGTCGCCCACGCGAGGTGCGGCGTCACGAGAATCCGCGGAGCAGACAACAGCGGATTGTCGGGCGGCGGCGGCTCGCTCGAAAGGACGTCCACGGCCGCTCCGGCGATCACGCCCTCGTGCAGGGCGCGCGCGAGATCCGCTTCGCGCACGAGGCCGCCGCGGGCGGTGTTCAAGAGCACGGCGCGACGCTTCATCGTGACGAGTCGTTCCCAGCGGACCAGTTCCCGGGTGGCTTCCGTGAGGGGGCAGTGCAGCGTCACGACGTCCGCCTCGGCAAAGACGCGGTCGAGGTCGACCGCCGTGACGCCCGGCTCCGGGGTGTTTCGGCGCGAAGGCGTGGCGATGACGCGCATGCCGAAGGCGAGCCCCACGCGCGCGACCGCGCGTCCGATGTTGCCGTATCCGACGATGCCGAGCGTGCGACCCGAAAGCTCGAGTTGCGGCGTTCTCCAGAAACAAAAATCCGTCGAACGCGACCACTCCCCGTCGCGGACGAGGGCGGCGTGCATGCCGACCTGACGATAGAGCTCGAGCAAAAGCGCGAAGGTATGCTCGACGACGCTCGGCGTGCTGTATTCGGGCACGTTGCACACGGGAATGCCACGGGCCCGCGCAGAAACGACGTCCACCACGTCGTAGCCCGTCGCGAGCACGCAAATGCCGCGCAGCGCGGGGAGCCGCGAGAGCTCCGCCGCGCCGATTCGCGTCTTGTTGGTGATGACGACGTCGGCAGCACGACACCTGTCGACGACCAGCTCCGGGGGTGTTCGGTCGTGTGCGACGAGCTCACCCAGCGAAGCCAGCGGTTCCCACGAGGCATCGCCCGGATTGGTGGTGAACGCGTCGAGGATCACGATGCGCTTCGACGAACCCATGTCCGTATGCTAACTCTCGCCCACCCAGCGAGACCAGGCGCGCTCGCTCCTTGCGACCAAAAGGTAGCGAGCCACGAAGAACGCCGCGACCATTCGACGCGAAATCCGAATCCGTGCCTCCTCGAGGATCGATTTGGGACCCTCGTCGGCCAGTGACGCGCGTTCGAGGAGCCCGGAGCCGGGATTCGAGATAAAACGGGCATGACCATCCGCGACAACCCAGTGCGTTCCAGAAACTCGGAGCAGGCATCCGCTTCGGGCAGCGCGACCGAGCCGCCCGAGGCCAAGGCCGACGGGCCATCTCGCCGCAAGACGCCCCGTCTTCCCACCGCCTTCGTCGAGGAGTTCTCCCGCGTCCCCGTCGCCTACGCGCTCCGGGAAGTGCTCCAGAAGGGCTACGACGCCCGGACCTTTCGGCGAGACCTGATCGCGGGCGCGACGGTCGCCATCGTCGCGCTCCCGCTGTCGATGGCGCTCGCCATCGCCACCGGTGTCCCCCCGCAGCACGGGCTGTACACGGCCATCGTGGCGGGTGCCTTCGTGGGGCTGCTCGGTGGCTCACGATTCCAGGTGACCGGGCCGACCGCCGCGTTCATCGTCGTGCTCGCGCCGGTCGCGAGCGAATACGGGCTCGCGGGATTGCTCACGGCAGGCCTGCTCGCCGGACTCATGTTGATCGCGATGGGCATCGCTCGGCTCGGGCGCCTCATCGAATTCATTCCTCACCCGGTGACCACCGGTTTCACGGCGGGAATCGCCACGGTGATCTTCGTCCTGCAGCTCAAGGACGCCCTGGGACTGCGCGTCGAGGCGCTCCCCGAGCATTTCCCCGAGAAGGTCGCCACGCTCTTCGATGCCCGGGGCACGGTGTCACTGCCGGACGTCGTGACCGCGGCGATCACCCTGGCGGTTCTCCTCGGCCTGCCGCGCCTGACCCGGCGTGTGCCCGCGCCGCTGTTCGCCATCACGGCGGCGTCGGTCGTCGCCGCCGCGCTCGGCGCGTTCTTTCCGGAGTTCGATCCGGCAACGGTCGGAAGCCGCTTTCAGTCCGAGGTAGACGGGCAAATAGTGCCGGGGATCCCCCGCGCCGTGCCGATGCCGGGCCTCCCCTGGGAAGGCACGACCCTCACGCTGGACTGGATCCGGGAGCTTTTGCCCCCGGCATTCACGATTGCCATCCTGGCGGCGATTGAATCGCTGCTCTCGGCGGTCATCGCGGATGGGATGACCGGCACGCGCCACGAGCCGAACTCCGAGCTCGTTGCGCTCGGTGTCGGCAACGTCCTCGCGCCGCTATTCGGAGGCATTCCCGCGACCGGCGCGCTCGCCCGGACCGCGACGAACGTCCGCGCTGGGGCGGTCAGCCCGATTTCGTCCATTCTCCACGCCGTCTGCGTGCTCGTCGCGATGCTCATCGCGGCTCCGCTGGTCGCCTGGGTGCCCATGGCCTCGCTGGCTGCGCTGCTGATGGTCGTCGCGTGGAACATGTCGGAGGCGCGACACGCGGCGCACATCCTCAAGGTGGCTCCGAAGAGCGACGCGGCGGTGCTGCTCGCCTGTTACGGCCTGACCGTGTTTTTCGACATGGTGATCGCCGTGAGCTTCGGGGTGCTGCTCGCCGCGCTCCTCTTCACGCGACGCATGGCTGAGCTCACGCAGTCCCGCCTGCTCGCCGGCGAGGGCGGGCAGGGCTCCCCGGAAGCACGGGATCTCCCCCCTCAAGTGGCAGTCTACGAGATCGCCGGCCCCCTCTTCTTCGGGGCTGCCCAACGCGGGGTGGCCGCCCTCGACGCCATCGCCAGCAGCATTCGGGTCGTCGTGCTCGACCTGAGCCGTGTTCCCGCCATGGATGCGTCGGGGCTGGTCGCTCTCGAGAGCGCTCTCGGTCGCCTACATCGCATGAAGAAGTTCGCGATTGTGAGCGGACCGTTCCCCGAGCCGCAAAGGATGTTCGTCCGGGCGGAGCTCGAAAGGCATCACGAGAACATCGCTATCGCGAGCACCCGAGCCGAGGCTTTGGAAATGGCCCGCGACCTCGTGCTCTTGAATCCCCATTGGCATGCGCTGCCGCAGGCTGCGCCAAAGAGTGCCTCCCCCACGTCTTCCTGATGCTCGCCCCCCAACACGCTGGATTCCCGCTCCCTCACGGCAAACGAGACTCGGAGAAATCCTCCAGCAGGGGGAGATTGGGGTCCGGCACTCCCACGGTTGCATACGTCGGCCCCTGTGCGATTTCCGAGCCGATGTTCCAACTCGAATGCGAGGAGGAAGAGAGCCCATGAGTCATTTTCGCCTCGTGCGTGACGTGATGACCCGCGACGTCGTCACGCTGTATCGCAACGACAAGCTGGCCGTCGCCGACGACGTGATGCGACTCGGCCGTATCCGCCATCTCCCGGTTCTCGACGAGACGGGACGGCTCGCCGGTATCGTCAGCCAGCGAGACCTGTTCCACAACGGGTTGATCAGGGCGCTGGGGCACGGCGCTCGCGCGCAACGGGCCGCTCTGGACTCGGTACCGGTCGCAGACGCCATGCAGCCGAACGTGATCACGACGACGCCGGATACACCGCTCCGAGAAGCAGCAGAAACGATGCTGACCCGCAAAATCGGCTGTTTGGTCGTCCTCGATCGCGGCGAGATCGTGGGTATTCTCACTGAGAGCGATTTCGTCAGGTTGGCTGCAAGTTGCTGATCCGGGTGGGGCAAGGTGCGCCCTCGGTGTAATGTGAATGGTGTACGAGAATCGAAGACTCGATTGCGGGTGCACTCGATGTCTAGTTTCCGTTGACATGAGTGCGGTTTGTGCATAGGTACCGCGTTCATGGCAAACACCCCCGTATCCGATAGAATCCGATCTCGAGTTGAGGCATTCGTAGACGAGCTGAGCGATCTCATCCGTCAGTCGGCGATGGATACGGTGGCGCAGGTGCTCGGCGGCGGGGGCGACGGCGAGGTTCGGCGCGGCCGCAGAGGCGGCACCGGCCGGGCAGCCGCGGAGCCACGAGCGGCTCGCCCCCGTGCCAAGGGCGCCAAGCGGTCCCAGGATGAGCTCGAGCGGCTCACCACCCGCCTGCTCACGTACATCAAGTCGAACCCTGGGCAGCGTATCGAGCAGGTCGCGAAGGGAATGGGGGTTTCCACGCGTGAGTTGAACCTGCCGGCCAAGAAGCTTCTCGCCAACAAGGCCATTCGCACGAAGGGCCAGAAGCGCGCGACTCAATACTTCCCGCGCTGACCCGCTTTTCTCACTCCCCGCTCGCCGTGTCCGTACTGCACTGGGCTAGGCCGCGGATACCCAGCGACTGAAGGGGCCCGGCGGTGTTCATCGCCGGGCCTTCGCGCCTCGGGGGGCCGCCGCAGCCGCCTGGATTTCGAGCGAAATTGAGCTCAGAAGGCGCCCTGCGCCCCAATCCAGAGTACGTCGCGGGAGAGTCCGGCCCCTACGACCGGCGCCTCCTCGGCGCTGGGCCAGAAAAGGAGCGTCGCCACGACGGCGGTGGCTCCCACGCCGGCTGCGATGAAACCCGCGGTGGCGAGCGTGCTGTACGTCTTCCGATCGGAAAGGGCGTTGTCGAGATCGTTGCAGCGCTCGAGCAGGACACCGGTAGCGTTGACGCACGCCTCGCTGCCTCCGGGGCGCTCCGACTGACGATCCACGCCCGCCTGCGCGCGTTGCACTCGGCGATCGGCCGCGTTTCCCGCGACGGCAAACGTGACTCCCAAGCCGAGTCCGGCCGCCATCACGGCGGTTTCCGCAAACAGCATGTACGTCCTGGGCGCAATCCACCGTTCGCTGCGGAGCGGTTCGTGGTCGGTCGCCGCGGCGTCCTTCCGCGTCTCGGTGTTCGGGACAGCAGCGCGCTTCGCTGGCACGAGCTGCACGGTGACGGTGCGCCGTTCCCCCTCTCCCATCGTGATCTCCTTAATGAAGTCGCGATACCCGGGCGCACGCACGACGATTCGGTGCGAACCGGGATTGATGGGGGCCGGCCGACCGGCGACGGAGCCGGCGACCTCGCGGCCGTCCAACGCAATATGCGTGCCTCGAACGCCCTTTGGGACGGCGATGATCAAGGTCGGAACGCGCTGGCTGAGCGCGCGTTCGGCACCAGGCAGGAGCGCCTCGACGTCCGGCGCCTTCATCCCGGAGGCAATCAGCTCGCGCGCTCGGTCGTAGTCGACCAGGGCTTCCACCAAGAGACCCATGTTCTCTTGGCAGTGCGCCAGGTGGAATCGGAGCCCCGGAGTTTCCTTGATGCGGATTGCTTCCCGGAGCTTCTGAGCGGCGCGCTCCCACCGCTGCTGCCCCTCGAGCTCCGTGGCCTCGCGGAAAAGACGGCGCGCCACGGCGAGCTCCGTAGCCGTCGGCTCGGCGTGAAGATGCGGTGCGACGAAGAGCAGCGCCCCCGCGAGCAGCACGGGCACGGAGAGGCGACGTCGGAGACGGGCGGGCATCGAATCGAACGCGAGGCCCGCTGCGCTGCCGCGGGCAGAGGCATGCTCGGGCCAGTGTTTCCCTGGCGTCAAGCGCCGTTCAGCGCTTGGGAGGGATCCGCAGCGTCTCGCCGATGCGAATCCCGCGTTTTTTTCCGAGCCCGTTCCGGCGCACGATGGCCTCGACGGTGACTCCGTAGCGTTTGGCGAGCCCGATCAGGGTGTCCCCCTTCTTCACCACGTGAACCCGACCGGCGCGCGCCTTGGCCTTGCCGGTCGGGAGGCGGATCTTCTGCCCCGGTCGCAGGGGGCGCTTCGGGTCGATGCCGTTCAAGCGCACGAGCTCCGCCACCGTGATCCCCTCACGCCTGGCGATGCGGGCGAGCGCGTCCCCAGGCACGACCACGTGCACGCGGGGCGAGACGAGCCGGAACGGCTCTCGCGCCTCCCTGGGCACGAGCTCGACGACGATGTGCCGCGCGGCCGCTCGGACCCGGTGCGCCAGTCGCCTGATCGGGGCGGCGGTTCCCGATGCCCGGGCCTGTCGCCCTCGCGCCGGACCCGGAGCGAGCCCGAGCGCGACTCGGGCCGCCAGCCAGTGCGCTTGCCCGACGCTTTCTTGAAGCGCGAACCGCGTTCGGAGGTCGAGCTTCTGTCGGGCGCGCGAAACCTCCTCGGCGCTCATCGATCGCGCGCGCACGTCACCGAGCGCCGAGTCGATGCGGGCGTCCAGATCAGCGGGTGTCGCGGTTGCGGCTCCATGGACCTGAATCGCAAACAGGTCCTCGCCACTCCGTTGGTCGACCCGCGCGCGAACGGCGAGGGCGAGACCCGAGCCAACGAGGGGCTCGTAGAGGGGCGACGTGGGCCCCGAGAGTAGCTCGGCGAGGAGCTCGAGCGCGACGTGCTCTTCCGTCTCGGCCCCAGCCACCACCCACGCGCGCTCGTGAATCGTCCCCCGAAGCTCCGCCGCTTCGACCGCCATGTAGCGAGGGCTCGTTTGGCGCGGAGCGCGGGGTCGCGAAGCCTCCACCGGGCTCGAGTCTCGCGGCCCGAACGACTCGTCGATCATCGCCCGCGCCGCCGTGGGATCGAAGCTTCCGGCGATGGCGAGCACCGCACCGCCCAGCGCGTACTGCTCGCGGTGAAAGCGCCGCGCGTCCTCGAGCGACGGCTCCATGGACGTCGGGGACACGCCCCCCACGAGGGGAAAGGCGAGCCACCGGGCGCGCGTGTGCACCTCTTCGAGCCGATCGAGGGCCCTCCCGAGGCGAAGCTCGGCGACTCGAGCCGAAAAGGTCTCCTCCGTGAACGCGTGCGGACGATGCCGCGCGCTTTCGAGCCAGAGCGCGAGCGGGAGCTCGTGCGCGGGGACGACGGTGCAGAAGACCGCCCGATCCACACCGAGCGACACCTCCATGCGCCCGCCGCGGCTCTCGACGAGGCGCGTGAAGTGCGCTCCGCGGGCGCGGCGGCCGCCCTCGCGCACGATCTCCGCGACCGTGCGCGCGAGCTCACCGCGGTAGCGTCCGTCCCGCCCGAGACCCGCCGGAAAGGACGTGCAGGCGGCCACGGTCGCCGACGACGGCTCGACGTGCATCGCGACGCGGAGGCCGCTCTCGAGGACCTCGACCGTCGCGTAGCCGCTCCCCGCGAGCTCCGCCGGGGCCTTGGCTTCCTCGGCACGGACGCCGGACGAAAGCGTGACCGAAGCCAGGCAGAGGGCGAGCGGACGGCGACCGAGCATCCCCCTCACGGCTATCACGACAGCGAAAAAAATCGCATTCCTACCCGGCAAAAAGGGGCTATCGGGGGCGTCTCGACGGGCGTTCTTCGTGGAATGGTGGACGAGACGCGCAACTTTGTTCATTCTGCGCGGTCGAGACTGGTGCTTCGAGCAGCGATCGTTCTCCTCCTTTCGATGGTCGTGGCGGTTCCGGCCAGCGCCAAAGACCGTGACACACGCACCCACACCGTCGCCCCGGGACAACTCCTCGGGACGATTGCGCGGCGGTACGGCATCAGCGTGCAAGCGCTCTGCGGCGCGAACGGCTTGAACGAGACCGACATCATCCGTCCGGGGCAGCGCCTGATCATTCCGCCACCTCGATCCGCCAAGCGGCCCGGCACGCACATCGTCGCCTCTGGGCAGACGCTCGTGAGCATCGCCAAGGGATACGGCGTCACCGTGAAGGCGCTGCTCGCCGCGAACCGCATGCGGGAGACCGACGTCATTCGCCCGGGGCAGCGCCTCGTCGTCCCGCCGCGAGCCCCGGCTGCGTCGAGCGGAGGACGATCCGGCTCGAAGGGTGACGACAACGGCGCCCTCACCCACCGCGTGGAGGAGGGACACCGCCTCGTGCTGATCGCGCGGCGTTACGGGGTCTCGACCGCGGCCCTCGCGCAGGCGAACGGGATCAAACCCGATTCGGTGCTGCGCATCGGCCAGATCCTCAAAATTCCCGAGCGGGGCACCGGCGTCGTGCCCACCGGGCGGCGGTCCCACGTGAAGCTGGTGGGCTATCGGCAGCGCTATGAGGGGCCGGTGTTCGACAGCAAGGGGCGACTGCTCCCGGCAGCGCGGGCCGGCTTCGCGCGCGTGCTCGGCACGGGAGGCAAGCGGCCCCCGCTCGACGAGCGGCTGATTCGCCTCCTCGTCCAGGTGAGCAACCATTTCGGAGGGCGCCCGCTGCGTATCGTCAGCGGCTATCGGCTCACGTCCTACTACCAGGACTCCCGTCATCGCACGAGCCGCGCCGTGGATTTCAGTATCCCGGGCGTCCCGAACGAGGTCTTGCGCGACTATCTGCGCCGGCTGCGCAACGTGGGAGTCGGCTACTACCCGAACTCGACCTTCGTGCACCTGGATGTCCGGGGGCGCTCGGCTTACTGGGTCGACTACGCTCGCCCCGGCGAGCCTCCCCGCAGCACGCCCTACCGCGTTGCGACCAAGCGCGTGAAAGAGAACACTCCGCGCGCCCCCGCCGAGACGCTGCGCCCGATCGATGCCGCGTCGCCGAGCACCAAGAAGTTCGGGACGAGCCGTGTGGGGCTCGGGAGCCGCACCACCGCGGGAGTCGTCCTCGGCGCCGAAGGCCTTTGAGGCCCCCGAGCGTCGACCGCGAGCACCAGCGGCACGAGCGCGCCGAAAAGACGCGAGGATTCGCGCCTTCCCGACACGGCTCGACCGCGGTCAGGGTCGAGGCGCTGCGTTCGGCACGGCGGCGACTTCCTCCGCGGCCGGCGGCGTGAACACGCCGTCCTCGTCGGCGTCGACGAACACAGGGTTCGTGAACGCGAACGGTAGCACGCGACGCCTGTCGAAAACGGCCGACATCGGGCGCTCCCCACGCGCCACGACCACGATCCACGAGTCGCGATCGAGGTCGAGCTCCGTGTGCCAAACGAAATTCTTGGCCGGCTCGCGACGCGCCGGAGTCGGCGCGGTGTCCACGAGCGCACCGTTCACCCAAAGCTCGATGCCGCTCACGTCCACCCAGCTCGGCGCGCGGGCTTCGAGCGAAATGGTCGCCCGCCGACCGATGACGGTTTCACCGGGCCCTGCCGTGCCGTTGACCGCCAAGGCCAAGAAGATTCCGTTCGAGACCTGCACCTGACCGGCGAGCACCGCGCGGGCCACGTCGTTCGGGTCGACGGCGCCCGCCTCGTCGTTTGGCACGCGCACGTAGGTTCGCGGATAGCCCGCCCAGTTGATGACGAGGCGGTGTGAGTCGGAGCTGCCCGTCGCGGTGTAGCGCCGACCGAAATTCAAGAGCGCGAAGTATTCACGCAGGTTCTGCTGAATGAACGCGGGCGCCTCGAGGTCGTAGCCGTTCACCACCTCGATCGCGTCGAACTCGAGCGAGGCATTCTCGGACGCAGCTTGACCCGTGCTCGAGTCGAGCTCGATACGATTGAAGTAACCGACCGCCGGCATCCGCGGATGGTTCACCTGGATCACGGCACGCGGCGCTCGAGCGCGAACCGCAGCGAACAGCTCCGAAGGCGGATGGTCCGAGTGGGAGAACGGCTCGATCCCGAGCGGGAGCGGGTAGGCGTTGAAGTGTCCCCAGTTGAGCGTCGTGATTTCGATGCCACGAGCGGTCGCGATCTCGCGCTGCATCTCGAGGCGCTCGACCGCCGGTGCGTAGTCGGTGATGTGGTCGTGGTCGGTCGCGACGGCGAACTCGACCCCCTCGGCGACCAACGAGAGCACGCGATCTTCGAGGCTCACGTTGGAGTCGTGGGACGGCCCCGCGTGGAGGTGGAAATCGCAGGCGATCCAGCCGCGCGTGTCCACCGTGCGCTCCAGCACGGCGTGCACCGCCCTGCCCGCGGCCGCGCTCACCTCCACCTGCTCGTCCAACAGGGAGTACTCGGGGCCGCGAGACACCGTCACGCGGTATTTTCCGGGGCGCACGTCGACCTCGGCGACGCCGTCGCGAAGATAGAGGACGTTCTGCACGCCGCTGCCCATCTCCACCGAGCCGAGCACGGGATCGGGTGTCGGCGCGATGCCGCGGACGAGGACGCGCGCGGGAACGGGTGTGCCGAGCGGGTCCGTGATCCGAAAACTGAGCCGCCCCGGCGCCGGCGCGAGCAGCTGAGCGGAAGCCATGGCGCCGGCCTCGACGTGCACGCGCTGCTCGTCCTCCCCGCCGGGCGCATGCAGCTTGAGGACGTAGTCGCCGGGCGGCAGCGGCAAATCGTACTTTCCGTCGGCGCTCGCGCGCACCGCGAGAGCAGGCTTCCCGTCCGGGTAGCGCGCCTCGATCGTCGCCCAGGCCGGAGTGGGCTCGATGTGCCCGACCACCCGCCCCACCTTGTGGCCGAGGGCACGGAAGGCGAGCTCTGCCGCCGGAGCGAGCCCTCCTTCGACGACGATGAGCTCGCGCGAGAAGGTCAGCGAGCCGCCCGGTGGCACGTCACCGAGCCGCGCATACGTCTCTTGCCCGACCTGCCCGATCCTGTCGAAGAAGAACGTCGCCTCGACCGGACCCTTCGGAAACGCGAGGGCATACGAGAGCGCTCTTCCTTGTCGGGCGATCCACGGGACCTCTGCGCGAGACGTGAGCCGCGGAAACCCGACGCGTGGCGCGAACGTGGCCGCGCCGGGCCAGCGCGTCCGATCGCCGACCTCGATGCCACGAACCAGCCGCTCGCTGCTGTTGTAGAGACGCGTCGAGAGGCGGATCGAGCGGGAGCCGGACGGCGCGAGCAAGTCCGTGACGAGCCGCAACGCCCCGTTCTGGCTCACGTGCTCGATGCGCAAGAAGGGAAACTCGGCATCCGTGACGAGCGTGGTCTCCGTGACGCGCAGAGGCAGCGGTTTTCCAGCGACGCGCACGACGGGGCGGAGATCGATGAGCTCGTCGTGGGCGAACCCCTTCCCGCTCACGAGATCGAGCAGCACGCCGTGAGCGGAGCGACCGCCGGGCGCCGGCGCTTTACCGCCGACGACGAAGGCGATGCGCCCGTTGTCGACCAAGAAGTCGCCGCTCCGTCCGTGCGCCTGCTCGCCACCGCGAATCCCCGCCGGCGGCACGCGCGAGACGGCGACGCCCGCAGCGCGGTACGGAAGGTTCGGAACGCGCCGCTCGGGCGCCTGGGTCGCGCCGCCCAGGGCGACCCAGCCGGCTCCCCCGAGAATGGCGGCGGCAGCCGTCACGCCGAGCGCCCGGATGATCTTCACGGCGTCCAGAATACCTCGAAATGGACCGCGTCAGGCCACTCCCGAGAGGGAACGGTGCTCGCCGCGGTGCTAAAGCCAGGGCCCCATGACCCCTCTCGAAGCGGCGGTCGCGCGGCGCCGCACGTTCGCCATCATCTCCCACCCCGACGCGGGAAAGACCACCCTCACGGAGAAGCTCCTCCTCTTCGGCGGCGCCATTCAGCTCGCTGGAGCCGTGAAGGCGCGCGGCGAACAACGCCGCGCGCGATCGGACTGGATGAAGGTAGAGCGCGAACGCGGGATCTCTGTCAGCGCCTCCGCGATGACGTTCGAGTTCGAGGGGAAGATCTTCAACCTGCTCGACACGCCGGGCCACCAGGATTTCAGCGAGGACACGTACCGCACGCTCACTGCCGTCGATTCGGCGGTGATGGTGCTCGACGCCGCGAAGGGCATCGAAGAGCAGACGCGGAAGCTGTTCGAGGTGTGTCGGCTCCGGGACGTGCCCATCATCACCTTCGTCAACAAGCTCGATCGCGAGGGTCGCGACCCCTTCGACCTGATGGATGAGATCGAGCAGACGCTCGCGCTCGACGTGACGCCCGCGAGCTGGCCCATCGGGATGGGGCGGAGCTTCGTCGGTTGCTACGACCTCTTCCGCGAGCGGCTCCTGCTCATGCAGCGCGCGCGCGAGCGCCTCGACGACGCGGGCCTGACGGTGAGCGGGCTCGAGGACCCGAGGCTCGACGAGCTCCTCCCCGAGGGGGCGGCCGCGCGTTTGCGCGAGGAGGTCGAGATGGCACGCGGGCTCTGTCCGGCCTTCGACATCGAGGCCTACCGGGGTGGTCACATGACTCCCGTGTTCTTCGGGAGCGCGATCAACAGCTTCGGAGTTCGCGAGCTGCTCCTCGGCTTGTCGGAGATCGCGCCCGCTCCGCGCCCGCAGCGCGCCCGCGAGCGGCTCGTCGCACCCGACGAGGAGCCGGTCACCGGCTTCGTCTTCAAGGTGCAGGCGAACATGGATCCGCGCCATCGCGATCGAATCGCGTTCGTGCGCCTGTGCTCCGGGCATTTCCATCGCGGAGAAAAGCTCTATCATCCGCGCTCGGGAGCGACGCTGAGCGTGCACAATCCCGTGCTGTTCCTCGCGCAGGATCGCGAGCTCGCCGAAGAGGCGTACGCCGGGGACATCATCGGAATCCCGAACCACGGCAAGCTCGCGATCGGCGACACGCTCTCCGAGGGCGAGCCGCTGCACTTCGTCGGGATTCCGAGCTTCGCGCCCGAGCTCTTGCAGCGCGTCCGCCCGACGGATCCGATGCGCGCGAAGCACCTCTCTCGAGCGCTCGAGCAGCTCGCCGAGGAAGGCGTGGCCCGCATCTTCAAGCCGAAGAGCGGTGGCTACACCATCGTGGGAGTGGTGGGTCCATTGCAGTTCGACGTGCTCGCGGATCGGATCCAGACCGAGTACGAGATTCCCGTGGTTTTCGAGGGTGCAGGGCTGTTCACGGCCCGCTGGGTCCACGCGGACGACCCGCGGGAGCTCGAGCGCTTCGTGCGCGGAAACGAGGGCTATCTCGCGGAAGACCACACCGGCGCACCCGTGTTCCTCGCTCGCAACGCCTGGCACCTCGACACCACGACGAAGGACTGGCCTGCCGTGCGTCTCGCGAAGACGAAGGAGTGAACAGCACACTCGCGCGTCCTCCGACGGGCTCGGTGCGGGCCAGTGCGAGCCGAGAGCACCGAGGGGACCGCGGAGCGTGACTCTCGCAGGGAGTCGCGCATCCGATCCGCGCGAAGGAGCGGATCGAACGACTGGCTCGCATGCGGGGCTGCACTATGATCGTAGCTGGCATGTCGCGTTCATCCGGCGGTTTCGCGCCTCGACTCATGGCGGAGACACTCGCGGGCGATCAGGCCGCGGACAAGGGCGCGACGAAGAACCAGGCTCCGCCCAGCGATGCGAACCCCTATCTCGCGGGTGAAGTCATCGGCGAGCGCTATCGGCTGGTGCGCGAGCTCGGACGCGGCGGCATGGGCGTCGTCTGGGTCGCCCATTCGTTGGTTCTCGGCGTAGACGTCGCGATCAAGCTGATCCACGCGAGCGCCGCGGGCGCCCTCGCGACGCGCATCGTTCGGGAAGCGCACGCCGCGGCCCGCCTGGGGCATCCGGCGCTCGTCCGCGTCTTCGACCTCGGCTGGACGCAACGTGGCGATCCGTTCCTCGTCATGGAGCTGGTCCAGGGTGAGACGCTCTCTGCGCTCTTGGCGCGCGAGCAACGCCTGCCCGCGATCCGCGCGGTGCAGATGCTCTTGCCCATCGCCGACGGCCTCCGGTTGGCCCACGAGCGCGGCATCGTGCATCGTGATCTCAAGCCCGACAACATCCTCGTCGCGACGGACGCGCTCGGCCGCACTCAGCCCAAGCTGCTCGACTTCGGGATCGCCAAGGTCGATCAGCAGCCGCTCGACAGCAAGCTCACACAGTTCGGGACCGTCGTCGGGAGCCCGGAGTACATGTCGCCCGAGCAAGCGCTCGGCCTCGACGACATCGATGCTCGCACGGACGTCTGGTCGCTCTGCGTGGTGCTGTACGAGATCATCTGTGGCGCCCTACCGTTCCATCGCAACAACTACAACGCGTTGATGCACGCCATCATCAACGCCAAGCCGACACCGACGACCGAGGTGGGCGCCGGAGACGCCGACCTCTGGAGTGTGATCGAGCGCGGGCTCTCCAAGGCGGCCGAGCAGCGCTGGGCGAGCATGACCGAGCTCGGCGAAGCGCTCGCGCTCTGGCTCTACCAACACGGCGTCCGCGAAGACCTCTGTGGCAACTCGCTCCGCGCCGTCTGGTTGGACGGCACGCTCTCGGGCGTCCGAATGGACGTCTCGCCGTCGATCCCGGTGGCGCGGCCGCTCGCCGAAGCCGTCTCCGGCGTTGCTCCGAAGCCGCGGGCGGACACCGGTCCTGGTCGCGCTCCGAACGCCGAAGCAGCGGCTCACGCCGGCGGCGCGACCGCGGAACGGGCGCGCTCGCGAAGAAGGCTCCGCTTGCGCGGCGGCGTCGCCGCGGGTGCCGCCGCGCTCGTCGGCCTGCTCGCCCTCGCTGTCGGCCGCGCCGGGAGCCCGTCGGAAGACGAGGCGAAGTCCGGTTCCGATATCGCGGCGCACACACCGAAAGCCCCGAGCGCGCCGCCGGCGCCGGAGCCTCCGCGCGCCGAGGAGGCCGCCGGAGCGACGCCCAGCGCGGCCCCGGTCGGCTCTTCCCCTCCCCCGGGG
>CAYYWA010000056.1:0-22686 GCA_964475255.1 uncultured Sorangium sp.
CGCGTGCGCGCGGCGCCGGCGCTCGACGTCCTCCAGCGCTGCCGCGAGGCGAACGCGCTCGCGCTGCCGCGCGAGCCAGGGGAGCATCTCCGACGGCTAGAGGGGCGCGATGCCGCAGTCGACGAACAGCGCGCGATAGCGGACGAGCATCGCCGCGCGCGCGCCATTCTGCTCGGCAAGCTGCGTCGCGAGCGCATCGAGCTCCGATTGACAGGCGGAGAGCTCCGCACGCGCTGCGGCGAGCTCGGCGACGCGGGTCGCTTCGCGGCGCAAGCGATCGGCGACGCCGTCGGCGCGGACCATCGCGCTTCGGAGCCGTTCGACGCGCGGAGCGGGCTCCTCTCCCGCGTCGAGCGCGGCGACGAGCGCGTCGAGCTCCGCGTCGCGCTCGGCGCGGGCCGTCGAGAGGTCCGCCTCGATCGGCACGGCGCCGGCGAGCGTGATGCGCTCGATCGCCGCGCGCGCCGTCCGGGCCCGTTGCTCGACTTCCTCCATGCGGCGCCGGGCGCGCTCGATCGCCGCTTCGACCGCCGCGAGCTCGCGCGCGTGACGCCCGACGGTTTCGTCGGCCGGAACGGGGAGCACCACGGGGGATGCCGGAGGCGCTGGAACGAGGCGTTCGGTGGCCCGCTCCAGCTCGCGCTCCAACCGCGCAGCGCTCTCGGCGAGCTCGGCCGCCTGGATCGACCCTGCTCGCGCACGCTCCGCGATTTCCAACGCGCGCTCGAGCGCCTCCAAGTCCTCCGGAGCGCGCTCGGCCAGCCGCCGTTCGAGCTCCGACTGTCGTCGCGGCGCCTCCCGGAGGCGTCGCTCGAGGTGCTCGCGACGCTCGCGGAGCAGAGGCGCCTCTTCGGCGTGGCGGCGAGCCCGCTCGAGGTCGGCTTGCCGCACCACGATCCGGCTCGCCTCGTCGAGCGTGCTCCCGAGCCCGAGTCGCCCCAGGATGCGCAGCACTTCCGCCTCGAGCGCCGAGAGCGCCGCGCGCTTTGCGGGCAGATCCCGCCGCGCGTGCCGCGCCGCGCCCGCCAGGTCCGACAGCTCGGAGACGAGATCTGGATCGAGCGTGGCGAGCGGCGGAACCGGGCCGAGCTCGGCGAGGCGGCGCCGCGCCTGCTCGAGATCGGGACCGAGCACGCGCAGGTCGTGTCGTGCCGTTTCGCGCTCGCTCTCGGCCGCCTGGCGCCGCGCCGGGGCATCGGGCGGCAACGGCGGGACGCTGGAGAGCCCCGAAAGCTCGGACGAAAGCGCCCGGCGCCGAGAAATCCAGACGCGCGCCCGCTCGATGCGAAGGAGCGTCTCGTACTCCACCTTGAGCGCGAGGCGTTGCTCGCGGAGCGCCGTGACCTCACCGCGCGCCGCGCGCAGAGCCTCGGCCTGCGCGGCGTGCGCCTCGGGTGTGAGGCGGGCATCCCGGAGCGAGCGCTACGCTTCTCGGAAGGTGCCGATCAGCGTGTTGAGGCGTCGCGCGCGCGCCCGCGGCTTGAACAGGCTCTCTTCCTGCTCGGCGAGCTCCCGGAGCACCCGCCCGATGCCGACCCTGCCCGCACCGGCTTCGAAGAGCAGCTCTCCGAGCTCCCCCTTACCCGACAACATGTCCTCGGCCCCGAGCTTGAGCTCCTCGTGCCCAAAGCCGAACAGCCGAGAAAATCCGGCTTCGTCGATGCCTCCGAGCAGCTCGGCGAGCACGGCCTCGGAGAGCTCGGCGTCGTCGCGATCGCGGAGCGAGCCCTGGCGCCGGCGCCGCCGACGCGCGAACACGCACCCGCCCTCGTCGGTCTCGATCTCGGCCTCCACGGCGAGCTCGGTCGCAGGGTGTCGATGTGCGTCCTGCGTGCGTTCGGGAATGCCGAACAAGAGCCCGCGAACGGCGCGCAATGCCGTGCTCTTGCCAGCCTCGTTGCGGCCGAACACGAGGTTGACACCGGGAGCGAGCTCGAGCGCGAAGTTCGAAAACGGCCCGAACGCGGCGAACCGCAGCGTCCGAAACCTCACTCGGATTCCTCCTCCGACGAGAGAGCCAGGCGCGAGAGGAGCAGCCGCTCGACGTCGTCGAGGAGCTCGGGGATGGCCGCGGCGTCCAGCCGAACCGCGTCCGGGCCCTCGAGCAACTCGCCAGGGAGCTTGGCTCGCAGCTCACCGAGCTCGGCCGCCAGCGCTTCGAGCGCCTCGGGCTGAGCGCGCAGCGCCGACAGCGCGGCCGCCACTTGCCCGACGGGATCGTCGCGACGACGCAGCGCCGCCAGGTCCAGCGCGGGAACCGTGAGCACCTGAATCTTCTCGAGCCAGAGCTCGTCACCGCCCACGTCGAGCGCGAGGGCGCGCGCTTCGGCGGTGAAGCGCTCGCGGTTTCGCTCGAGCGCGGCGTGGGCAGGGGTGGCCCCGGTCACGCGCAGGCGCGCGGCCAGAAGCCGACCATCGGCCGCGCGCAGCGCTGCTTCGAGCCGCGGGCGCAGCGCGTCCAGAACGTCGTCGAGCGTCCGCGCCCCCGCGGCATCCACCTCGAGCACTTCCCAGCGCACCACGTCCAAGGCGCGCGCCTCGACGTCGGCGATCCGGTTCGCGTCCACGGTGACGACCGTGGCCCCCTTCGGTCCCGTCTCCCGCGCGTGCCGTCCCTGGAGGTTTCCGGGGAACACGACCCAAGGATCCAACGCGACGATCTCGCGCTGATGCACGTGCCCGAGCGCCCAATAGTCGTACCCCCGATCCACGAGGGTCTCGAGCCGACACGGGGCGTACGGCTCGTGGCCCGCCCGCCCGCTCAGCGCCGTGTGCAAAAGACCGATGTTGACCGCGGAGGGGACCGCCCGCGGGTAGCGCGCCGCGAGGTCCTCCCGGAGATCCGCCGTCGCGTAGCCCTGTCCGTGCACGACGAGGCCGAGGTCCTCGAAGACGATGCTCTCCGGCTTGCGCACGCCGAGCTCTCGTACATTGGCGGGCAAGGTGAGATTCTTCCGGATGCGACTCTCCGCGTCGTGGTTGCCCCGCAACCAGACCACCGCGATCCCCGCCTCGCGGAGCCGTGTGAGCCGCTGAACCAAGAACAGGCCGCTCGAGTAGTCCCTCCAGTCACCGTCGAACAGGTCGCCGGCGAGGAGCAGCACCCGGGCCTCCTCCTCGAGGCACAGCTCGATCAGCTCTTCGAATGCCCGGCGGGTCGCGTTCCGGATGCGTTCGACCGGCGCACCGGGGTACCGCTCCAGGCCGCGAAGAGGGCTGTCGAGATGAAGATCGGCCGCGTGAACCAGCTTGAACCGCAAGAGTCCCCGACTGGTACAGCGTGTGCTCGTTTCGAACAATGCCGATCGGGGCGGGCCCCGCGTTCGCCTGCCCAATCGGGCAGGAACGGCCTGCTCGATGGCGGGACACCTTTACATGGCCCCAGCGCGCCTTACGTTGGGTCGCCATGCTGGCCCTCACCTTCGCTGCGGTCATCATCGCGCAATCTCCGCTGGTCCGCAGCGGGCTCTCGGCGATCCTGGGAGCCTCCCCTTCCATCCGGGTCGTCGCGGAAGCGACCCCGGAAGACGCTCAGGCCCTCGACACTCAGGGCGTGGACGTCGTCGTCTGTGACGTCGCGGACACCGCGGGCGCTGCGCCGGTGCTCGAGCACGCCCTCCCCGGGGTGCCGGTGCTCGCGCTCGTCGGCGCCAACACCGAGCCGAGCAAGCTCCTCGGGGCCGGAGCGCGCGGCGTCTTGCGTCGTGATGCGTCGGCCGAGCAGCTCTCGGCGGCTTCCGTGGCCGTGGCCTCGGGGCTGTGCACCGTGGACGAGTCCCTGATGAATAAGCTCGTGACGCCCGCGCCGCGGCAGGTGGAGCCGGCCGACGGTGTCGAGCTGACTCCGCGCGAACAGCAGGTGCTCGAGCTCCTGGCCGAGGGTCTCTCGAACAAGCTCATCGCCTTGCGGCTCGACATCAGCGAGCACACCGCGAAGTTCCACGTCAACTCGCTGCTCGACAAGCTCGAGGCCGACACGCGCACCGACGCGGTCGTCCGCGCGGCGCGGCGCGGCTTGCTGGTGCTCTAGAATGCCGATCCGTTTGACCGATCGGCGTTCTAGCCTTGTTTCGTAGGGGCGGCTCGCACCGCCCTTCCCCCGCCCGCTTCGAGCCAACGATTCATGCCGAGCCGAGGGCGATGTGCTCGCCGGGGATCAGCACCGCGCCGACCTCCGCGGCTCCCGCCGACGAGCCCGCGAACACCTGCGGCTCTCGGGAGGTTTCGACAGCGTACTGGTACGCGACCTCGCGCACGGCGACCTCCGCGTCTCGACGCGCGAGGACGGCGACCGTCCCCCCGCTCCCGCCGCCCGTGATTTTGGCGCCGAAGAGGCCCGCGCGCCGGGCATCGTGCACGAGCCGGACGATCTGATCGGTCGCGGGCGAACCGAGCCCGCACGCGGAATAGCTCACGTGCGACGCGAACATGAGCTCCCCCAGGAGCGTGTTTCGCCGTTCGCTCGGGCTTCGCTCCAGGAGCTCGGCGAAGAGCCGCACGCGATGATGCTCGTGAATCGGGTGCTCCGTGGCGGCACGCACCCGATAGGTCCGATCGGGGTCGATCTCCGTGATCGGGTCGCTCGTTCCGCCGTAGCGCGCGAGGAACTCGGCGCCCGACATGCGCTCGGGCAGCGGCTCTCCGAGTGTGAGAGCGAGCTCCGAGGGCGTCACGTTCGCCAGATAGCCCCCCCAGCGTGTGTCGTCGATCACGACGTGGCGCTCCCCGACTTTGCGGGCCGCTATGCCCGCACGCGCGGTGAGCATTCGATACCCCATGAACGCCGCGACGCGCACGTCGCGATAGGCGTCTCCATCGACCGCGTGTCGAACCCCCGAATCGATGCCGAAAAAGGCGAGATCTTCCGGAACCAGGATGGATCCGAGCACCCGTGCCGGCTGACAGACGAGCTCGAGCAGCCGCCCATGGCGGCCGCACACCGCGGTCATCTGATCCATGACGCCGCAGGGCGCTCCCACGACGAGGTTCTCCACCTTCTGGCAGAGATTCGCTGCCTCCGTGTCCGCGAGCTCGATCCCGGCGGCGGCCGCGAGCGCGAAGAGGGCCGCAGCCTCGATCGCGGCAGACGAGCTGATGCCGCGCCCCTCTGGAACGCGGGAGGCGACCAGCAAGCGCACGCCGCGAGCGGTGAGCCCGCGCTCGCGCGCGAGTGCGACCGCCACCCCGCCGATGTACGCAGCCCAGGCGTTCTCGGGATCGGAACGCAAGGCGCGGCGCGCCTCGGCGTAGTCTGCTTCGAGCACGGCGGAACCGGGCAGCGTCACGTCGCGCCGCGGGCGCCCGTATTCCCCGTCGAGGCTCACGACGCGTACGACCGGTTCGTCATGGAGCTGCGCGGCAGCGAAGGCCGCCTCCGCGAGCGGCAGCTGGAGGACGAGCGAGCCCGAATAGTCCGCGATGCCGCCCATCACGTCGAGCCGCCCCGGCGCCCGCGCGACGCCGATCGCGAAACGGGGGTGGAAGAAGCCGAACAGAGGTCCGCCGCGCCCGGCGAGAGCCCGAAGGCGCTCCACGAACTGGTCGCGCTCTCCGCGCTCGTCGAGGCGTGTCATGCGTCGCCCCCGAGCAATCCGTGGCGCTCGAGCACCTCGAGCAGCACGGGTTCGAGCCGGCGCGCGAGCTCCGCGTTCGCGTAGCCCACCCAAGCGACGTCCGTCACCAGATCGAGCGGCACGTCGAGGGGCCCGCCGCGCGGGTCTCGCACCACGACGCCCGCTTCCTCCGCGATCAGCGCCGTGCACACGTCGTAGGGATGGCAGCACAGCCCCCCCGGCAACCCGCGGTCGGCCAATACGGGCGCAAGCAGCGGTCGCAAATCGGCGATGAACCGATCGTGCCCGACCGCGAGCTCGTAGAGCTGCCCGCCGCTCGACGCGTACTGATCCTCGAAACAGTGCGCCTTACCCGCCCCCGGCGTTCCCGCTACCGCGAAGACGAGCGCGTCGTCGATCGCGGCCAGCACGTCCCTTCCGCCAGGGAAGAAGCGGCTGATCGAAGCAAACCCGTGCTCGATGCCAGTGGCGCGCGACGGCGAGAGCGGGAGCGGGCTCCGGGCGCCGCTCGTCAAGTCGACGCGCTCCGCCCGTGCCCCCGAGCCGCGCAGGGCCCAGAGCTCGTCGACCAGGCGCTGCTTGGCCGTGGGAATCTCCGTCTGAACCGCGAGCTCGACGTCCGAGAGGCGCGTTTCATCACCGAGGTTCGGGGCCACACCCGTGAGCACCCACGCCGAGCGCTTTTGGTACATGAGCCCGCGCGTGCCGTCGATCGGGTCCACGATCATTCGATAGCGACACGCGCTCGGCGCTCGCCCCTCCGGAAGCGCGACGCCTTCCTCGGGGAGCCCCTCCGCGAGCAGCACGATACCGCCAACCGCGTCGGCTTCCGTGCGCAATGTCTCTATCAGGCTCCGTTCCCCGAGCTTGTCCACCCCGTACAGCGTGTCGCCGGCGCCGTCCTCCGCAACCTCCGCGAGCGCAGTGCCCTGTCGATCGAAGCCTTCGAGCACGGTGGCGCGAACTCGCCGATGCAGCCCGCGCACGAGCTCGAGCAGCGGGTGCGTGAAATCGCCGCGCATCATCCCTCCTCGACGTGAACGGCGAGGAGCTCGGCGGCTTTCTGCTCGGGCGAGGTGTCGCTCAGGAAGCAGCCACCGCCGAGCTCGGGCCCGGCGAGATACTTCACCAGGTTCGGCCGCCGGAGCGGCGGGTGGAACTCCACGTGGAAGTGGAAGCCGGAGTGATCCCGCCCGTCCGTCGGCGCTTGATGGAGCACCATGACGTACGGAAAGGGTAGGCTCCAGAGCGCGTCGAACCGCATCAGCGTGTTCTTCAGCGCCCGCGCGAAAGCGACGAGCTCCTCGTGCTCGAGCGCCGCGAGGCTCGGCACGGTTCGCTTCGGCGCGACGAACGTCTCGTACGCGAACCGCGCGAAGTAGGGCACGAACGCGAGTGCGCTCTCGTTCTCGTAGAGGATGCGGCGCCCCTCCTCACGCTCCGCCGCGATCACGTCCTGAAACAGCACGCGCCCGGTCTCGGCGAGGTGTCTCCGGCTCACGTCTGCTTCTATTTGAATCGTGCGAAACACGAAGTTCGTGGCGTAGATCTGACAGTGCGGATGCGGGTTGGAAACGCCCACGACCTCACCCCGGTTCTCGAACACGAGCACGTGCTCGATCTCGGGCCGCTCGCCGAGCTCGGTGTACTGGTGTTGCCACTCGACGAGGAGCGCGACGATCGCATCGAGTGAGAGGCTCGCGAGCGAAAGGTCGTGGCGCGGCGAGTAGCAGACGACGCGAGCGACCCCCCGCGCGGGCCGCGAGCGGTAGAACGCCGGCGCCTGCAACGGCTCGGCCGGCGCTTCGGACCCGACGCACGGGTGGTCGTTGTCGAACGTGAAGATCCCGGTGTACGGCGGATTTCGAATTCCGCTCACGCGCAGGTTTCCGGGACAGAGGTGGCAATTGGGAACGTAGGGCGGAAGCGGCTCGCTCCGCTGCGTTACGGTCCTCCCCGACCAAGGACGATCCTGTCGGTGTGCCGCAACGATCACCCACTCCTCGCGAAGCGGATGAAAGCGCTCTTCCCAGGTCATCCCTTTCCCAACGCGAGCACCCCGAGCCACACGAAGCCGGCGGTGAGGCACAGCCCGCCGACCGGGGTCACCATGGCGACGGCTCGCGGAGCGCCGAGCGT
This sequence comes from uncultured Sorangium sp., assembly GCA_964475255.1. Lineage (GTDB taxonomy): Bacteria > Myxococcota_A > Polyangia > Polyangiales > Polyangiaceae > PMG-095. The sequence continues at coordinate 7,713 of CAYYWA010000056.1, forward strand.
CATCGCGTAGAGCGAGCCGCTGAACAGGAGCAGCCCGGCGAACAAGACATATGCTGGCCCCATCGAGCCGGGCCGGACGAGTCGAAGCAATCCGACGGCGAGAATGCCGAAAGCGGCGATGAAGTGATACTGGCTCGCCGTCAACCAGAGCTCGAGCTTCTGAGGAGGAAGACCCCGCAACCCATGTGCGCCGAAGGCTCCGAGCAAGACCCCGAGCGCGAGCGAGAAACTTCCGAGCGCGAGCGCGTTCACGGGACACCTCCGCGCGCCACCGGCAAGAACGCGAAAGCGACAGCGGCGAGCAGCAATAAGAACGCCCCCGCGTAGTTCCAGCGCGGGGGCTCGCCCAACCGGACGAGCGCGAAGCCCACGAACACGACCAGGTGGCCGTACCAGGCCGCGGTCATGAAAACATTGCTGGCGAACAGGAGGTGGGTGCTCACGGCGCGCGGAGCATACTCTCCGGAACGAGCGACGGCGCGGCCCTCCCGAAACCCCGAAAAGTTCGAGGCCGGCGGGGTCAACCGCCGGCCTCGGATCCGCCTTGCCCTGTGCGGCCGCGGCCGCGTCCACATTCCCCGCCCGGAGCGAAACGGCCATGAGGCCGCGACGCGCCAGGCAAGATCCTTTACCCGTGCGGGCGCCCGAGCATCCACCCGGGTATGTCGGGGCTTGGAGATTGCACTCCGCGTGCCAACACCCGCCGGGTGCCTACCCGCTGGTTTCCGGCTCGATCGCGCGAGCGGAGGACGACGACGGTGTGCCAGCTGTGCCAGGAGGCGGGCAGGCACGCCAGCATGGGGGTGCGGGGAAAGGCGCACTGTTTGCTTCCTGTGGTGCTGGGCGGCGCTACACCTCGCGGGTGTTGGACCCCTCCGCCCGCCTGAGCTGCACGCACGCACCGCGTTGCGGGGGGTGCCCCTTGTCTGCGCTCGACTACGGCGCGCAGCTCGAGGCCAAGCACGCTGAGGTCGATCGCGCGGTCCGCCGCTATCCCGAGCTCGGCTCGGCGCGTATTCAGCCGGTCGTGCCCGCCGCGAGCATGGTCGGCTACCGCGTCCGCGCGAAGCTCGTCGTCGCGGGGGCGTCTGTCGGGCTGTACGCGCGCGGAACACACGAGGTCGTGGATCTGCCCGACTGCCAGCTGCTCGCCCCCCCGGTCGCGGCCGCCGTGGCCGCCATCCGCCGCCTGCTCCCGTTCGCGTTTCCCCTGGACGGTCTCGACGTGCGCGAAGCGAACGAGGGCGTGCTCGTCACTCTCATCGTTCCCGAGGGGACGAGCGCAACCCAGTTGCCAAGCGCAACCCAGTTGGCAGAGGCCGCACAGCGCATCCGTGCCGAACACCCGGCCGTGCTCGGGGTTTCGGTGAGCCGCCGCGAGCGGAACAGTCCACGCCTGCTCGGCCGCGTCCCCGAGACCCTCGGCGGGCTCGCGCGCTCTCCCCACGCCTTTCGTCAGGGCGCTCCGAACCCCCTCGCCGTTCCCGGCTCGTTCGTCCAGGCCCACGCCGGGCAGGCCGCGCGCCTGCACGAAGCGGTCTCGACGGCCTTGGAGGCCGCTCTCGGCGGGCTCGCCGGGCGGCGCGTGCTCGAGCTCTACGCGGGCTCCGGCGCGCTCGCGCTGGAGCTCGCCGCCCGGGGCGCCGTCGTGACCGCCGTCGACAGTCACGCGCCGGGAATCGAGGCCCTGGCGCAGGCTGCCGAGACGCAGCGACTTCCTGTAACGGTGCGCGCCGCTCCGGCAGAGCTCGCGCTCGAAGCGCTCGAGCCAACCGAAGCCGTCGTGGTGGACCCGCCGCGGCGCGGGTTGTCGGTGCGCGTCCGGAAGGCGCTCGCCGAACGCGCGCCGCGGGTCATTGCGCTCGTATCCTGCAATCCGTCGACGCTCGCGCGCGACCTGGCGCACCTCGCGCACCTCGGATTCCGCACGCGCTCGCTGCTCCCGCTCGACATGATCCCGCTCTCGGACAGCGTCGAAACGCTCGCGCTGCTCGAACCGGCAGCACCGAGCCCCGCTGTCGAGCTCTACCGCGACGAGACGCTGGTCGCGGTGAACAAGCCTCCCCACCTACCGACGACCCCCCAAGGGGAGCACGCCCACGACCTGCTCGCGGCCGTACGACGACTCCCGGGATGTCGTCACGCGGTGCCCGTCCACCGGTTGGACGCGGGCACGAGCGGCGTGTGCCTGTTCGCTCGAGAGCCGGCGTTCGTTCCCGGGCTCGCCCGCGCGCTGAAGCAGGGAGGGAAAGAGTACCTCGCGCTCGTCCGCGGCGGGACTCCCGCGAAGGGCCGCATCGTGCGTCCGCTGCCCGACCGCGGAGCGCCGCGTGAGGCGGCAACCCGCTATCGGCGCGAGCGCCGCATCGGCACTCACTCCCTCGTGCGGGCCCGACCGGAGCAGGGCCGCATGCACCAGATTCGGCGACACTTCGCCGGGATCGGTCATCCCGTGCTCGGCGACGCGCGCTACGGAGATCCCGCCTCGAATCGTCACTTCGAGGAGCGCTACGGGCTTGACCGCACCTTCCTACACGCGGCGCGGCTCACGCTCGAGCTTGCCGGAAGACCCGTCGTGATCGAGGCGCCGCTCGCGCCGGATCTCGAGTCCGTGCTGGAGAGCTTTTTCGACGCGAAAGCGACGGCGCCCGTCGCTCGACTCGCGGAAGCCAGCGCCGAAGGCGCTCCGTAGCGGACGCGAGCCTCCCGATGCCTTTGCGTGAGCTCCCGAACCTTGCGGACCCGGGCTACACCCCCGCCCGCGCCGAGCTCCCCGAGCTCCTCGCCGCGCTGGCAGACGTCGACGAGGGACACGCCGAAGCGCTTGGCCGCGTGCTGGCTCGCGCCGGCGAGGGCGCGATCGGTTTCGCGCTCTCCGCGCTCGAGGGGAGCACGGGCCGCGCACGAGAGCGCTTGTTCGCGTTGCTCGCGCGCCTCGCCGCCTGCACCGAGAGCCCACGACTGTTCGCGCCTCTCGTCGCCGGCCTGTCCGAGCCCGCGCGCGCGTGCCGAAAGGCGGCAGCCCGGGGCCTTGGCCATCTCGCCGACTTTCGCGCGGAGGCGCCGCTGCTCGAGGCGCTCGCGCGGGCCGAGGGGAGCGAGCGGCGCTCCATCGTGGAAGCGCTCGGCAAGGTGGGGAGCACGCCGGCCGCGCAAGCCCTCGAGGCGCTCGACGCCGAGCCTGCGCTCGTGCCGCACGTCGCGCGTGCTCTCGCGCTCCTCGCGCGGCGCGCCTCCCGGGCCAGCGCGAGCCTCCTCGAGCTCGCGCGCCCCCTCCCCGAGCCTCAGCGTGTGTACGCCCGCTGTCGGCACGGGCTTGCACCGGTGCTCCGTGACGAGGCGCATCGCTTCTCGCCGCGCCTCCGCGATCCGGCGACGGTCGAGCTCAAGCACCGCGGCAGCCTCGGGGAGCTCTACGCGCTGCGGACGGCGCTCGACTTCGGGTTCGTCGTGCCCATCCCGAGCACACCGACGGACGACCCATCGGTGCGCATCGCGAGCGCGCTCGTCGCTCAACCCACGCTCGCCCTGTTCCGCGCGCTCGTGCGCGGCGTGCCGCGCGTGCGGCTGGCGTGGACGAGCGGCGGCCATCACCGTGCGCTCGCGTGGACAACGGCCCGCGCGCTCGCTGCACGGGGCTCCGAGGTCATCAACGATCCCCGCGCGGCGTGCCTCCGCGTCGAAGTCGCGCCGGAAGCCGGCGGCGAGCTCGTCATCGTCCCCGAGGTGAGGCCCGACCCGCGCTTCGCCTATCGCGTGCGCGACGTGCCCGCGGCCTCGCATCCGACGCTCGCGGCGGCGCTCGCCCGCATCGGCGGCGTCCGGAGCGACGACGTGGTGTGGGATCCCTTCGTGGGCAGCGGGCTCGAGCTCATCGAACGCGCCCGCCTCGGTCCGTTCGCGCGTTTGTGCGGCACCGATCTCGATCCGCGCGCGCTCGAGGCCGCGCGCGAGAACTTCGCGGCCGCGGGGCTCCACGGCGTGGCGCTCCGCCGAGACGACGCGCGGAGCACTCGCCCGCGCGGCGTCACGCTGATCCTCACCAACCCACCCATGGGGCGCCGGGTCGCCCGCGACGGCTCGCTCGGCGCGCTCCTCGAGTCCGTCGTCCGGCACGCGGCCGAGGTGCTCGTACCCGGCGGGCGCATGGTCTGGCTCTCGCCGCTCGATCGCCGCACCGGACGCGCCGCGCGCGCGGCGGGCCTCACGGTCGAGTCGGGGCCGAGCGTCGACCTGGGCGGCTTCGAAGCCCGCGTGCAAATCCTGCGGCGCCCGGCCGCACCGTGAACGAACGGAGCCTCGGCGCGCTCAGCCTGGACGGAGCCCTTCTCGGCGTCGGCCCGAGTATCAGCCCTGACGCGCCGCGAGCCACTGGGGATGCATTTCGCACCGCGCGACCGGTTCCACTGGCCCTTCGAGGAGGATACCGTGCTCCGCGACCGTCACCCAGAGCGTTCCGCCCGGCATTCCCACCTCGATGCGCCCCGGCGCAAGCCGGCCCGTGCGCACCGCCGCCGCCGCCGCCGCGCACGACGAGGAACCGGACGCCTGGGTCTCTCCGGCACCCCGCTCCCAAATGCGGATCTCGAGCCGCCCCGCCCCCAGGACGCGGGCGAACTGCACGTTCGTTCGATTGGGGAACCAGGCGTGCCGCTCGAGCGCGGCGCCCCAGCGACGCCACGGCAGCGTGTCGAGCGGCTCTTCCCAGAAGCTCACGCAGTGTGGGTTCCCGATGCCGACGGCCGTTACCCGGAGCACCTGGTTTTCGACGGCGATATCCCCGTCGATGAGGGGTTCACGAGCGAGCACGGGGATCTCCGCGGGCTCGAACGTCGCCTGTCCCATGTCGATACTGATGAGCTCGTCCGTGACCCGACACGTGACCGTGCATGGCCCCGTAGACACCGTGAACCGAGAGCCCGCTCCGCGCTCCGCGGACAGCCAGCGCGCGAAGATGCGGAGCCCGTTGCCGGACTTCTCGGCGACGGACCCATCCGGATTCCAGATGCGAACGGCGTAGTCCGCGTTCTGGTCCGGCGGCAACGGCTCGAGCACGCCATCGGCTCCGATGCCGCGGAAGCGATCGCAGAGCGCCATCGCGAGCGCGCTCGAGAGACGCGGACCCTCTTCCAGGACCAGGTAGTCGTTGCCGAGGCCGTGGGCTTTGTAGAGCTTCACGGTCGCGGAGTGTGCTCGAAGTTCCTTGGCCGAGAAAGGGTTGGGTCACAGACGCGCCGTTCCGAAGCATCCCGAAGCCCAGGGCGGCCCGAGCTTCTCTCGTTCGGTGCTACGCCTGCTGACCGTGCTCGCCTCCGAGAAGCACTCCGCCCCCCCTTCACCGGTCCCCGCGACGACGCTGGGCGTGTACGTGCATTTCCCGTGGTGCGAGCAGAAGTGCCCCTATTGCGACTTCCTGAGCATTCCCGCGTCGGAGAGCGCGATTCGCTCCCGCGACTACGCCGAGGCCGTGCTCGGTGAGCTCGAGCTCCGCGCCCCGTCGCTCGGAGCGTCGTCGGTCCGCAGCCTCTTCGTCGGCGGCGGAACCCCGTCGCTCTGGGAGCCCGCCGAGCTCGGCCGGGTGCTCGCGGCGATTCGGGAACGGTTTTCGACGGACCCTTCGCTCGAGCTCACCGTCGAGTGCAACCCGTCGAGCTTCGACGAGCACGTCGCCGAGGGGCTCCTCCGCGCCGGTGTGAACCGCATCAGCCTCGGCGTCCAGAGCCTCGATGACGCGCGCCTCCGCTTCCTCGGCAGGGTCCACGACGCCTCGACGGCGATCGCGGCCGTGCAACGGGCGCTCACGACGGGCTTCGAGCGCGTCTCGGCCGATCTGATCTTCGGCACTGCGGGCCAGACTCCCGACGAAGCCGCCGAAGAAGCCCGGCGCCTCGCCGAGCTCGGGCTCTCGCACGTGAGCGCCTACGCGCTCACCATCGAGCCCGGAACCCGCTTCGGAGAACGGGCGCGGCGGGGGCGTCTGCCGCTCCTCGCCGACGACCTCGTCGCCGAGTGCTTCGCGGCGATCGAAGACGCGCTGGAGCGCGCGGGGCTCCACCACTACGAGATCAGCAACTACGCTCGCCCCGGTGACGAAGCGCGCCACAACCTCGGCTACTGGCGCGGCGCACCGTACCTCGGGCTGGGAGTCGGCGCGTTCGGAACCCTTCCCGCCCCTCACGGCGCCGTTCGCTATCGCAACACGCCGAACCTCGAACGCTACCTCGGGTTCGCGTCGCGACCCAACGAGCCCCTCGATCGCGAAGGCCCGCTCGTCGCGAGCGTCGAGCCGCTCGATCCGCCGACTCTCTTCGCAGAGCGCATCCTGCTCGGGCTTCGCCTCGCCGAAGGGATCGACCTCGAAGAGCTCGAGCGCACTTTCCAGGTGCCCGTGCTGACCCCTGCCCGCGAGCGTGCGATCGAGCGCTGGCGCGCACGCGGCGCGCTCATCCGCTCCGACGCGCGGCTCCGCCTCGACAAGCGCCATTTCCTGCTCGCCGACGCCGTGATCCGCGATCTTCTCTAGAACGCCGATCCGTTCGTCCGATCGCCGTGCTCGCCTTCTTTGCAGGGGCGGCTCGCGCCCTCTTTGCCCAAGTGACTTCGGCCGCGCGCCTCCCCACGCGAGCACTCTTTCGCTGTTTCCCCATCGCTCGGCGCGTTCCGAACCGTTTGCCGCCCTAGCCCCGCGGTTCGCGACGACAATTTTGTCGGCACCGAGCGGGCGAGAGCGCGAGACGAAATTCTCCCTTCGGATCGCGCGCGAAAACCGCGATTCGTGTCCAGGAGATTTCTGGAGCTCATCAGACACTCGCACTGTGTTCACACACGGGAAACGAGAAAGCCCCATAGAAACTGCAACGAAACACGCTATCGACGCGGCTCGGGGCGGAGAGATAGCGACGGAACACCCATAAAACCAGCACGAAACACGGAACCACGACGATCGTCGTATGTCCGTGAAGCAACTCGTCGTGATCGGAAACGGCATGGTGGGACACCGGTTCCTCACGGAGGCGGCGGAGCTCGGCCTGCTTTCGACCTACCGCACGATCGTGTGCGCCGAAGAGCCCCGCCCCGCGTACGATCGGGTTCACCTCTCCCAATTTTTCGAGGGCAAGGACGCCACGGCGCTCGCGCTCGGCACCGTCGAAGAGTACGAGCAGCGCGGGATCGAGCTCCGCCTCGGTGATCCGGCGATCTCCATCGACCGGGACGCTCGGTGCGTTCGCACCCGCTCGGGCAACACGCTCGAATACGACACGCTCGTGCTCGCGACCGGCTCGCGCCCGTTCGTTCCCAACGTTCCGGGCAACGATCTGCGAAGCTGCTTCGTCTATCGAACCATCGAGGATCTCGAGGCGATTCGCGCCGCGGCGACCAACGCCAAGAGCGGCGTGGTCATCGGCGGCGGGCTCTTGGGGCTCGAGGCGGCCGGCGCGCTCGTGTCACTCGGGCTCGCGGCGCACGTCGTGGAGTTCATGCCTCGGCTCATGCCGCTCCAGGTGGACGACGCGGGCGGCACGGTCCTCCGCACGCGTATCGAGGCCCTCGGGGTCAGCTTGCACCTCGGCAAGCAAACGACGCGCATCGAGGAGACCGAGAACGGCTCGCTCGAGCTCTCCTTTGCCGACGGCTCGCGCCTCGAGACGGACCTCGTGGTGTTCTCGGCCGGGATCCGGGCGCGGGACGAGCTGGCACGCGACGCGGCGCTCGCCATCGGCGAGCGGGGCGGCATCGTCGTCGATGCCCGCTGTCGAACGAGCGACGCTGCCATCTTCGCGATTGGCGAGTGCGCGGCGCTGGGCGGCAGAACGTACGGCCTGGTCGCGCCGGGGTATCGCATGGCCGAGGTGGTCGCGCGGACGCTCGCCGGCAAGGACGCCGAGTGCGGCGAGTTCGACCTCAGCACCAAGCTGAAGCTCCTCGGCGTCGATGTCGGCAGCTTCGGCGACGCGTTCGCGAGCACGCCGGGATCGCGCGTCATCAGCCTCTTCGACGGGGTCGCTCGCGTCTACAAGAAGCTCGTCTTGAGCGCCGATCAGCGGCGCCTGCTCGGCGGCATCCTCGTCGGGGACGCTTCGTCGTACGGCTCGCTCCAGAGCTACGTCCAGAACGGCATCGACATCGGAGAGCACCCCGAGACCCTGCTCGTGCCGCCGATGGAAGGCGGAGCCCCCGCCGGCCCCGGCGTCGAGCACCTCCCGGATTCGGCGCTCGTTTGCTCGTGCCACAACGTCACCAAGGGCACGATCTGCGAAGCCATCCGGCAGCAAGGCCTCGCGGAGCTCCCGGCCGTCAAGAAGTGCACGAAGGCCGGGACCGGCTGCGGCTCTTGCGCCACGCTGGTCTCCGACCTGCTCAAGGCGGAGCTCGCCCGCGCGGGGATCGCCGTCAACAATCACCTCTGCGAGCACTTCCCGCACACGCGCCAGGAGCTCTATCACCTCGTGCGCGTCCGGGGCATTCGCACCTTCGAGGACCTGATCCGCGAGCATGGCCGCGGGCAGGGTTGTGAGATCTGCAAGCCTGCCGTCGCGTCGATCCTCGCGTCCACGTGGAACGACTACATCCTCAAGAAGGAGCACGCCGGCCTCCAGGACACGAACGACCGCTATCTCGCCAACATCCAACGCGACGGCACCTATTCCGTCGTGCCTCGCATCGCCGCGGGCGAGATCACTCCCGATCAGCTCATCGCGCTCGGACGAATCGCCAAGAAGCACGGCCTCTACACGAAGATCACCGGGGGCCAGCGCATCGACATGTTTGGCGCTCGCCTCGAGCAGCTCCCCGCCATTTGGCGAGACCTCGTGGACGCGGGCTTCGAGTCCGGGCACGCGTATGGCAAGGCGCTTCGCACCGTCAAGTCTTGTGTCGGCAGCACCTGGTGCCGCTACGGGGTGCAGGACTCGGTGGGACTCGCCCTGAGACTCGAGAACCGCTACAAGGGACTGCGCAGCCCCCACAAGCTGAAAGGCGCCGTTTCCGGCTGCGCGCGCGAGTGCGCCGAAGCGCAAGGCAAGGACTTCGGCGTCATTGCGACGGAGAAGGGCTTCAATCTCTACGTCTGCGGCAACGGGGGAATGAAGCCGCAGCACGCGGTCTTGCTCGTCGCGGACATCGATGCGGACACCGTCGTCCGGTACCTCGATCGATTCTTGATGTTCTACGTGCGCACCGCGGATCGCTTGCAGCGGACGGCGACGTGGCTCAACAAGCTCGAGGGGGGGATCGACTACGTGCGGGACGTCGTCGTCAACGACTCGCTCGGAATCGCTGCCGAGCTCGAGGCCGACATGGCGCGAATCGTGGACACCTACCAGTGCGAATGGAGGACGACCCTCGAGGATCCGGAGAAGGTCCGCATGTTCCGCTCGTTCGTCAACAGCGACGCGCCGGACCCGAGCGTCGTGTTCGTGCGCGAGCGCGAACAGCACCGCCCGGCGTTCTGGCCCGAGAAGCAACGGGCCCTCGAGCAAGGCCGCGTGCGCCTCCCCGTCGTCCCGGCTTGAGCATCGGAAGGAATGGATATGCTGGTCGCAAACGATTCGAGAAACGACGCGAAGAACGAGGCTCCCGGGCTCGACCCGAGTGAGTGCGCGGAGCTCCGCTGGGTCGATGTCTGTGCTCTGGACGACGTCCTGCCCGGCGCGGGCGCCGCGGCCCTCGTCGAGGGCGAGCAAATCGCCCTGGTCCGCACGGTGGAGGGGACCGTCCATGCGATCTCGAACTTCGACCCCTTCAGCCGCGCCTTCGTGATCGCCCGGGGCATCGTGGGAGACCGGGGCGGCACCCCCAAGATTGCCTCGCCGATTTACAAGCAGAGCTTCGACCTCCGGACCGGCGTCTGCCTCGACGACGCGACGGTCCGCCTGCCGGTCTACCCGGTTCGCATCGTGGCCGAGCGCATCCAGGTGTGCCCCACGGCGAGGAGGTTCGAATGATCGCTCGCCGGAGCGCCCTCTCCGTACTGGCGCTCGATACGTTCGCGTTCACGGCGTGCTTCGCGCTCTGGATGCTGAACGGCGTCCTCGTGACTCACCTCGTGGAGACTCAAACCTTCGCGTTCGACGCCATCGAGGTGGGGTGGCTGCTGGGGGCTCCCGTCCTCACCGGATCGCTGCTTCGCCTTCCGGTGGGCATGCTCACGGATCGCTACGGTGGGCGGCGCGTGTTCTCGGCGGTGCTGGTCGCCTCGGCGCTCGGGGCGCTGCTTCTCGGCCGCGCCGAGACCTTCGCGGGGTTCCTCGTGGGCTCGCTCGCCTTCGGGCTCGCGGGGACGAGCTTCGCCGTGGGCGTCGCGCACACGTCCGCCTGGTTCCCGAAGCAAAGCCAAGGAACGGCGCTCGGCATCTTCGGCGCGGGCAACGCGGGCTCGGCGTTGACGACCGTTTTCGCGCCGGCCCTGCTTCGGACTTTCACCGAAAATGGTGCGAACCCCGACGGCTGGCGGCGCTTGCCCCTCGTGCTCGCCGGCCTGATGTTCGTCACGGCCGTCGCGTTCTTCGTCTTCGTCCCGGCGGACCGCATGGAACGACCCGTCGCAGCTCGTTCTCTCGGTGAGCAGCTCGGGGTTCTGCGCTCGATCCGCGTCTGGCGGTTCGGGCTCTACTACTTCCTCGTCTTCGGCTGCTTCGTCGCGCTCGCGCAGTGGCTCGTCCCTTACTACGTCAACGTCTTCGGGGTCACGCTCGCGACCGCGGGGCTCCTGACGGCGGTCTTCAGCTTCCCCTCCGGCGTGATCCGCGCGCTCGGCGGGTGGCTCTCGGATCGCTACGGCGCCCGCCGCACGCTCTATGGCGTGTTCGGTGTGTGTGTCGCCGGCTGTTTTTTCCTCGCCATTCCCCGCATGCAGCTCACCACTCCCGGTGAAGGCGTGAGCGCCCGCTTCGGTGGCGTCGTCACCCGCGTGACGGAGCACGAAATCGTCGCCGGCGGCTTCCGCTACGACCTGCGCAGCATGCCGCCGCCCGCCGACGATGCCGGGTTCGCGCTCTCCATGCGCCAGGTGCCGCTCGTCCGAACGGGTGAGGTCGTGAAGCAGAAGCAACTCCTGGCATCTGGAACGACCACGCTGGTCTTCGCGCCCGGTATCGGGCTCTTCACGTTCCTGGTCTTCGCCGTCGGCATCGCGATGGGGATCGGAAAGGCGGCCGTCTACAAACACATTCCGGACTACTTCCCCGGTCAGGTGGGCGCGGTCGGCGGGCTCGTCGGCGTGGTCGGAGGACTCGGCGGGTTCTTCTGTCCGATCGTCTTCGGGTACCTCTTGCGCTGGACGGGCGTGTGGTCGAGCGCGTGGGCGTTTCTGTTCCTGCTCTCGCTCGGCACCCTCGCCTGGATGCATTCCGTCGTGCGGAGCCTCGAACGCGCGCGGCTACGCAGCATCGAGGCGACCACCGACGCCCCGCGTGAACTCGCCCTCCCGCTCGGGAGAGAAGGAGCCGTCTCGTCGTGACCGCGAGCATCCCACACCCCTCGCTCTCGCCCGCCGCCCAGCCGTCGTCGACGAAACGGAAGCTGCCTCTCCTCCCCGTGGCCGCGCTGCTCGAGGAACAGCGCCGCCTGACGGCGGTCGAGCGCTTCTCGAAGCTCCACGACGAGTGCGAGATCCCGCGCCAGGCAAAGTACTACCGCGATCTCATCCCGCTCGAGCGACCGCGCTCGGGCGAGCAGTACGCGTTCGAGGTCGACCTCGACCGCTGCACGGGATGCAAGGCGTGCGTCGCCGCGTGCCACGGCCTGAATGGGCTCGACGAAGGCGAGATGTTTCGCAGTGTCGGTCTCCTCCACGGCGGCAGCACCGAGGCGCCCGCGCAAATCACGGTGACGACCTCCTGCCACCACTGCCTCGAGCCCGCGTGCATGCTCGGCTGCCCCGTGAAGGCGTACGAGAAGGATCCCGTCACCGGCATCGTCAAGCACCTCGATGACCAGTGTTTCGGTTGCCAGTACTGCACGCTGATGTGCCCGTACGATGCGCCGAAGTACAACAAGGCTCGCGGCATCGTCCGCAAGTGCGATCTATGCAGCGAGCGGCTCGCGCACGGGGAAGCGCCCGCGTGCGTGCAAGCGTGTCCCAACCAGGCCATCGCGGTCCGCGTGGTCGATCACGCCTCGGTCGTGCAGGTCGCGGAGGCCGAAACCTTCCTTCCCGGCGCGCCGGGGCCCGAGCACACGCTGCCGACCACGGTCTACAAGACGAAGAAGCCGCTTCCCGCGAACCTCTTGCCGGCGGACTTCTACGCCACGAGCCCCGAGCACTCGCACCCGGCGCTGGTCGCGATGCTCACGCTCACGCAGCTCTCCGCGGGCGCGTTCGGGCTCGGGCTCCTGGTCGAGCGCCTCGCGGGTCGTGCCTGGGGCAGCACGCTCGCCCAGGCGGCGACCGCGACGGTTCTCGCGCTCGTCGCGATCGGCGCGAGCTTGTTCCACCTCGGGCGCCCGCTCCTCGCGTATCGGGCGTTCCTCGGCGTCCGCACCTCGTGGCTCAGTCGAGAAATCATCGCCTTCGGCGGCTTCGCGAAGCTCTCGCTCTTGTTCGCCTTGCTCGCAGCGGCGCCCTCCCTCTCCCTCCCCGTGCTAGAGCCCCTCGCAGGGCTCGCGCCGGCGGTGCAAGCGACCGCCGGGCTCTTCGGGTTCGTAGGCGTGTTCTGCTCGGTGATGGTCTACGTGGCCACGCGGCGTTCGCAGTGGTCGGGGACCCGCACGGGGATCCAGTTCTTCGGCTCGTTCCTCGCCCTCGGCGCGGCAACCGTGTTCACGGTCGGGACGTTCAGCGCCGAGGCCCTCGCCTCGCTGGATCGCATCGGCGCGGCGCTGCTCTCGGTGGTCCTCGCCAGCACCCTGATCAAGCTCGCGCTCGAGGGTCGCAGCCTCCTGCACGCCCGCGATCGCCGGCAGTCGACAGAGCGGCGACGCGCCCAGGTGATGCTCGGTGATCTCCGTACGGTGACCGTGCTGCGCTTCGTCTTCGCGCGCTTCGGAGGCGTGCTGCTCCCCGCCGTCTTTCTCGCAACGAGCGGGCAGCAGCCGGGCACGGCGTGGGCGCTCGCCATGCTCGTCACCCTCTTCATGGGCGAAGTCGCCGAGCGCGTCCTCTTCTTCCGCGCCGCCCCCGCGTCCCGCATGCCGGGGGGACTCCGATGAAGCTCCTCGAGCGCTTGGGACGCGCCGGGCACGACCTTTTGGTCCGTCGCGACGGGCCCCTCACGCGCGAGCTCTTGCTCGAGCCGTCCCGCTTCGGGCTCGGGCACATGCCGCGCCGGCTCGCGGCCGACCAGACCACGACGATGGTCTGTGGCTTCTGCTCCACGGGGTGCGGGCTCGAGCTCCTCCTTCGAGATGGCGAAGCCGTGGGCCTCGCGCCCGACCCCGAGTACCCCGTGAACCTCGGGATGGCCTGCCCGAAAGGTTGGGAGGCGCTCACCCCGCTCCGGGGTCCAGGCCGCGCAACGACACCGCTGATCCGCCGCGGAGGGCGCCTGGTCTCGGTGAGCTGGGAAGAAGCGATCCTCGAAATGGTCGCCCGCTTCAAGGCGATCCAGGAGAAGCATGGGCACGAGTCCGTGGCGTGGCTCGGTACCGGCCAGATGGTCACCGAGGAGCTCGCCTTTCTCGGCGCCCTCGGCAAGTTCGGGATGGGCATGCTCCATGGGGACGGCAACACGCGCCAGTGCATGGCCACGGCTGCCGTCGCCTACAAGCAGGCCTTCGGGTTCGACGCGCCGCCGTTCACGTACGCAGACTTCGAAGAGTCGGACGTGCTCGTCTTCGTCGGCTCGAACCTGTGCATCGCGCACCCGATCCTGTGGGAGCGCGTGCTCAAGAACCGCCATCGGCCCAAGATCGTCGTCATCGATCCTCGGCGCACCGAGACGGCGATGGCGGCAACACACCACCTCCCGGTCCGGCCGAAGAGCGATCTCGTGCTCCTCTACACAGTGGCGAATCTGCTCGTCACGAACGGCTGGATCGATCGCGCGTACATCGAGGCGCACACCAGCGGCTTCGAGGAATTCCGAGCGCACGTTCAGAAGTATTCGCTCGAGCGCGGCAGCCAAGAGACCGGCCTTCCCGCGCCGCGCATCCTCGAGCTCGCCGAGCTGATTCGCGACGGCAAGCGCGTGAGCTTCTGGTGGACGATGGGCGTGAACCAGAGCCACGAGGGCGTGCGCACCGCGCAGGCGATCATCGCCCTCGCGCTCATGACCGGAAATATCGGGCGCCCTGGGACCGGAGCGAACTCCGTCACCGGACAGTGCAACGCGATGGGCTCGCGCCTCTTCAGCAACACCACGAACCTCCTCGGAGGGCGTGATTTCGCGAACGCGAGCGATCGCCGCGAGGTCTCGTCGCTGCTCGGCATCGACGAGGCGCGGATCCCGCGGACGGCGAGCCTCGCCTACGACCAGATCCTCGAGGCCGCCCTGGGGCGGAAAATTCGTGGGCTGTGGGTGCTCGCCACCAACCCGGCGCATTCGTGGATCAATCAGTCGCACCTGCGCGACGTGCTGGAGCGCCTCGAGTGCCTCGTGGTGCAGGACATGTACTGCGACACCGAGACCGCCGAGATCGCCGACATCATCCTTCCGGCGGCGGGTTGGGGAGAGAAAGAAGGGACCTTCATCAACTCCGAGCGCCGCGTCGGCCTCGTGACGCGCGTGGCGCGTGCTCCGGGCGAGGCGCTGGCCGACTTCCACGTCTTCCGGCTGGTCGCCGAGGCCTACGGCTGCCGCGACCTGTTCCGCGAGTGGCAGAGCCCCGAAGCCGTGTTCCAGATCCTCAAGCGCCTGAGCCGTGGCCGCCCCTGCGACATCACGGGCATCACCGACTACGCCATGCTCGCTCGGGAGGGGGGCGTGCAATGGCCCCTGCCCGAGGGCGCCCCCGTCGTCACCGAACGGCGCCTGTTCGAGGACGGCCGCTACTACACCCCCGATCGACGCGCTCGCTTCTTCTTCGCCGATCCCCG
>CAYYWA010000057.1:0-1436 GCA_964475255.1 uncultured Sorangium sp.
GTGGAAGAGGGGACGCGTGCGCGAGCGCGCTCTTCTGCGACGACTTCGAGAGCTACACCGCGGATCAGGCTCCGGGTGGCAGCTGGAAGACGCGCACGAACTCCGGCACGGTCGTCGTGGACGGAACGCAGGCGCGCTCGGGCTCGAAGTCCGTGAAGCTGACGGCGCAGGCGGGCGGAAACATCAAGACGGCGTTCATGCGGATCGAAGGGAGCCCGGTGTTTCCGGTCGACGGGAACGCGTTCTACGGCCGGATGATGTTTTATCTCGAGTCGGCGCCGACCGCGGACGTGCACTGGACGTTCATCGAGGCGGGCGGCCTCGTGCCCGGGCAGGACTACCGCGCGCTTTACCGCTACGGCGGACAGCATCCGGTCGAGGGCGGCAGTCAGCTCATGGCCAACTACGAAACGCCGGACTCCTATGCTGACATCGGGCCCAAGACTGACTGCTGGTTGCATTCGCAAGGCAAGGTCGTGCCCGTGGGCAGGTGGGCGTGCGTTGAGTGGCAGTACGACGGGCCCAACAACACGATGCGGATCTGGATGGACGGCGTGGCGCTCGAAGACCTGACGATGATCGGGAAGGGAGAAGGATGTGTCCACGTCATGGACCCCGACTTCACGTGGACCGCGCCGACCTTCGGCCATCTGGAGCTCGGCTGGGAGTCGTTCCAGCAGGACGACGCGCGCACGATTTGGATCGATGACGTCGTGATTTCCACGATGCCGATCGGCTGTCCCGAGTAGCGACGGCCGAAAGCGGCAGGGTGCGGCGTTCGCTGCTTCGGCGCTCGAAGCGGCGACGCGCCGGCTTTGCCGTTGCGCTTGGACGCCCGAGGCGGCGTGCGCGGGCTCCGCTGCTACGCTTGGCGGCGTCGTGGACGACGTGTTGCAGCGATTCGCGCGCCCGGTCGGGGAGTGGTTCCGGCGCGCGCTCGGGCGACCGACGAAGGTCCAGGAGCACGGGTTTCGGGTGCTCCACGAGGGCAAATCGGCGCTCTTGCTCGCGCCGACGGGCTCGGGGAAGACGCTCGCGGCGTTCCTCGCGAGCCTCGATCGGCTGATGTTCGGGGCGCCGGCGGGCCACCCGGGGGTTCGGGTGCTGTACGTCTCGCCGCTCAAGGCGCTCGGGGTGGACGTGGAGCGGAACCTGCGCGTGCCGCTCACGGGGATCGCCGAGGCCGCGGCGCGGCTCGGGATGGCGTCTTCGGTGCCGAGCGTCGCGCTGCGCTCGGGGGACACGCCCGCCGTCGAGCGCGCGCGCTTTCGACGGCAGCCGAGCGACATCCTGATCACGACGCCGGAGTCGCTGTACCTCCTTTTGACGTCGGATGCGGCGCGGCACCTCGCGGCCGTGGAGACGGTGATCATCGACGAGATCCATGCGCTCGTCGGCCCCAAGCGCGGCGCGCACCTCGCGCACAGCCTCGCGCG
>CAYYWA010000057.1:1446-14404 GCA_964475255.1 uncultured Sorangium sp.
CGGCTGCCCTTGTTCAGTACGACCTGGCGCGAAAATGGCGCCATGTCGACCGAGAGGAGCTCGGCGATCAGCACCGGCTGGCTGAAGCTGGCGGAGGAGTCGAGCAGGGCGCGCAGGCGCTGATTCTCAGCCTCGAGCGCCTCGAGCGCTTGCGATCGGGGCGCCCGCCGCTCGTGCGCGTGGGCCTCTCCGCGACGGTGCGGCCCGTCGCCGAAGCCGCGGCGTTCCTCGGCGGCGCGACGCCAGGCCCGAACGGTCCCGTGCTGCGCCCGATCGAGATCGTGGACGCGACGGCGAGCCCGCGGCTTGAGCTCTCGATCCGCGTGCCAGAAGGCGAGTTCCGCGCGCCCACCGCGGACGCCGTGGAGCGATCGCTGTGGCCCGCGATCCACGCGCCGCTGGTCGAGCTCGTGCGTGAGCACCGCTCCACGCTGGTCTTCGTGAACAGTCGGCGGCTCGCGGAGCGCCTCGCCGCGGCGCTGAACGACCTCGCGGGCGAGCCGCTCGTCCTCGCGCACCACGGCTCGCTCGCGCGCGAAAAGCGGCGCGAGATCGAGGAGGCGCTCAAGCGCGGCGAGCTCCGCGGGCTCGTCGCCACGTCGTCGCTCGAGCTCGGCATCGACATGGGCGCCATCGATCTCGTGATTCAGGTCGAGGCGCCGCCGTCGATCGCTTCCGGGTTGCAGCGCGTGGGGCGCGCGGGACACACCGTCGCCGGCACGTCGCGCGGCCTCGTCTTTCCGAAGTTCCGCGGCGATCTCCTGGCGTGCGCCGCGGCGGCGGACGGGATGCGCCGCGGCGCCGTCGAAGCAGTCCACTATCCGCGCAATCCCCTCGACGTGCTCGCGCAGCAGATCGTCGCCATCGCGTCCGGGGGCCCGATTGGCGAAGACGAGCTGTACGCGCTCGTGCGTTCGGCGGCGCCGTTCACCGAGCTCGATCGCGCCGCATTCGATTCGGTGCTCGACCTGCTCTCCGGTCGCTACGCCTCGGACGCCTTCGCGGAGCTCAAGCCTCGCATCGTTTGGGCTCGCGTCGGCCGCCCCATCGCGGCGCGCACCGGGGCGCGCCACATCGCCATCGTGAACGGCGGGACGATCCCCGATCGCGGCTTGTTCGGGGTGTATCTCGCCGCGTCGGACGGCGGCAAGACCGTGCGCGTCGGCGAGCTCGACGAAGAGATGGTGTTCGAGTCTCGCCCCGGCGACGTGGTGCTGCTCGGGGCGAGCTCGTTCCGAATCGAGGAGATCACCTTCGATCGCGTGCTCGTCACGCCCGCTCCGGGTGAGCCCGGGAGGATGCCGTTCTGGCGCGGGGATCGCGCCGGGCGCTCGCTCGAGCTCGGGCGTGCGCTCGGGCGGCTCACGCGGGAGCTCGTCGAGCTCTCGGGGGACGAGGCGCGCGCGCGTCTCGCCGAAATCGGCGCGGAGGAACGCGCCGGGCGCGCCCTGCTCGAATACCTGGCCGAGCAGCGCGCGGCGACCGGCGACGTGCCGTCGGATCGCACCGTCGTCATCGAGCACTTCGTCGACGAGATGGGCGACATCCGCGTCTGCTTGCTCTCGCCGTTCGGCGCGCGCGTCCACGCGCCCTGGGCGCTCGCGGCGATGGAGCTCCAGCGCACGGTGCTCGGCGTCGAGACGGAGGCGATCTGGTCGGACGACGGCATCGTGTTTCGCTTCCCTGAAGGGCACCGCCCGGAAGATCTCTCCCTGCTCGTGCCGGACGCCGACGATCTCGAGGGCTTGCTCTTGCGGAGCCTCGCCCAAAGCTCGCTCTTTGCGGCGCGCTTTCGGGAGAACGCCGCGCGGGCGCTGCTCTTGCCGCGCCGAAGGCCCGGGCAACGGACGCCGCTCTGGGCCCAGCGGCGGCGGGCCGCGGATCTCTTGCGCGCCGCCTCCGCCCATCCAGACTTTCCCATTCTGCTCGAGACCTATCGCGAGTGCCTGCGCGACGTGTTCGACGTGCCGGGGCTCACGGAGCTGCTCGAGGCCGTGGCGCGCCGCGAGGTCCGCGTCGCGCTGGTCGGGACGCGCTCCCCGTCACCCTTCGCCGCGGCGCTTCTCTTCTCGTACGTCGGCAACTTCATCTACGCGGGGGACGTGCCGCTCGCCGAGCGCCGCGCGCAGCTCCTCACGCTCGATCCCGTGCAGCTTCGGCGCTTGCTGGGAGCGACCGAGCAGCGGACGCTGCTTGACCCCGAATCCATCGCCGAGGTCGAGCACGACGTCGGGCGCCGGGCGAAGCGCGTCGCGCATGCCGACCAGCTCCACGATCTCCTCATCGCTGTCGGCGACCTGACTCTGGAAGAGGCGGCGTCGCGCCTCGCCGAGCCTGCGGCGCTCGAGGGGTTCGTGGCCGAGCTCGTTCGCGCGAAGCGCGTTCTCCGGCTCGAGATCGCCGGAGAACGCCGGCTCGTCGCCGTGGAGGACGCCGCCCGCTACCGCGACGCCCTCGGCGTGGCGCTGCCGGCGGGTCTTCCGCGCGCGTTGCTCGCCTCCGTCGCGGAGCCGCTCCGCGATCTCGTCTCGCGCTACGCGCGCACGCACGGCCCCTTTGCGGCTGCCGCGGTCGCACGGCGCTTCGGCATCGGCACGGCACCGGCCCTCACGGAGCTGCGCGCGCTCGTCGCCGCCGGACGGCTCGTGAGCGGCGAGTTCTTGCCCGGCGGGACGGAGCTCGAGTTTTGCGAGGTCGAGGTGCTTCGGCGCATCAAGCAGAAGAGCCTTTCGCGGCTCCGGCGCGAGATCGAGCCCTCGCCGATGCGCGCGTACGCGCGGCTCGTCATCGAGTGGCAGGGGGCGGCGCGGCCGGAGCTCGGCCACGACGCGCTCGCGAGCGCGCTCGCGCGCCTCGAAGGTGCACCCCTCGTCGCCTCGGCGCTCGAGCAATCGATTCTGCCCGCGCGGGTCCTGCACTACCAAACTGCCGATCTCGACGCGCTGACGAGCTCTGGCGAGTTCGTGTTCCGCGGGCTCGACGCGCTCGGCACGAACGACGGCCGGCTCGCGTTCTATCGCGCCGAGCGGTACGCGTTGCTCGCGCCGCCGGTGACGCCCGTTTCGGGCGAGCTCGCGGAGAAGATCCGCTCGGCGCTGCGACAGAACGGAGCGTCGTTCTTCTTCGAGATCCTCGCGCGGGTGCAGGCGTTTCCCCGCGATGTGCTCGAGACGCTCTGGGCGATGGTCTGGGCCGGCGAGGTGCCGAACGCCACGCTCGCGCCGCTGCGCTCGCGGTTCGCCTAAACGCAGGAGCGCGAGCGGCGACGAGGAGCGGCGCCGCGCGTTCGTCCGCACCTCTTGCCGGGCAGTGAAGGGCGCTGGTCGCGCCTCGAACGCTTCGTCTTCTCGACACCGAGCGCCACCGAGCGCCTCGCGGCGGCGGCGGCGGTGCTGCTCGATCGCTACGGCATCGTCACGCGCGAGACGGCCGCTGCCGACGCGCTCGCCACCTTCTCGGAGCTGTAACCGGTGTACCAGGCGCTCGAAGAGGCGGGGCGCGTGCGGCGCGGGTACTTCGTTTCGGAGCTCGCTGCCGCGCAGTTCGCGCGGCCCGGCGCGGAAGAGCGCTTGCGTCGCCTGCGCGAGCGGGAGCTCGACGCCGAGCCGATCACGCTCGCGGCCACGGACCCCGCCAATCCCTATGGCGCGGTCCTCCCGTGGCCCGAACGCGAGCCGCGGCCACAACGCGCGGCGGGCGCGCTCGTGATCCTCTGGGATGGGCTGCTGATTGGCCATCTCGGGCGGAACGAGCAAACCCTGCTCACCTTCATCCCGGATGACGAGCGAGCGCGCGCCGAGTCCGTGCTCGCGCGGGCGCTCGTCCGGCTCGTCGAGGGCTCGAGTCGCCGGGCTCTCGTCATCGCGCGCATCGACGGTCTTCCCGCCACCCAATCGCCCCTCGGCCCCGCGCTCGAGCGCGCGGGCTTCGTCGCCACCGCGGACGGCTTCGTCTTCCGCCACGGATCCGGGCGGAGTCTCGAAGCGGAGCCGTCCCAAGCCTAGAGCGACAACGGGAACGTCGTCCTCTCCACGATTCTCGTCGCCTGCCGCCAGGGTGATTCTCCGCACCGACCTCGTGCGCAGAGCTCCCGGGCGCTCGCGGCACCTGCCGGGCTGCCGGGAGCTAGGGTTCGGGGGCGACCCCTCGATGCCAGCAGCCGGGAGCTGGCGAAAAAAACCTCGGCACCCCTCGAAGCCAGCTGCCGGGAGCGGGGGGTTGGGGGGCGACCCCTTGAAGCCAGTTGCCGGGAGCTGACCGAGGCCCCTCGACCCCCCTCGAAGTCAGCTGCCGGGAGCGAGGTTTCGGCGGGCGACCCCTCGATGCCAGCTGCCGGAAGCTGACCAAAGGCCCGCACCCCCGCAAGGCAGTCGGGACCTGACCAAAGCCTCGGCGCCGTCGCCGGACAGCTGCCGGGAGGTGGCCAGAGCTCGGACGAAGTCCGTCTTGCGCTCTCGGGTGGTGACCGCGAGGAGCCGCCCTTTGGTCGGAGAGACTTCATCACGCGTGTCGGTTGGATGCGCGCAGGAGCACATACGATGTGCGCGGCTGCGGGTGCGCGTGCTCCCACGATCGAGCGTTTCCGACGAGGGCGACGCGCTCTACACTCGTCGGGTTACTCCGGGGAGCGGATGCGACACGAAGGATCTCTGTTTCGGTTCGGACGAGCGAACGTCTCGGTCTTGATAGCGGTGTGCGCCATGGCTTGCGGCAGCGACGAGAACGCGCCCGACGAGCACGCGCCTGGCGGTGAAGGCGGCGCGGCCTCGTCGAGCGGTGGCGCCGACGGGAAGGGCGGAAAGAGCCCAGGCAACACTGGAGGAAAGGCGTCGGGGAGCGGCGGGAAATCGTCGGCGCAAGGCGGAGCTCCGGATTCGGGCGGCGATGGCGGAATGGACGGCGACGCCGGGGAACCGGCCACGGGCGGAACCGTGGACTTCGGCGAAGGGCCGCCCGCGGGCAACCCCGACGGAACGTGCGCCGTTCCCGACGAAGCGGGTCTCGAAGACACGTCGAGCCCGGACCGCGTCGTCGGCACCGGCACGCCGGAGAGCTGCACGGCGAACGCGTTCATCGACGCCGTCGCCAAGGGCGGCGTGATCACCTTCGACTGCGGCCCGGATCCCGTCACCATCACCCTCGATCGCCCCGCGAAGATTCGGAACGACGCGAGCGAGCACGTCGTCATCGACGGCGGCGGCAAGGTCACCCTGAGCGGCGGCGGAACGACGCGCATCCTCTACATGAACACCTGCGACGAGGAGCAGGTCTGGACGACCTCGCACTGCGACAACCAAGATCACCCGCGCCTCACCGTGCAAAACCTCACGTTCGTCGATGCCGACTCCCGCGGAGAGGACGTGTACGATGGCGGCGGCGCGATCTGGGTTCGCGGCGGCCGCTTCAAAGTCGTCAATTCTCGGTTCTTCAACAACGTGTGCCACGACGAAGGGCCCGACGTCGGAGGAGCGGCGATCCGCGCGCTCAGCCAATACGAGGGCCTCCCCGTCTACGTGGTGAACAGCACCTTCGGCGGCGCCGAGGGGTACGGCAACGTCTGCGCGAACGGCGGCGGCATCAGCAGCATCGGCGTGTCGTGGACCATCATCAACAGCCTTTTTTCCCACAATCGCGCCATCGGCCGGGGCGGCAATCCCGCCGAGCCCGGCACCCCTGGCGGCGGCAGCGGCGGGGCCATCTACAACGACGGCAACACCATGACCCTCTCGCTCTGCGGCACGCGCATCGAGCACAACCGCGTGAACGCCTATGGCTCGGCCATCTTCTTCGTGAGCAACAACCACAAGGGCACGCTGCGCATCGAAGACTCGGTGATTCGCGACAACGAAGGCGGCTCTTGGTACGTGCTCCCGGGGATCTCGATGCACGAGGACACGACGCAAGTCATCAGCGACTCGATCATCGAGTGAGGGCGAGGGGAGTCGCGGTGCGGACTCCCCGCGCACCCTTCGGCAGCTCGATGCCCAGCCGCGCTTGGCGCGCGGTGCTCACTCGAGCGCCGCGGCCATGGCGACGAGGTTCCCGTTGTAGAAGATGTCCGGCTCGTTCACGTACCACCAGCCGATGCTCCAGTCGTTTCGCGGGATGAAGCCGCCCTCCCAGAGGTCGCTCTGCGCCCAGTGCCAGAGCTCTCCCTGCTTCACGCCGGATTCGAAGTCGTGCGGTGTCTGCCAGAGCAGCGCCTTGGCGGGAGCGTTCGGCGCGAGAAAGCCCATGTCCTTGTAGTTCGGGCCGTTCACGAGGTAGCCGGGCGGAACCTTCGGATACTTTGGGCCCCACTCGGCGTGATACAGCGTGGTCGGCCCCTTGCCGATGCGGGTCACCATGGAAAACCCGTTCGGGTTTCGCCCGAGCAGCCAGTGCCACTGGTTTCGCGCCCCCTCGAGCGCCCAAGCGAACTCGCGCGGCTCGAGCCGGGCGGCGGTGAGCAGGAGCAACGCCTTGTCGACCAGGTTGGCGTTGCTTCCCCAGTAGTAGTCCTGGGGCTGCGTCGCGCAGAGATAGCCGTCCTCGAGCACCTGCTGCTTCATGCTGAGCGCGGCCGTGAGCAGGCGTTGCTTCGCCTCCGCACGGAGGTCCTCGGGGGTGCCCGGGTCGAAGGCGAGCGTCGTCATCCCCCAGCGCGTCAGGTTCGTCCACGAGCCGTAGGGATACTGGTAGGGACCCGTTCGCGGATCCTTCGCGAGCGCGCGGATGCGCTCGAGCGCCGCGGGGAGGCGGAACGTCTTCCACATTTCGACGGCCGCGACGAAGCGCGCGCCGATGTCGTTGTCCACGGCGGGGCCGTCGTCCCAGAGCTGGTACGGTTGCTCCTGTGCCGCGCGCCCGACCGGCGGAACCGTGACGCGCTCGGGATGGCGCTCGAGCCACTCCCAGGCTCGGCGGGCCGCGTCCTCGGCGCGCCGCGCGAGCTCGGCGTCGAAGGGGCGATACACGCGCGCGGCCGCTGCGGTCAGCGCGCACCCCTTTCCGGTAGAGGCCGAGCCGACGCGATCGACCCAGCGCGTCGTGCGATCGGCATCGGCCGGAACGTTTCCGGGCTCGCCGATGCGTTCGTTCGCCTCGCGGACGCGGAAGCCGCCGTCCTCCGCTTGCATGCTGAGCACCCAGCGGATGCCCCAACGCGCCTCGTCGAGGACGTCCGGCACGCCGTTGCCCGACTCCGGGATGAGCGTGTCGCGATCCGCGAAGCGCTTCGGGTTCCGCTCGTACGCGTGGAGCAGCGCGAGCGCGCTCGGGGCCGTCGAGGGGACGTACATGTCGAAGTTGCCCGCGTCGTGCCACCCCGCGTCGAGCTGGATGCGTCGCTTCTTTTCCGGGAAGTCCTCGAACAACCACCCGACGTCGTCGTGCGCGTGCGAGATCCCCGGGCGCAGGAACTCGTCCCCCTCCCAGACGGCGTACGGCTTCTCGAGCCGCGTGCGCGTGCGCTGGAAGTAGAAGGCCTTCTGCGCGGCGATCAGGACCAACCGGTACGGCGCCTCGGCGATCACGAACGGGTCCGAGCGATGCTCGCCGTTCGCGATCACGTAGCGCCCCGGGCGCGTCAGCGCGCTGAAATCGGCCCAGAAAACCGGGTCCTGGGAGGCGCGATCGACGCCGAGGTTTCGGATGTGATCGGGCGGGACGGTGTAAGCGACCGTCCCCGCTTCATCGAGCACCTGCACGCGCTCGGGCGGGATGTTGAGCACCGCGAGCTTTTTCCAAGTGGTGGGATAGCCCACCGTGTTCACCTTGATCGCGGGAACGTTTTTCCCTGGCATCGCGGGAGCGGCGAGGCGCGCTGCCGGGTGCTCGGCGCTCGTGGGTGGAGCTTTCGGCAGGGGCTCCGACGCGCTCGCTCGCGGCTCGGTGCTCGGGCTCGCCGTAGCGGGAGAGCGCCCGGCGCAACCGAAGAGGATGCCGAGCGAGCCGAGCACCACGCATCCCTTCCACGCGAACGATGCAACGCATGCCTGTCGAGCCATGTCGGAAGATGGGGGCAACGGTCGGGGCTGATCAACGGAGAATCGCGCGCGAGCGCTTGAGAGTGCGTGCATGCTCGTGCTAGCAATGCCGACGCTCGATCTCGGAGGAGCTCCGGTCGCCTGCGGGCGCGCCCGCGGTGGACTGCCGCGCTGCATCAGCAACTCGACAGAATCACGTTGGACTCTCGACCGCGCGACGAAGCCTCGACAGCCCCGATCGGAGACGACGACCGTCCTCGCCAAACACCCGCGGGCGTCCTGACGCGGCGTGCTGCGTTGCTCGCGGGCGCATCGCTCTTTGCCGCCGGTGCGGCGAGTGGCGCGCTGCTTCGTGGCGTGCTCGTGCCTCGGTCCACGCCCGGCGAGGTCGTGCCCGTGGTCGGAAACGAGCTCGGGAATGGGCTCGAACGGACGATGCCGTCGTCGTCGGCCTCACCGAAGGCGAGAGCGAAAGCGAAAGCGAAGCCCGAGCCGCGCCCCGCGCCGGCGGAGGAGCGGCTGCCGCGCCCGCAGGAGATCGCCGAGGAGGCGCTCGGCTTCACGGCGTTCGTGCGCGGCAAGCGCGTCTACGGAGCGGGGATCCTCGTCGACGGTCAGGGCCACGTGCTCACGTGCTGGCACGTGGTCAACGGAACCGAGGGCCTCACGGTGTCGTTCGCCGACACCGATCCGCTTCCGGCGCGGATCGTCGATCACGACGAGAAGCTCGATCTCGCGCTGCTCAAGGTGGACCTCGAGCGGAATCGTCCCTTGCGCACGGCCTCGATCACCACGATGCGCATGGGCGACGAGGTCTTCGGCATGGGAGCGCCGCGGAAGATGAGCTTCTCGCTCAGCCGCGGGATCGTCTCGTTCGTCGGCCGTCCCTTCGACGGCGTCCTGTACTTGCAGACGGACTTGCCGACCAATGGCGGCAACTCCGGCGGCCCGGTCATGAACGAGCGCGGCGAGGTCGTCGCGATCGCCTCGTTCATCCTGCGCGACAGCCAGGGGCTCGCCTTCGCGTTGCCCATCGACTACGCGTACGTGCGCTTCGCCACCGTGCTCGGGGCGCCGCCGCGGCGTGCCGAGTTCGAGAGTTGGCTCGCTGCACGCGGCGGAAAGCAGGACGGGGCGCAGCAGAACGCCAGCCCTCCGGGCTGATCGGCGTCCTGACGGCGCCCCGCGAGGCACCCCGCTCGTCCGGGAAATCCTCCATCCCCGGACGGGCAGGGGGCCACACTGCTGCCCGAGAACGGGCTCTGGCTATTGCTGCTGCGGCTGCTGTTGCTGCAGCTGCTCCTGCTGCCGCTTCTGCTCCTCTTCGAGCCGCTTCTGCTCCTGCTGGAGCTGCTCCTCCTGCTGCTCGAGTTGCCCTTCCTGCTGCTCCCGTTGCTGCTGGAGCTGCTCCTCCCGCTGCTGGAGCTGCTCTTCCTGCCGCTGCTGTGGCTGCTGCTGGTGCTCCTCTTGGTGCGGCTGTTGCTGCTGCTGCTGCTGCTGCTGCTGCTGCTGCTGTTGCTGCTGCTGCTTCTCTTGCTGCTGCTGGGGCTGCTCCTCACCGGCAACGGGCTGGATCTCGTCGGCGGAGATGCCGAAGAGCTCGAGTGAGCTTTCGCTCACCATGCCGCGAGAGGCGAGCTGGCCCTGGTCGCGGAAGTAGCGCTGGAGCGCCGACCGAGTCGCCTGGCCGAGCTTCCCGTCGATCGGCCCTTGGTAGTAGCCGAGCTCCTGGAGCTTCGTTTGCAGCTCGCGAGCCTGCTCTTCGGGCATGGCCGAGAGCTCGAAGGACTTGCCCTGCTGCTGTTGCTGCTGGGTCCGCTGCTGTTGCGGCTGCTGCTGTTGCTGTTGGGGCTCTTGCTGCTGCTGTTGCTGCTCGGTCCGTTCCGGCTGCTGCTGTTGCTGCTGCTCGGTCTGCTCTGACGGCTGCTGCCCTTGCTGCTGCGGCTGCTCTTCACCGGCGACCGGCTGTCTCTCGATGCTCATGTCGAGCGCCTGCACGGTCTCCTGCGTGAGCTGGCCGTCCCCTTCGAGCTGGTTCTGCTCCTGGAACTCTCGCAGCGCCGTCTCGGTCTTCGGACCGATCACGCCGTCGACCGCACCCTGGTAGTGCCCCTGTTCCTTCAGCTTCTGCTGGAGCTCTTTGCGCTGCTCGGACGAGAGCTCCTCGATGGCGACCACCTCCACCTGGCCGCTCTGCTGCTGCGCCTGCTCTGCCGAGGGCTCTTGCTGCGAGCCGGGTTGCTGTTCTTGCTGCCCCTGCATCTCGGGGGACTGTTGAGACTCGCCTGCCATGTCCTGAGCGAGCGCCGTGCCGCCCAGTCCGAGCGCCAGTGCGAGTGTGCTGACAATCGCGGAGTACTTCATGATGCCTTGCACCACTCCTTCCATCTGCGAGTCCTCCGCTGCGTGAGCGCATGGTGTGCTCGGCGCGGACCGACTCCACTCTACATTCCGAGTTGCGACGCGACGCCCATCGCGTCCATCGACCCGAAACAGTGCAACGGTGGTGCCAGCAGGCGTAAATCGCCCGCGAGGGCGCGATGTGGCGACGAGCGCGCGCGGCCGGGCTTGCGGTCCACGCTCGACCTCGACTTCGCGCTGACGCGAGCGACCTCGGCCTCGCTCGACGAGGAAGCTCGAATCGAGGCTCGGGGCACCCTCGACGTCAGCGCGGGATCCAAGGCGTCGCCGCGCTGCCTACGCCACTTCTCGCCGTCGGTGCAGGGCGTCCCCGGCGTGCGCGTTGCCCTGGACCAGGGCGCACCGTGGCAGGGAACCCCACTGCGCGTCGACGGCGTGTCTTCGCGAAGAGCACGCCGTGCCGGCGTGCGATGGAGTCACACGCGTTCGATCACCATCGCGGCCCCCATGCCCCCGCCGATACACAGCGTGATCAGCGCGGTCGCGAGGCCGCGACGCTCGAGCTCGTCGAGCGCCGTCCCGATCAAGATCGCTCCGGTCGCGCCGAGCGGATGCCCGAGCGCGATGGCGCCGCCGTTGACGTTCACGCGGTCCATGTCGATCTCGAGCCGCCGGACCGTGTCGAGCGGGATCGCCGCGAACGCTTCGTTGATCTCCCAGAGATCGACGTCGCGCGCCGTGAGCTTTGCTTTCGCGAGCGCCCGTTCGGAGGCCGGCGCCGGCGCCGTCAACATGATCACGGGCTCGGTGCCCGCGGTGGCGATGGAGCGCACCCGTGCGCGAGGCCGAAGGCCATGGGCGCGCACGAAGGCCTCGGAAGCGAAGAGGAGCGCAGCGGCGCCGTCGACGACGCCGCTCGAGTTGCCCGCGTGGTGAAGGTGTTTGATTTCGGCGACTTCCGGGTATCGGCGCCGGGCCAGCTCGTCGAGCGTCTCCCCGTTCGGTCCGGCGGGCGTCATGCCGAGCCGGGCGAAGCTCGGCTCGAGCTGGGCGAGGCCTTCGAGCGTGGTGTCGGGTCGCGGGTGCTCGTCGCGACCGAGCGCCACGGTTCCGTCGGGGCGACGCACCGGGAAGAGGCTCTTGTCGAAGCGCCCTTCACGGATCGCGTCGCGCGCCCGCTCCTGGCTACGCAGCGCGAAGCGGTCGAGCTCCTCGCGCGAGAAGCCGTCGAGCGTCGCGATGAGGTCCGCGCTGATGCCCTGCGGCACCTGGTACACGCGATTCCGGAGCGCGAGATTGTGGCCGTCGAGCATCGCGTCGTCCGCGCCCATCGGCACGCGCGACATGCTCTCCACGCCGCCACCGATCACGAGATCCTGCTGGCCGCTCATCACGGCCATCGCCGCGAAGCTCGAGGCCGTGAGACCCGAGGCGCAGAAGCGGTTCAACGTGACGCCGGTGACGCTGTCGGGGAAGCCGGCGGCGAGCACGGCGTTGCGCGCCAGGTTGGCTCCCTGCTCTCGGACCTGCGAAACGCAGCCGATCACGACGTCTTCGATCGCGTTCGGATCGATGGAGGTGCGGCGTACGAGCTCACGCAGTGTCTGCGCGAGCAATTCCTGAGGATGAATGCCGCTGAGCGCGCCCTTACCGGCCTTGCCGCGCCCACGAGGCGTGCGCACGGCGTCGATGATGTATGCGGACCCCATGATTGTTTCCTAAGCTCGGTTTGCCCGACCCGGAAGCGATCAGCAACTCCCCGATCGCCCGATCACCGAACGGAAGCGCTTTCTGCCGGCGTCGCGCGCGTCGACGGCCCGTGAACCGAGGGCGCTTTACCGCCGTGCGCAACTGCCGTGCGCGCGGCGCGTCTCGGACGCGAAGCGCGGAAGGGGCGACCTCGGCGATGCGCTCAGTGGATGACGACCGTCTTCGTGACGGTCACGTGCTCGCCGGCGAAGGCGGGCACGCGAGCCCGTCGAAGCGTCGAGGCGATGCAGCCGCCCGTCGCCGTGCCCGCGAACGGTGGGCCACCGACGACAGCGCTCGTCACGCGCCCCGATGGGGCAAACGTCACGGTCACCGACGCCATCCCCGAAGGGTCGCCCGATTTTCGGCACGCGGACGCCTCGCCGGCCATCTGCGTCAGGGCGTTCACCGCCGCGCTCTTGTCGAAAGGACCGAGCACCGATTCCGTCGTGCTCGGCGGAGGCGACGGCTTCACCGCGACGGGCGCAGGTTTGGGAGCTTGGGGGCGCGGCGCGGGTTTCGCCTTCGGCGCGCTCGCTCGCTGGGGCTCGGGTGCGGGCCGGACCTCCGCGGGCGCCTCGTTCGTGGAGGGCGTCGCTGGCGCTGCTTCTTCCGTTGGCTCGGGCGCCTTCTCGTCGCTTGCCGAAGCGGGCTCCGCCTCTGTCGTCGCGGGGAGCTCGGGTGCTTCGACCCAGGCTGCCGGCTCTTGCGCCTCGGGCGCTTCGCCTCTGGGCTTGAGCAGGACGAACGCCGCCGCGGATCCGGCCATCAGCATCAGCGCGAACACCAACGCGCCCGCCCGCCCCCGCCGCGGCCGCTTCGCGGGCCCGGTGAGGACTCCGAGCGCCGGGGTCGTGAGCGGTTTCACGTCTCCAGAAGAC
>CAYYWA010000057.1:14414-22592 GCA_964475255.1 uncultured Sorangium sp.
GAAGACGGAGCCCCGGATCCGAGCGGTGCGTCGACCGGTGGGCCCACGAGCGCGTCTCGCGCCTCCGGCGTCGCCGTGAGGCCCATGAGGAAATCTCGCTCGGCCTCCTTCGCGTTCGAGCTCCCCGCAGCCGGTGCCGCGGGGGATTCCGTTTCGTCCGCCTCCCGTTGCGCGTCGGCGCGCTTCGGTGGCTTCGGCAGGTTTGCCCGCGCCGAAGGACCCGACGCAGCCGGGATCAACGACGGCGGCAAGGACTCCGCTTCGTCGGTGAGATCGAGGCTGGGCGGCGGATCCGAGGTAGGCGTGGGACGCAGATCGTCGCTGTTGTCACCCATCGCATCTTCTCTCGGGCTAAATGGCGCCGCCGCTCGGTGGGCGGGCGCAACTCCGCGCTCGGGGATCCGGCGCACTCCCGTCACCACTCGACGACTGGAGGCGGGCCGCACGGCTCTCGGACGCGTGCTCGGGGTTCGGCCAGGGCCGTTCGGCAAGGGCGGCCGTGAGGGCAGCGCGCGCGTCGCGGGCGGCGGCGTGCTCGTTCGCGCCGGCGTGTCCGATTCGCGGATGCGGATCGTCGCGCGGCAGGACCGACACCGGATGCTCGCTCGCTTGTTGGCGAGGCGCGTTCGATACAGCTCGTCCCCTACGCTGAAGCGAGCGCCGCAGGCTTTGCAGGTGATCGCATAGGGCATGAGGGAATCCGAGCCGACGGCCGCACGGCCGCGCGCGTCGCGACGCGCCGAGGCGGGCGGATCGACCCTCAGTATCGCCCTGGGGCCGCAGTGCCCGCAAGCGCGGATCCCGGGAGCGGCCGGCCAGTGGGTGTGCCTGGCTATGTTTTGGAAATCAGCTGGGTTTCAGCGCTCCTGCCGGGCCGCCGGAACGATGGCGGAGAGGTGGCGGCCGCTCTTCGCCCCGTCGCGGCGATACGAAAAGAAGCGGACCGGGTCGCTCACCGTGCAGCCCTCGACGTGATCGATTGCGTCTTCTGCGAGGCCGACTCGTCGAAGTTGAGCATGCACGATGCGGCGCAGATCGACGTACGCGCGGTCTCCGCGGGGCGTGACCACGCCCGGCTCCGGCGATGCGTTGGAGAGTTGGGCTGCCACGTCGTCCGACACTTCGAACGCATGGAGGGAAATGTGGGGACCAATCGCGGCGAGCAGATCGCCGCTCTCTCCGACCTCCGCGCGCAGCCGCTCGATCGCCCGAGGGACCACCTCGGCGACCACACCGCGCCATCCGGCGTGAATCGCGAGCGCTGCGCCGCTTCGCCGATCCCCCACGAGGATCGGCACACAGTCGGCGCTGCGCACACCGCAGGCGAAGTGAGGGTTCCTTCCAATCACGGCGTCGCCCTCGCGACGGACGAAATCCTCCGCTTCCTCGCTGCCATCGGCGAGATGGCACGTGGTTCCGTGCACCTGCGACAGAAAGTACAAGCGCTCGGGTGCGACGCCGAGGGCCGAGGCGGCGCGCCGGAGATTCTCCGCGACGTGCTCGCGACGGTCCCCGACCGACACCGAGAAGCTCAGCGACGCGTACGGCCCCTCCGAAACGCCGCCACGCCGTGTGAAGAAGGCATGTCGGAACCCGGCACGCTCGAGGAGCGGGCTTTTCAGTGCTTCGGTGTCGTTCATCGTCGTCCGGCCACCCCGAAGTCCGGGCGAGCATCGTCCGGCTGGGAGGACCCCGGGATTTTTTGGTAAGTCTGGTTCCACATGCGACCGAAAGACCCCTTCATCGGGCGTGAGATCCTCGGCGGCCAGTTCCAGATCGTCGAGAAGATCGGCACCGGGGGCATGGGGTCCGTGTACAAGGCGTCGCAGCCGGCGATGAACCGGATGGTGGCGATCAAGATCCTCCATCCGAAGCTCGTCGCGCGCAAGGATCTGACGTCGCGGTTTCGGCGTGAAGCGCGCGCCATGAGTCAGCTCACGCATCCGAACACCGTGAAGGTGTTCATGTACGGCGAGCTCGAGGAGGACGGCTCGCTCTACATCGTCATGGAGCTGCTCGAGGGGAGGAACCTCAACCAGACCGTGCGCAAGGAAGGGCCGATGCCCGTGGAGCGCGCGATCCCGATCCTCATCCAGGTGTGCGGCGCGCTGCAGGAGGCGCACGACATCGGCATCGTCCACCGCGATCTGAAGCCCGAGAACATCTTCCTCTCGCGCCAGGGCGGCATCACCGACTTCCCCAAGGTGCTCGACTTCGGTCTCGCGAAGGTCACGGAGAGGCAGATGCAACCGGGGTCGTTGATCTTGACGCAAGAGGGCATGGTGTTCGGGACGCCCGAGTTCATGTCCCCCGAGCAGGCGCAGGGGCGAACCCTGGACGCGCGCAGTGATCTTTATTCCCTCGCCGTGATTCTCTACGAGGTGCTCACGGGGAAGCTGCCGTTTTCGGCGCGCACGCCGATGGAGTACATTCAAAAGCACGTGATGGACCCCATCATCCCGCTCGAGCAGCGGGTGCCCGACCTCAAGTTTCCGGAGGGGCTCGGGCGCGTGCTCGAAAAGGCGCTCGAGAAGAAGCCGGAGGATCGCTACCAGAGCGCGGCCGAGTTCGCCGATGCGCTGCGTCCGTTCGCCGGCGCCGCTTCCGGGGCGCAGCCCTCGGGAGTTTCCCGGGTACCGAGCGGGCCGGCCGCGCCGAGCCCGCCCGTCGAAATCGCGCCCGTCCCGGTTGCCGCGCGTCCGCCGGGTGCGATGCTGCTCATCGGTGTGGCCGCGATCTGTCTCTTTGCCGGGGTCGTGCTGGCCATGATCGTCATGCACGTGCTCGAGCGCTGATGGTCGACTCTCGCCGCCTGCTCAACGGCGCTCGTCGCGTCGCGTTCTATGGCGCCATCGGCGGCGTCTCGCTCGCCATCGGTTTCTCGCTCGCGATCGTCCTCTCGGTGGCGCGCTACGAATCGAAGCTCCCCAGTGTGGAGGAGCTCAAGCAAGGCTACGACCCGCCGCAGGTCACGCGCGTGCTCTCCCGCGACGGGAAGTTGCTCGGCAGCATGTTCACCGAGCGGCGCACCGTGGTTCCGTTCTCGGAGATCCCGGGCCACGTCAAGCTGGCCTTCCTCGCCGCGGAAGACGCCACCTTCTACGAGCACGAGGGGCTCAACTACTTCGGCATGCTGCGCGCGCTGCTCGCGAACGTGCGCGCCGGCCAAACGCGCCAGGGCGCGAGCACGATCACCCAGCAGGTCGTCAAGAACCTGTTCCTCACGCCCGAGCGCACGTACGAACGCAAGATCAAGGAGACCATCCTCGCGCGGCGGCTCGAAAAGGAGCTGTCGAAGGACGAGATCTTCTCGCTTTATCTGAACCACATCTACCTCGGCCAGGGGCGCTACGGCGTCGAGGAAGCGGCCCGACACTACTTCGGCAAGCCCGGCAAGGCGCTCGACCTCGCCGAGGCGGCCCTGCTCGCCGGCATCGCGGCGGCGCCCGAGCGGTTCTCGCCGCGCACGCACCCGGAGCGCGCGCTCGCTCGGCGGCGCTACGTGCTCACGCAGATGCTCGAGAAGGGGTTCGTCACGCGCGCGCTCCACGACGAGGCGCTCGAGCTGCCGCTGCGCCTCGCTCCGGGCACCGAGGAGGAGTCCGCGCTCGCGCCGGAGGTCGTGGCGCACGCGCGCAAGGTGCTCGAGGCCGCGGTGGGCGAGCGCGCGCGAAAGGGCGGATTCACGATCACGACGACGATCGACCTCGAGCTCCAGGCGGCGGCGCGCAAGGCGATCACCGAGGGCCTCGCGGAGTACGCCAAGCGCCAGAAGCTCTTGCCGCCGCTCACGGCGGAGAAGCGGCGCCTATGGGGAGAGCCGTTCACCGGGGTTCCGCGCGCGAACAAGATCTACGTGGGCACCGTCGTCGCGGTGGACGACGAGAAGGGGACGATCGACGTTCAGGTCGGCAAGACCCTCGGGCGCGTCCAGCTGAAGAGCGAAGAGCGCTACAACCCCGAGAAGCTCGCGCCGAGCGCGTTCACGAAGGTCGGGGCCCTGTTGCGGGTCTCGCTGATCGGCGACAGCGAGGGCCAGCCGCCGCCCTTGCCGCTTCGGCTCGAGCTCGGCCCGCAGGCGGCGCTCGTCGCCATCGATCCACGGACGCGCGAGGTGCTCGCCCTGGTCGGCGGCGCCGAGCCGGTGCCCGGAGGCTTGGATCGCGCGACGCGCGCGCATCGGCAGCCGGGGTCGGCGTTCAAGCCGTTCGTCTACGGCTACGCGATCGCGTCGCGGCGGTTCACGGCCGCGAGCGTGCTCGAGCTCCCGCCGCTCAAGAAGAGCACCGAGCCGGGGCCGCGCCGCGTTCCGGTGCGCCTCGCCATCGCCAAGAGCGACAACGCCGCCGCGGAGGCGCTGCTCGCGGCGATCGGGGCGCCCAACGTCGTCGAGTGGGCGAAGGCGCTCGGCATCGAGTCGGAGCTCGCCCCGACGCCCTCGCTCGCGCTCGGCGCCTACGAGGTGGTGCCGCTCGAGCTCGCCAACGCGTACGCGTCCTTCGCGGCGGGTGGTGAAGTCGAGCCCGCGCGGCTCGTGAAGCGCATCGTGGGCTCGGACGGGAAGGAAATCCCGCTCCCGCCGCAGCCCCCGAAGCGGCGCGTGATCTCTCCCGAAGAGGCGTATCTCGTGACGAGCCTGATGCGCAGCGTGGTCCAGCAGGGAACCGGCATGCGCGCGAAGAGCCTCGGGCGCCCCGTCGTGGGGAAGACGGGCACCACGAACAAGGCGAAAGACGCCTGGTTTGCCGGGTACTCGACCGAGCTCGTCGCGGTCACGTGGGTCGGCTACGACGACGCGTTGCCGCTCGGCGGAACCGAGTCGGGCGCCGCGACGGCGCTGCCGATCTGGGTCTCGTTCATGAAAGCGGCGCACGAGGGGCGACCCGTCACGGAGTTCCCCCGCCCGAACGGCATCATCACGGCGCGCATCGATCCCGCGACGGGCCTGCTCGCCTACGTCGACCAACTCGATGCCATTGAGGAAGAGTTCCTCGACGGGACGGTCCCCTCGGAGACGGCCTCGCCGGATCAGGCGCCCGCGTTGGACCCGGGCGTCGAAGGGGAGACCGGCGAGCCCGAGGCCGCCACGCGTCCCGCGCTCGGAGGCACGCAAGCTCGGCACCCCGTGCTGCCGGTGCCGCCGGATCTGCCGCCCTTCTGAGCGGCGTCATCGATCGCGCCGCCCATTGGACACGCCGGAGGGGATGGGTAAATAGGGGCGAACGATGCAGGCTCGCCTTTCCTTCGTCGTCGCCTCCGCAATCGCTGGCTCGCTGCTCGTCGGCTGCAAGAAGGAGACACCGGCCAGCACAGCGCCCGAACCCGCGAAGTCCGCAGAATCCGATCCGGTCAAGGCGCTCGACCCGGATCTCGCACAAGCCGTCGCTCAGGCATCCGCGACCCCCAAGGCCGGCAGTCGCCCTGGGGCGGGAGCGCAGGACGGCGGTCCGCCGCCGAACGGGATCTTCCCACCGGGCGCCGCCGACCGCGAGGCGAAGCGGGGAGCTCCCCCGAAGATCACGCTCGGCAGCGAAGGCGCGACGCCGCGTCAGACCCTCTCGCTCGTGCCCAAGCCCGGCACGCGCGTCACGGGCAAGGCGATGGTCGAGCTCCAGCACGATCCGCGACAAGGCGGATTGCCCGTGGAGCTCGGGGTGGTGTTCGAGGCACAACAGCCGAAGGGTGCGGGCGGCGGAGGCGCAGGGGCGGAGGCGGCTGCCATTCCCGTCGTCGTGCGGGTGACGAGCGCGAAGGTCGCAATACCGGGCGCTCCGGCGGAGCTCGAGCGCGAGGTCGCGACGCTCGCGGGCGCGCGGGTCTCGTATCAAATCGCGCCGAACGGCGCCGGGTCGGGCTACGAGACCCAGCTCGGCGGGCGAGGGGACGCGCGCCTCGGCGATCTGCTGCGCTCGTTCGCCGACTCGATCGCGGTCGCCACGATCCCGTTTCCGGACAAGCCCGTGGGCGCCGGCGCGTACTGGATGGTCGCGAGTCGTGAGGGCGCGTTCGGGCTCGATCTCGTGAGCTATCGCCTCGTCACCGTCGAGCAAATCTCTGCGGAGAGCGTCACGCTGCGCGTGGACACGAAGCGCTACTCCGCCGTCCCCACGCTCGAGCTCGCAGGGTTGCCCGCCGACGCGCCCCGCACGCTCGTCGAGTTCCAATCCGCGGGCGAGGGCAAGGTGGAGCTCGTACCGGGAACGGCCTTCGCGAAGCGGAGCGAGCAAAGCTCGCTGCTCGCCGCAGGACTCGGCGCTCCCGGTCAGCCCCGAGGCATGCTCGAGATCCGCACGCGCTCGCGGATATCGCTGGGCGACTGACGACGAACGCCGCGTCTCGGGCGCAACGACCGTTCAACGTCGAGCGCCCCGAATCTTCTTGGGGATGGGGGCCGACGAGGCTCCGCCGGATTCACTCCGGCGGAGCGGGGGCCGTGTGTGCGGGCCTAGAAGCCGAGCTCTTCCTTGCGCTTTTCGGCGCCGGGGAGCGGTTCGCCCTTTTGGTTCACGACCGGGAGCTTCGGCGCGCGCTGGGCATTGACCTCGATCCAGTCCTTCTTGTCGTCCGGCAACTGCGTTTCATCGTAGATCGCCTCGACGGGGCACTCCGGAACGCAGGCACCGCAATCGATGCATTCGGCGGGGTCGATGTAGAGCATCTTGTCGTCCCCGTGGAAGCAGTCCACGGGGCAGACGGCTACGCAGTCCGTGAAGCGGCAGCCGTCGCAGTTGTCCGTGACAATGAAGGCCATGGGGCGCCTTGTACCCCCCCGCACAGCGCGAAGCAAATAGGACGGGCGACGTCCGTTCAATCTTCGAACGGCCGCGTGTCGCCCGCGCCCCGGCGCACGATTTTCGCGCCGTTTCCCGTCAGATCGACGACGGTCGTCGGCACCGTCCCGCCCGCGCCCGCGTCCAGCACGAGCGAAAGACCGGGGAAGGCGAGGTCGATCTCTCGCGGGTCCGGATCGGGTGCATCGCCGTGGCGCGCGGCCGTGCTCGAGATGATCGGACGACCGAGCTCGGCGGTGAGCGCGAGCGCCACCGGGTTGTTCGGGATCCGCACCCCGACCGTCTTGCGCGGTGTCTGCACGATGCGCGGCACCTCTCGAGTCGCATCCAGAATGAAGCAGTACGGACCGGGCAAGAACTCCTTGAGGATTCGATAAACGCGGTCGTGCATCACTGCGTATTTCGAGACCTCGGCGAGGTTCTGGCACACGAACGCGAGCATCTGCGAGCGGTCCATGCCCTTGATTTGATAGAGGCGGTCGACCGCCTTCTTGTTGAAGAGGTCGCAGCCCAGGCCGTAGCAAGTGTCGGTCGGATACGCGATCACTTCCCCGGCCGCGAGCGCCTCGACCGCGCGGCGGATCTTGCGCGGCTCCGGGGTCGTTGGGTTGATTTCGAGGAGCATGGCTTCGTGCTTCGTCCGCCGCCCCACCGACGACACGGCGAGCGCGGATCAGTCTCTCAAGTGAAGAAAGCGGACCGTCCTTTCGGGAACGGGGAGCGAGAGGGTGCCACCCTGCGCCTCGAAGGTCGAGCCGTCGAGCAAATCTTCTGCAACGTTCGCGCCGAAGGCGTCGAGCCGTCCCGCGAGCGGGCGAGCGCTCCGATTGAACGCGAACAGCACGCGCGGCTGACCCGAGGCATCGGCGTGCACCGTCAGCCCGAGCTCCTCCGGCCCTGCCTCGAACCGTGGCAGCCCGAGTGTCCGAATGGCGTCGTCCAGCGCCGGGCCGAGCTGCACCGTGCTTCTCCCGAGCACCGGAATGGGCGCGTCGACGGCCGCCTCCGCGCTGTCTCCGGCGAACGGAGCGAGCACGACCGCGTGTCCTCGGGCCGCTTCGCGATGCAGGACGTCGCGGAGCCCGGGCTCGAGGGTACCCACGACGATCGTCAGGCGCGCTCGCCCGAATGGCAGGACGTCGTCGTCATCGACGACGGCATGGGGAACGTGTCGGCGCTCGAGCTCGTCCTCGAGGCAGAACACGAACCGCTCCAGCTCGAGGGCGTCCTCGAGCGCCCTCGTCACGGGTGGCGCGACGCGAGCTCCGAGCACGAGCTCCTCGAGCTCTGCCGCGACGGGGAGTCGCGCACGGGCGGCCTTCAGCAACGGAGCGAGCGCGCGCGAGCGGACGATCCGCACGGCGACGCCGCGCTCGCGCTCGGCGAA
>CAYYWA010000058.1:0-17183 GCA_964475255.1 uncultured Sorangium sp.
GCGCGCCCGTCCGCCGTCGTCGAGGCACCGCCTGCGTCGAGCGCCGCGCCGCCACCCGAGGCCGAAATTCCTCCGCCTCCCGAGGAGCCCGCGCCGCACGTCGAGGTGCAGGAGCCCGCCCCGCCGCCCTCGGCTTCCGTCGAGTCTGCCGAGCCTGCGCCTGCGGCATCGGTCGAGGCGCCTACGCCCCCCACCGCCGAGCGCCCGTCGCGTCCGGCGACGTCGCCGAAGAAGGCGAGCGCGCGAACAGCCGCGAAGGCGCCCTCGAAAGCGAGAGCCAAACCGAAGGCAAAGGCGACGACGACGCCCGACTTCGGCTACTGAGCACCAGGCGCTCCGCCCGAGTGCGGGAAAGCACGCTTTGGCGGCGAGTGGGAAACGTCCGGACGCGCGGTGACGCAACCTGCCGGCGCGCCCCGGCGTCACGGGAATATCTCGGGAGCTTCTACTGTCCGTTTCTGCGGAACGGTATGAGTGGACGCACTTCGTCCCGAAGGCACCGAAAAACGCGCACCCTTCACGCAAAGCGCGCACCGGCGGATAGGGCCGAAAAGTCGGTGCGCCCGGTTCGAATAAGATTGACGGCCAAGCAGCAATCGCGACAATGTTCCGAGTTCGGGTGGCGAGGTGAGTGCGCCGCCGTCATAGCTCGAGAGGGGACTTGCTTCGGGCTTCTCAGGAATCTTGACCCGGCCGAAACCGTGAGGCGTTCGGCGCATGCCGAACGAAGGGAGCTCATGAGACAGGAAACGGAGTGCCACAACTCGATGATGGTGCTCGAAGCAGGAGCGGCCTGGCCGCAGTGGATGCAGGACTACCAGCGCCAGGCCCCGAATGCGGTCGTGGTCGCACACGCCCCGAGTGAGTCGATGAGCGACCTCTCCGCACGCGTGCGTCGACGCCTCGACGAGCTCACGGGTGTTCTCACCGTCGCCATCGTCGCCTGTGCTCCTACCCTGGATCCCGAGCATCTCGCCGCCCGCAAGGCGATCTGCCGCTCCCTGTTGGAGGCGATGCACTCCGATGTAGGGGGCGAGGTCGTGCTCGCCGCACGCGATACGGACGCCGATGAGGCCAAGCACGCATTGTTCGAGCTTGCCGGCACCTTGTGCGAGGGAATGTCGGATTCCACGCGAACCGTTCGCGTGCGGTTTTCCAGCGCGCGATCCGTGGGCGGCATCGTGACAAAACCCGCTGCCGCCGCGCGCCCGCTGCCGAATCTCGCGACGGTCGGCGGTCTCTTGCGAAGCTGAGCAACCGCGCGCTGCCGTCCGTGCTTGACACGGCGCGTATGCGAGCCCTATCGAATCCGCCATGGCGTTTCGCTTCGAGGGTCGAGCGTCGCGCGTGACGGCTGGTCGCTGTCGCCGGCGCGTCCGCGCTCCGCAATACGAGCAAGGGAGTCAGCATGGCTAACGAGGGACGCCGTGTCGCGATCGTCATGGGCCTGCGAACGCCCTTCGCCAAACAAGGCACCGCGTTCCGGAACCTCTCGGCGCTCGATCTCGCGCGCGGTGTGGTCGGCGAGCTCCTGGAGCGCTCCGGGATTCCGAGCCGCGAGATCCAGCAGGTCGTCTACGGGCAGGTCGTGCCGTCGCTCGCGGCGCCCAACATCGCCCGGGAGATCGTGCTGGGGCTCGGCATGCCCCGCACCGTTGACGCCTTCAGTGTTTCCCGCGCGTGCGCGACGAGCTACCAGTCCACCGTCAGCGTGGCTCAGTCCATCGCCGATGGCTCGATCGACTGCGGGATCGCGGGCGGCGCCGACAGCGCGAGCGACGTCCCGATGACCGTGAGCAAGGGGCTCTCGGCCGCCCTCGTCCGCGCGAGCCGGGCGCGCACCCTTGCCGAACGCATCAAGGCGTTCCGCGGCGTGACGCTCGCCGACCTCGCGCCGGCGGCCCCCGCGCTGCGGGAGCTCTCGACCGGTCTCACGATGGGGGAGAGCGCCGAGAAGATGGCGAAGGAGAACGGGATCTCGCGCGAGCAGCAGGACGAGTTCGC
This sequence comes from uncultured Sorangium sp., assembly GCA_964475255.1. Lineage (GTDB taxonomy): Bacteria > Myxococcota_A > Polyangia > Polyangiales > Polyangiaceae > PMG-095. The sequence continues at coordinate 2,005 of CAYYWA010000058.1, forward strand.
GCATCGGAGCCACGTGCGCGCCGCCGCGGCGTGGAACGACGGGCGCTTCGCCGAAGAAGTGATGACCTTCTACGTCCCGCCGAAGTTCGAGGCCGTGCGGGAGGACAACCTGGTCCGGAAGGATTCTTCGCTCGATGCGTACGCGAAGTTGAAGCCGGTGTTCGACAGAGCCCACGGCTCCGTCACCGCCGGCAACAGCTCGCCCCTCACGGACGGCGCGAGCGCGCTCCTCCTCATGCGCGAGGACAAGGCGAAGGCGCTCGGGCTCTCGCCGCTCGGATATTTGCGGAGCTATGCCTTCTGCGGAGTCGACCCCGCGGACCAGCTCTTGATCGGTCCGGCCTACGCGACGCCGATGGCGCTCGATCGCGCCGGGCTCGAGCTCAAGGACATGGACCTCATCGACATGCACGAGGCGTTCGCGGCCCAGGTGCTGAGCAACACGCAAGCGCTCGAGAGCGACAGGTTCGCGCGCGAGCGGCTCGGCCGCGACAAGCGCGTCGGCACCATCGATTGGGACAAGCTCAACGTGTCGGGCGGGTCGATCGCGCTCGGGCATCCCTTCGCGGCGACGGGAGCCCGTCAGATCACGCAAGCCCTGCGCGAGCTTCAGCGCCGCCGTGGTCAGTTCGCGCTGTGCACGGCGTGCGCGGCCGGCGGCCTCGGCGCAGCCATGGTCTTGGAGGCCGCATGAACGACCGCAGCACGACCGCATTTCGTTTGGACCGGCGCGCGGATGGCTTCGCGTTGCTCGTCGTCGACGTCCCCGGCGAGCCGATGAACGTCCTCCGGGCGGAGTTCGCGAGTGAGCTCGAGCGTGTGCTCGACGACATCGATCGCGACGAGACGATCCGGGCCGTCATTCTCATCTCCGGCAAGGCGGACGGCTTCATCGCCGGCGCGGACCTGAAGCTCCTGCGCGTCATCGGCTCCCGCGAGAAGGCGGAGGAGCTCTCGCGCAGTGGTCAGCGCGCGCTCGAGCGCGTGGCGAGCTCGAAGAAGCCGTTCGTCGCGGCGATCCACGGCGCGTGCCTCGGGGGCGGGCTCGAGGTGGCGCTCGCCTGTCACGCGCGCGTCGCCACGACGGACTCGCGCACGCGCCTCGGGCTGCCCGAGGTCCAGCTCGGGCTCTTGCCGGGCCTCGGGGGCACGCAGCGGTTGCCGCGCCTCGTCGGGCTTCAGGCGGGCCTCGATCTGATGCTCACTGGCAGGCAGCTCGACGCCCGGCGCGCCTTGAAGCTCGGGCTCGTCGACGAAATCGTGGCCCGGCCCGTGCTCGAGTCCGCGGCCATCGAGCGCGCGCTGATGCTCCTCGCCCCGCGCGAGCGCCGTCGAACCGGGTTGTTCGACCGACGCGCGCTCGAGGACACGCTGCTCACGAAGAACCCGATCGGGCGAAAGCTCGTGTTCGAGCAGGCGCGCCGGCAGACGCGCAAGAAGACGCGGGGCAACTATCCCGCGCCCGAGCGCATCCTCGACGTGGTGGAGACGGGGCTAGCGCACGGCGCGGCGCGCGGCTACGACGCCGAAACGCGGGCGTTCGGCGAGCTCGCCGCGACGCCGGAAGCTCGCGAGCTCATCAACATTTTCTTCGCGACGAACGAGCTCAAGAAGGACCCGGGCATCGAAAACCCGGACGTCAAACCGGCAGAGGTGCACAAGGTCGGCGTGCTCGGCGCCGGGCTGATGGGCGCGGGGGTCGCGTACGTCACGGCCGCGGTCGCGGGGATCCCCGTGCGGCTCCGCGATCGCGACGAGTCCGCGCTCGGCAAGGGGCTCGCGCAGATCCGCAAGGTCCTCGACGGCCGCGTGAAGAGCCGGCGCCTCACGGCGATCGAGCGCGATCGGATCATGGCGCAGATCACGCCGACGGTGACGTACAGCGGGTTCCGCGACGCGGAGCTCGTCATCGAGGCGGTGTTCGAGGATCTCGAGCTCAAGCAGCGCGTGCTCTCGGACATCGAGCAGTACGGGCACCCGAACGCCATCTTCGCGTCCAACACGTCGTCGCTGCCGATCACCAAGATCGCGGAGCGGGCGCGCGCGCCCGAGCGCGTGCTCGGCATGCACTACTTCTCCCCCGTGGAGAAGATGCCGTTGCTCGAGATCGTGGTGACGGATCGGACGGCGGATTGGGTGACGCGGACGGCGGTCGCGATCGGCAAGCGTCAAGGCAAGACGGTCATCGTCGTCCGCGACGGGCCGGGCTTCTACACGTCGCGCATCCTCGGGCCGTACCTCAACGAGGCCGCGTATCTCCTCGCGGACGGGTACGCCGTCGACGTGATCGACGACGCGGTCGTTCACTTCGGGTTCCCGGTCGGGCCGCTCGCGTTGCTCGACGAGGTGGGCATCGACGTGGGCGCCAAGGTCGGCAAGATCTTGCACAGCGCGTTCGGGCCGCGGATGGCGCCGCCTCCCGTGGTCGAGCAGCTCCTCGCCGACGAGCGCCGCGGTCGCAAGAACGAGCGCGGCCTCTACGTCTACGGCCAGAAGCGCCGCAAGGGGAAGAAGCAGGTCGATACCAGCGTATACCAAGTGCTCGGGGTTCAACCGAGCCGCGACGCCCCCATCGCCGACGTGGCGCACCGCTGTGTGCTGATGATGGTGAACGAGGCCGTGCGCTGCCTCGACGAGGGCATCCTGCGGAGTGCTCGCGACGGCGACATCGGCGCCGTGTATGGCCTCGGGTTTCCCCCGTTCCGCGGGGGGCCGTTCCGGTACGTGGACGCGGTCGGCGCGCGCGACGTGGTCGAGCGGTTGGAGGCGTATGCCTCGCAGTTCGGCTCGCGCTTCGAGCCGGCGCCGCTCCTCACCGACATGGCCCGGCGAGGGACGAGCTTCCACGGCATGCGGCGCACGGAGACCGTCAACGCGCAGGCGTCCGCGACACTGTAAGCCCGAGTGTGAGCGTCGGCCGATCGGCATCGTTTGAATCGATGCCCATCACGGGTCCGTCTGATTTTCGGCTACCATGCCGGATTGGAATCAGGAGGATCCCCCATGGCTCTTACCCGCTTGAGCGCAGGCCTGTTCGCCCTCGCGCTTCCGTTTCTCGTCGTTCGGCCTGCGGCGGCGGCTGACCTGGCCGCGTGTGGCGATATCCATATCGAAGCCAAGTCCGAGTGCGAGTTCGTCGCCACGGGTGGCTGCGAGGTCGAGTGCGAGAATCTGAGCTTCGAGGCCGCGTGTCACGCCGAGGGGTATGCGCAATGCGACGGGTCGTGCTCGGGCTCGGCGAGCGCGACGTGCACCGCGAGCTGCGACATCGACGCGTGCGAGGCCACCTGCGAGGCGAACCCTCCGAAGTTCGATTGCCAGGCCAACTGCTCCGTCGAGTGCAGCGGGAGCTGCGACGCACGTTGCGACGCGGAGTGCGGGAACGACTCGGGCTGCCGCGCCGAGTGCAAGGGAGCGTGCGAAGCGACCTGCCAGGGCGACTGCAAAGCGAGCTGCACGGGGACGCCGCCGAGCGCGACCTGCAAGGCGCGGTGCGAAGCGAGCTGCGAGGGCCAGTGCAAGGCCGAAGCGAACCTGAGCTGTCAGGTCGACTGCCAGGCGGACCTCCAGGCGCAGTGCGAGACCCGCCTGCAGGGCGGCTGCACCGCGCAGTGCTCACGGCCGGAGGGCGTGCTCAAGTGTGACAACCAGTACGTCGATCACGGCGGCAAAGCGCAGGAGTGCTGGGACGCGATCTCCCAATGGAAGGGGGCCATCGAAACGAGCGCATCGGGAAGCGCGTCCGTGAACTGCAAGAACGGCAAGTGCCAGGGCAGCGCGGAGGGTGAAGCGTCCGTGAGCTGCGCGATGGGTCAGGAGCCCGGCTCGACCTCGGGCTTCGCGTTCCTCGCGTTCGGCCTGGCCGGCGTCGTCTATCGCCGCATTCGCCGCCGATAGCCTCTCAGGCCGTGCCGGTCACCGGTTCGCCCTCGGAAAGAGGGCGGCCTCGGTCGCCGGTGCTCAGCCTCGGCTCCCTTCGTCCGGCACGAGGCAGATTTTGCCGAAGTGCCGGCCGGAGGCGAGGTGCTCGAAGGCGTCGCGCGCTCGCGAGAGCGGGTACACGGTGTCGATCACGGGACGCAGGCCGCGCGAAAGCCACGCGGCAAGGAGCGCCTCGAAGCTCGACCGCGATCCGACGAAGACGCCCTGGAGGCGGACGTTGCGCATCACCGCCGGACGGAGATCGACGGGGCCGCGACCACCGGCGAGCACGCCGATCAAACTCACGGTGCCACCCGGGCGCACCGCGGCCAGGGATTCGGGGAGCGTCCCGACGCCGCCCACTTCGAGCACGTGGTCCACACCTTCGCCGCCCGCGAGGCGCCGCACCGTCTCGCCATAGCCCGGGCCCGCGGTGACGAGCGCCTCGTGGGCGCCGAGCGCGAGCAAGCGGGCGCGCTTCTCGGGAGTGCGCGTGGTGGCGATCACGCGCGCACCGAGCAACCCGGCGATCTGAATGCCGAACAGCGACACGCCGCCGCTGCCGATCGTGAGCACGACGTCGCCCGCCCGGACGTTGCCGAGGGTGGACAGCGCGCTCCACGCCGTCACGCCCGCGCAGGGCAGGCAGGCCGCTTCCAAGGGATCGAGCGTGCTCGGGACGACGACGACGCTGTCGGCGCGCGCCACCGCGAGCTCCGCGAACACCCCCGGGAGCGGGCCGCCGAGCGAGTTTCTGACGGCGTTGCGCGTGGGGCTGCCCGTGAGCCAGCCGCGCGAGAAGATGGGGCAGACCCGATCGCCGACTCGAAGCCCCGAGGCGTGCGCGTCTGCGCCGAGCTCGACGATTTCACCGCAACAATCGGAGCCCAGAATCAACGGCAGCGGATAGTGCGGGTTGTATTCGCCTCGGGCGACCAGGACGTCTCGGTAGTTGAGCGAGCAGGCGAGCACGCGGATGAGCACTTCGTCGGCCGCGGGAGCGGGCCGGTCCTCTTCCGCGACGACCACTTGGTCGAGACCGAACGCGTTCACTCGAACGGCGCGCATGGCGCGAGCCTATCGCAGGGAGCAGGACCCGTCTCAGCCCGAAGTCGAGGCTCAGGCGTCGTGCCGAACGGCGGCGAGATCGCGCTCCACGAGCGAGAGGAGCGCGTAAGCGAGCCGCCACCCCTCGACGCGGGCGGCGGTCATCCGATAGAGGAAGCGCCGAACCGCGTCGAGCGCTCCGGGAGCGAGACGCCGCGCGCGCTCCGCCGTCCCGAGCGCGCCCACGAGCGCCGGAACGGAATCGGGAGGCGCCGAATCGAGCAAGGTCGCGAGCACGCCTTCGTCGGCGTGCGCGGCATCGAGCTCGCGGTCGATCGCGTCGAGGCACGCCTCTGCACAGCGCCGCCAGAGCACCGCGGCTCCCGCACCCAGCTCCGGGAACGCGCGCAGGCGTTGCACCACGGTCTCGAGGAGATCCGCGGGCATCGCGGCGAGGGCCCTCACGTCGCCGACGATCTGCGGAAAGCGCGCGGCGACCTGCCATGCCGGCTCCCCGAGCAACGGGTAGGGGAGAGAAACGCGCTCCGCCTGCGCGAGCCAGCGCTCGAGGACCGGGCCCGGCACGTGCTCGAAGAGCACCTCCGCGAACGCGCTCGTCGGAGCGAGCAAGCGCGTCGCCGGGCGGCCCGCTTCTTCCCAGCTCTGCCAAAACGCGTGGGCCACGGCGCGCGGCGAGAGGCCGCGTGCCCGCGCCAGCGCGAGCACGTCGAGCACGAGCTCCCGATTGTCGGGCGCGCGCTCGAGCGTCTCGAGCGTCAGCACCTCGTGTTGGATCTCGTCCACGAGCTCGACGGGCCACTCGAGCGCGTGGGGTCGCTCCGGGCCGTGGGCGTTGCCGACCACGGCCCGCACGCGCGCGACGAGCTGGATGGCTCCGTCACGCCAGGGCGGCGTCTCGGCGAGCGCCGCGTGAATGGCGTCGTAGACCGCGCCGAGCGCCTCGGGCGGTCGCGAGGCATGCCAGGGCAAGAGCGGCGCGAGCCGCGTGCGTTTCCTCGGGCCGAGTGCCTCCGACACGCTGAGCGCCGAGAGGTAGAACGTCCCGGGCGCGAGCAGGGTGGCGCCGAGCGCGTCGGTGTCGGCGCCGCTCGGCCCGCCCGGCGCGGCCTGGATGCGCGAGCGCGGCAGCTCTCCGTCGAAGCACACCGCCAAGCGCTCCGCTTCGCTCCAAATGCCCTCGAGGAGCTCTGGTGACGCGTCGGCACCGAGCAGGCGCGCGACGCCCGCGATGCGCAGGGCGGCATCCAGGACCGCCGCCGTCGCCGGTTCGTCGTCGAGCTCGAGATCGAGCACGGGCTCCAGCAGGCTCGGCCCCGTTCGCACGGCGCGATCGAGCAACGCGCGGGCGACGAGCGTGGCCGCGCGCGGCCAGAGCAGCGCTTCGCCCCACTCCAGCGGTGAGCGCTGGACGAGGCGCTTCACGGCGAGATCGAGCGCAACGCGTCGGACCCAGGCGGGCTCGAGCGTGAGCCGCTCGTCACGACCCCGCAGCAGAAGACCCGCGTGCTCGAGGGCGGTGACCAGCCGGTACGCGCCGGGGGGAAGCCGCCGCGCCGCGCGGTCGACCTCGACGGCGCGGACGGAAGCCTCGGCGCGCTTCAACGAGAGCCGCACCCAGTCGATGTCCACGCCGCGCTCGAGCTCGGGCGGCATGAGCTCGAGCCAGTCCTCGAAGGACCGCGGTCGCGAGAGGTCGGCATCGAAGTCGACGAGGCCGCGCTCGGCGATGCCGACGAGCGCGTCGAATCCCTGCTTTCGGACCCAGCTCGCGTGGGGAGCCCCGGCGTCCAACGTGCGCGCGAGCCGTGCCTCGACGTGGCGGCGCGCCAGCCGTTCGAGCCCGCGCGTCTCGCTGGCTCGGGAGCCGAGCTCGTCCAGCGCTCCCACGACGCCCAGGAGCTCCCCTAGGGTGCGGAGCTCACCGCGGGCAATGCGTTCGAGCAGCCAGGGCTCGACCGTGTCGGCACGCACCGGGGTCTCCGCGGGGAGCCGCTCTCGGATCCACCGCAGCAGGGGACCCACCATCGCGGCGAGCGGCGGCGAAGCGACGAGCTCGAATCCGCTCCCTGACGGGGGCGCGAACGGCGCCGCGACGACGAGGCCCGGCCGCGGCTTGAGCAGGTCTCCATCCACCAAGGGCTCGGAGAGCTCGATGTATGCGGGCGTGCGTTCGGGAACCTCGTCCGAGCTCGGGAGACGCCCCTCGAAAAAGCGAGCGCGCCCCCGCGCCTCCAACCAGCGGCCCAACAGGCTGCGCCCCGCTCCGCTCGGCGCGAGCCACCAGCACGGGCGAGGAGGGGGAAGGAGCAGCCCCTCGGGAACGCCGGGAGGGAGGGGCTCGACGGCGAGGTCCAAGGGACGAGCGGTCGGCAGGTCGCGCAGGCGGAGGAGGCGCGACTCGAGCTGTCCCGTCTCGTCGTGCGCGCGAGCTTCCCGGGCCACGTCTTCGGCCCGCAGGTCGAGCACGCGCGCCAAGGCTCGCTGGACGCCGGGCCGCTCCAGCAGCCAGCTCACCTCCTGACCTCGGTCGATCTTACTGAGGAGGGCCGCGAGAGACCGCGGCTGGATGCGCACCTCGGCTGGCCACTCGGCCTGGAGCAGGCTCTCGGAGGCGAGCTGACCGAGGCTCCGCACCGACCCGTTGCTCGCGTCGATCAGGTCCCGAAGCCAGCCCATGCGTGCGCCTGCGAATGATCGTGAATGATGCGCGCATCATTCATCAGGATGCGCCTCTCGTCCACAATTCCGAGGGTTTGTGCGACGCTCGTCGGGGCGTTTTCTCGCGTTTGCGAGCTACCGGACGCGCCAGCCGCCCTCGTTGAGCTCGAGGATGTACCGGCCCCCCGCCTGGAGACGGAGGCGGGCGACGTGCTGCTCGCGGCGGTCGCGATCGAGGGCGCGCACGTCATAGTTGCCCGGCTTCTCGACCGGAAGCTCGACGCGCTCTCCGGTCGGGATGGCGGCGGTCAATCGGTCCGTGCCCCAGAGGGCGTGGCCTTCGGGGGAGTTCGGGTCCACCCGCTCCGCGGCCGAGACGGCCTCCGAGTCAGCCATGTAGAGCTCGTTGATCGGGACGTCGGTGTTGTTCTTGACCTCGAAGGTCACCGCGCCGCTCCCGGTTGGCGCGCGCACCGTGATCAGGCGAGAGCTCGGGCCGCCGCACGCGACCGCGAAGACACCCGTCAGGGCAACCGTTCGAAGAAACCCCAGCATGAGCCGGAGGGTACTGGGGCCGCGACGCAACCGGCAACGGAAAGGCTCGACCACTCCGGAGGTTCGTGGGTGCGTGGCGCACGACTGCTCCCATCGCGCTCCTGCATCCCCCAAGAGAGAAGAATCGCGCCGGGGCGTCGGGAGAAATCTGGAACGCTGGTCAGGGCCGCGCTACTAGGCCCCTGCGGCCCAATGCACGTATTCGCGGAGTTTCTCGTTTGGTACCTGGTGTTCGTGTTCAGCACGACCTGCCACGAAGCCGCGCACGCGCTGGTCGCACACCGCGGAGGGGACGACACGGCCTACTCGCTGGGCCACGTCACGCTCGATCCGATGCCGCACATCCGGCGTGAGCCGTTCGGCATGGTGTTCGTCCCGATCATCAGCTTTCTCCAGCTCGGTTGGATGATCGGCTGGGCGTCCGTTCCGTACGATCCGTATTGGGGTGCCCGGCATCCGCGTCGCCGGGCGTTGATGTCGATGGCGGGGCCCGCCGCGAACTTTCTGCTCGCGGGGCTCGCCCTGGTGGCGATCCGGGTGCTGACGGCCGCCGGTGTGTTCCACCTCGGGGGCGATGGAACCAGCGTCGGCCTCGTGCGGCTCCCGGACGGCTACGAGTTCAGCTCGTGGCTGGGGGCGGGCGCCCTCGCGCTGAGCGTGCTCCTGCAGCTCAACATCATCCTGGGTCTGTACAACCTCATTCCCATCCCGCCCCTCGACGGCGCCGCGGTGGTCGAGGGATTCGGGCCCGCTGGGTTGCGGTCGCTCTATGAGCGCTTGCGGCAGAACCCGATGCTGCAGCTCCTCGGCTTGCTGGTCGCTTGGTGGATTTTCCCGCACATCGCCGGGCCAGCGTTCGGCCTGCTCGCGCACGCGCTCTATACGTGAGCGCGAGAGAGCCGCTCATCGGACGAGGGCGCATCTCGCTCCCCCTCCGCGCCAAACCGTGAGCGCTTCTCTTACTTGATGGGTTTGAGCGCGTTCGCGGCCCGCACGCGACGCGGTGAGAACGTCGCGGCGAAGGCCGGGTCGCCCTTCTCCGGGACGTCGCGCAAGCGCTGCACGTCGCGGACCGTCGCGAGGCGCGCCAGGGCCACGGCTTCGATCTGCCGAATGCGCTCGCGGGTCACGTTCAGAAGCTCGCTCGTGCGCTCGACCGGCTGAGGTCCCTCATCCGCGACGTCGAGCGCGCACGAGTCGGTGAGCTCCCACACCTCGAGCTCGGGGAAGTTCAGCTTGATCGTGCCGGTCGTCGGCGACACGTCGAGGTAGAGGTGGTGCTTGCAGGCGACATAGGGGCACGGCCGCGGCCCGGTGGCGCACTCGGATCGATGGCGTGGCCGCGTGAGCTCGCGTTCGAGCTCCAGCGCGCGTCGCGCCGCCCGTGCACGCTCGTCGCGGGTCGAGCGCGCCACCCGAATGCTGCGCGGCCGTGAGGAACGGCGGGAAGGTTTCCGCTCGGCCGTCTCGTCCGGGACCCGCATGTCGGGTGCGCCCACGCTCGGTCCCAGCGCAACCCTCTGCTGACGCATCGAGTCCGTAGGCTGCCCGAGCTCACGAGGGATGGAAAGACCTACCCTGTATAGATGCCCTATTTTTGTAGGAGATCCCGCTCCATTCGCTTACGCGAGAGTCCGTGTGACGCCACGCTCGAACGCCGATCCGTTTGACTCTCGTTTTCAGAGGGGCGACTCGCGCCGCCCCTCTTCCGCCGAAGTGAACTCAAGTGAATTCGACGGGGCCCTCCCCACGCGCGCACCCCGGTCGACGCCGTCTTCCGCAGGGTTCGGCGCGTTCCCAACCGTTTCGCTCTCGAACGTCGTTTGGCGGATCGACGCTCGGCAGAGGGAGCGCCGACGAATCCGGTAGATGCCTGGATGCCGTTTGGACTCAGAGCTGTGCCGCGCAGTGGTCGGACGAGGCCGAGCCAGCACCGCTCTCGCGCCGAACCTCGAGCTGGATCAGGGCCTCGACGAGCGGTCGGCATCCGCCGCATCCCGTGCCGGCCCGGCACGCTGCACCGACTTGATCGACCGTACGAGCGCCGTCGATGACGCACTGGCGAATGGTTCGATCACACACGCGCTTGCAATGGCAGACCAGCATCCGTCTCGACAGCGAGTCTAGCTTGCTGCAATTGATAGTCAATATCAGCAAGGGCGCGGGCTTCTGGTGAGGGCGGAACGAGCTTGGCGGCCCCTTGGCCGGTGGGCGCGGTTCTCGGCCGAGCGTTCGCCGATGCAAGCCGACCGGAGCTCCGAGCGATGGAGCTCGACGGGTGTTGCGGCCGTGGAGAAGGAGCTCGGCGAATTGCGACGCGCCGCGCTTTGGCTGCTCTCGGATCCTTGATAGAGGGAACCGAGGAGCCGCCATGCGTGGAGATGCCGAGATCATCGATGCCCTGAATCAGATCCTGACGAGCGAGCTGACCGCCATCAATCAGTACTTCGTGCACTACCGAATGCTCGAGAACTGGGGCTACGACCGCATCGCGAAGAAGAAGCGCGAAGAGTCGGTCGAGGAGATGAAGCACGCCGATCGCGTGATCCAGCGCATCCTCTTCCTCGATGGGGTCCCGAACCTGCAGCGGCTCAACCCCGTGCGGGTCGGCGAGGACCCGCTCGAGATGCACAAGCTCGATCTCGAGCTCGAGCTCGAGGCGCTCGCACGCCTGAACGCCGCGATCACGCTCTGCCTCGCCAAGAACGACGCGGGGACGCGGGAGCTGCTCGAGTCGATCCTCGCCGACGAAGAAGACGCGGTGGACTGGCTCGAAGCGCAGCTCCACCTCATCAACGAGATCGGCCGCGAGCGCTACCTCGCGCAGCAGCTCCACGAGTGATCCACCCGCGCGCGAGCGCTCGCCGAGTCGAGCTGGGGGGGCTGCGTCGGTCGCTTCCGACGCAGCCGCCGCGCGGTGCGAAGGGCGAACCCGCTCCCGGCGCGCGTGTTCCAGCGAGCGCTCGCCGCGCGCGACTCGGCAGTAGCTCTTCGCGAACACGACGCGCTGGGAGCTTTCGCCGCCGCAGACGACGCAGCGACCGGGCTCGTGGACGCGCCCGGCGCGCGCGCCGTCGATGTCGCCGAGCGGGACGCAACGGATCGTCACCTTGAGCGAGTCTTTGATCTCGGCCTCGCACGCGGCGTTGCCGCAGAAGTGAGCCAGCGCGAAGCCCCCGTGAATCTCGGGCTTCTCCGCGTTCTTCGGCGTGAAGAAGGCGTCGAACGCGGCGCGGTCGTCGATCGCGTGCGTGTGCGCGTCGCGGAACGCGAGCGCCCGCTCGAGCAGTCCGCGCTGCATGGCTTCGAGCAGCTCGGGGACGCGGCGAGGCAGGTCGGCGAACGGGATGTTTTCCTTCTCGCGGGGTCCGCGATCGCGCCGCGCGAGCATCGCCGTGCCCCCCGCGACGTCGCGCGGGCCGATCTCGATCCGGAGAGGGATGCCCTTCTTGATCCACTCCCACTGCTTGTCGCCGCCGCCGATGTCGCGGAGGTCGGTCTCCACCTCGATCGGGCGCCCGCCGAAGCTCGCGCCGCGCAGGCTCGCCGCGAGCCGCTCGATGGCCTCGAGGATGGGAGCGCGCGTGTCGTCGCCGCGGAACACCGGCCAGATCACGACGTGGGCGGGCGCGAGCCGCGGCGGAACCACGAGCCCGTCGTCATCCGCGTGGGTCATGATCAGGCCGCCGACGAGGCGCGTGGAGACACCCCACGACGTCGTCCAGGCGAGCTGCTGCTGCCCGGCGGCATCGAGGAATCGAATCCCGCTGGCCCGCGCGAAATTCTGGCCGAGGAAGTGCGACGTGCCCGCCTGCAGCGCCTTTCGGTCCTGCATCATGGCCTCGATGCTGTAGGTGTCGACGGCGCCGGGGAACCGCTCGCTGTCCGTCTTCCGCCCGCGGACCACGGGCATGGCCATGTGGTTCTCCGCGAAGTCCGCGTACACGTCGAGCATCCGCCGTGTTTCCTCCACGGCGTCCTCCGCGGTCGCGTGCACGGTGTGGCCCTCCTGCCAGAGGGACTCCGCCGTGCGCCGGCAGAGCCGCGTGCGCAGCTCCCCGCGCACGACGTTCGCCCACTGGTTGATGAGCAACGGCAGATCCCGATAGCTCTGCACCCACTGCGCGAACGCGGCACCGATGATCGTCTCCGACGTGGGCCGCACGATGAGCGGCTCCTCGAGGCGCGCCTCCGGGTCGGGGACGAGCCCGCCCTCTTTGCCGGCGACGAGCCGGTGGTGGGTGACCACCGCGCATTCCTTCGCGAAACCCTCGACGTGCTCGGCTTCCTTCTCGAGGAACGACTTGGGGATGAACAGCGGGAAGTAGGCGTTCTTGTGTCCGGTCGCCTTGAACATCCCGTCCAGCGCGCGCTGGATGTTCTCCCAGATCGCGTAGCCCCACGGCTTGATGACCATGCACCCGCGCACCGGCGAGTTCTCGGCGAGATCGGCTGCCCGAACGACCTGCTGGTACCATTCGGCGTAGTCCTCGACGCGAGTGGGAGAAATGGCGGACTTCTGAGTTGCGGGCTTGGCCACGAAGATCTCCGAAGAGGCCCGTATACCCGTTTGCGTCCGCGACACAAGGGCGCCCCTCCGGGCGCGGGGCCCATGAGCCCGTGGGGGAGGGCGGGTGCCCGCAGCGAGCGGTGGCACGAAATCCCGCCACCGTGCTACGACGCGGGGCGTGGGCTCCCTTGGTTCCATCCTCGCGCTCGGGTTCTTGCTCGGCCTTCGCCACGCCACGGACGCCGATCACGTGGTCGCCGTCGGGGCGATCGCGTCCCGCGAGCGGTCGGTGCGCGCCGCGCTGCTGATCGGAGCGACCTGGGGGTTCGGCCACGCGCTCACGGTGTTGCTCGTGGGTAGCGCGATCGTCCTGCTCGGGGTCGTGATCCCGCCGCGCGTGGGGCTCGGCATGGAGTTCTCGGTGGCGCTCATGCTGATTGGCCTCGGCGCGCTCAATCTCGGTGGGGTCTCCGCCAGGGCGGCGGAGCTTCCGCGCGAACCGTCGCGACCGCGCGCGGCGCTGCTCCGCTCTCTCGGCGTCGGCGTCGTGCACGGGCTCGCGGGCTCGGCGGCCGTTGCGCTGCTCGTGCTCGCGACCACGGCAGACTCGTGGGTCGCGCTGCCGTACCTCGGGCTCTTCGGGCTCGGCACGATCGTAGGGATGACCGCGCTGACGTCGCTGTTGGCGCTTCCGGCCGCATGGGCCGCCGAGCGATCCGCCTGGCTGCGCCGCACCGTCGTGCGCGCTGCGGGGCTCTTGAGCGTGGTCGTGGGCCTCACGCTCGCCTACCGCGTGGGGATCGTCGAAGGGCTGTTCCTGGCCGCGCGCTGAACGCGGACCGTTCTCGTCACCGCTTCTTGCGGGGCTTGCGTGGGATGGGGTGGCTGTGCGGTTCCGCGTGCGTGTGCGACGAAGCTCCGCGGGCACGGCCGTTCTCCGCGCGCTGTTCGGCGAAGAGCTCGAGCGTGCCGTGGAGCACTCCGCGCGTCGCGATCAGGCGGTCGGCGGCGGCGCGCAGCGCATCCGCTCGCCCGCGCACGACGATGACCTCGAGGCAGCGATCGGCGTCGAGGTGCACGTGCATCGTCGAGTGCACCTTGTCGCCGAGCTCGTGCTGCATCTCCGTGAGGCGCTCGGTGACGTCGCGCACGTGGTGGTCGTACACGATGGTGAGGGTTCCAACGGCCTGAACGGGCTTCTGGACGAGCGTCCGCACCACCTCGGCGCGCGCCAGGTCGCTCAACACCGCGGAGCGGGTGCTGCCGCGCTCGCGCACGACTTCGTCGAGCTGGTGGAGCAGCATGCGTTCCATGGTGACGCCGAAGCGACTGAGGTCCGAGCTCATACGAAGGAGATCTCCCGGCGCGACGCCCCGCGCGGGGCGAGGCGCGGGCGGAGTATACCGCTCGACGTCGTTCGCGGGTGAGTGGCATGCTCGGCTCTGGATGCTCCCGCACGCCTGGATTTCCGCGTCCCGAACGAGGAAGCTCGAAATCTCGGGGTAAGCGGGGAACGAGGAAGCGCTCCCCATGAAGCCCCATTCGCTCCCGAGCCGAGTCACGCGCCGGAGCCTGCTTCGCGCGGGGGCGGCGTTGGCCGTGCCGCTCGTCGGGTGCGGCTCCGAGGACGATGCGGACACGCGCGTGCAGCTCCACACGCGCATCGAGCTCGACCGGGAAGCGTGGGACGAGTTCACGATCACCTCGGGAGATCGCGTGCGGCTCGAGCGCGCCGTTCTCGGCCTCGGTGCGCTCTATTACGGAGGCGCGTTCGAGGACGAGGTGGCTTCGCGTTCGCCCGGGAGGCTCGAGCGGTTGCTCGGAGCGCTCGTTCCGTCGGCGCACGCGCATCCGGGTCATTTCTCGACCGGCTCGGTGCTCGGCCAATGGCTCGGCCCGCGCGCGCTCGACTTCTCCGAGGCGCCGCTCGAGCTCCCCGGTGGGCAAGGCCTGATGGGCAGCTACAGCATCGGCCAGGTCGTTTACGCGCCGCTCGAAGGGAACGACCCGTTCGCATACACGATCCCGATCGCTAGCCTCGATGCCGTGGCCGTGCGTGAAGACGGAGAGGTCCCGTTTCGCGTCGCCGCAACCCTCGAGGACGTGTGGCCGCACGCGCCAGAAGGCACCGTGCACGACTGCCGCTTCGAGGCCGCGGAGGTGAGCGGCGACGGAACCGTCGTCGTCCGGGTCGATCCGCGCGTGTGGCTCGAAACCGCCGAGCTCGCCGAGCTCGGGCCCTCCGACGATCGCCTCGACCTCGGTTCGAACACGCAGGTAGGGCGCGCGTTCGCGCTCGGTCTCGCCCAATCGTTCGCGTACACGTTCTTCTTCGAGGGTTAGCGGTTCGAGTCGCATGCCTTCGCGGTGGGAGCCGGGGCTCGAAAAAAAAAAAAACGAGGCGCCCGCCGGGGCGGGAGGGGGGGCGAATTAGAAATCGGTCTGTACGTTTCGGAACCGCGGGGCG
>CAYYWA010000058.1:17193-22586 GCA_964475255.1 uncultured Sorangium sp.
CCCGCCCAATTGTTCGCGTACACTTTTTTTTTTGTGTGTTTGGTGTTAGAGTCGATTGGCTTCGGGGTGGTTGCGGGGGTTTTAAAAAAAAAAAAAACGAGAGGCGACCGACGGGGCGGGAGGTGCGTCGAATTCGAAATCGGTCTTTACGATTCGGAACCTCGGTGCGACGCACCACGGATCACCCAACGTCACCGTGTTCGTGGGGCCGCTCGGTTCTTCGCTATGGACACTGGCCGAATTTCGTGTGTCGCCGGCGTAATTGTCGGGCGCGGCTGAATTCCGCCGTGTCTGCTCGTCGCCGCGAGTGTCTCGGTTCGAGTCTGGAGCCCGAGTGGGGCGCGAGCGCGTGTATGTGAGCTCGTGGAGGGAATACTCGCCGATCCGGAAATTTCGGTTGCCGCAGCGCGCGCTCAGAGCAAGATGTGGAGTGATGTTTGGTCGTCTCCGGCGACCCACCTCCCTTCTGGGTGTGGTCACCATCGGTGTCGTGCTCCCTGCCTGTTCCGGCGGGGAAATCGTTGATTCGGATCCGTCCGATCCGTCGGGCAGCGAGACCGGAGGGGCCGCTGCGACCGGAGGCTCGGGCGTGGGCGGTACGGCGGGCGCTCCACCCCAGGGAGTGATGGGCGGGACCGCGGGGGTGCCCAACGGCCAAGGTGGAGCCGGGGCGAACGGCGGCTCCGTCGGAACCGGCGGCTCGAGCCCGCCGCCCAACGGCGGCACTGCTGGAACCGCTCCCACGCCGACCGGGTATTTGCCCGCGCGCATTCGCCGGCTCAGCAACGCGGAGTACGACGCCTCGATCCGGGCGCTCCTCGGTCTCGACGGCTCGCCGTCGTCCGAGTTCGATTTCCCGCCGGATGCGCGCCAGGACGGCTTCTCGCTGAACGACGCTCAGCGCGTGGACTCGGTGGTCGCCCGGCAGCTCGCGGCGGCCGCCGAGGCGATCGCCGCCGAGGGGAAGGCGCGCGCGCTCGAGCTCGCGCCGTGCTCCGATCCGCAGCCGGGTGAGGCCTGCGCGCGGGCGTTCATCGAATCGTTCGGGAAGCGCGTCTACCGACGCGCGCTCACCGTGGAGGAGATCGACGGCCCGGATCTCAACGATGGGCTGCTCGACATGTACCGGCTCGGCGCCGAGGGCGCGACGTACGCGGACGGCATCGAGCTCGTCGTTCGCGCCATGCTGCAGTCGGCGGGCTTCCTGTATCTCACCGAGCTCGGCGAGGGGACGGCCGCGCCGGGCACCGTCGTTTCGCTCACGCCCGACGAGACCGCGGCCTCGCTCGCGTTCATCGTCACGGGGGCTCCGCCCGACGACGCGCTCCTCGCGGCTGCGGCCGCCGGTGATCTCGCGACGCCGGAAGGGCGTGCGCGCGAGGTCGAGCGGCTGCTCGCGCCGAACGGTCCCGCGCGCGAGCGCTTGATCCGCGTGATCAGCGAGTGGCTCGGGATCGATCGCATCGAAAAGACGGCGAAGGACTCGAACGTGTATCCCGGGTTCGACGCCATTCGCGATCCGCTGCGCCGCGAGAGTCAGGATTTCATCACCCACGTGCTCTGGGGCTCGACGGCGACGGTGCCCGAGCTCCTCGCGGCGGACTTCACGTATTCCGAGGGCCCGCTGCCTCAGCCGCTCGCGCAATACTACGGCGTCGGGAGCGCCTCCGGCCGCATCCCGCTCGCGAACCGCCGCGGCATCCTCAACCAGGGCGCGTTCCTGTCCGTTTACGCGCACGCGCACGAGAGCGCTCCGGTGCTCCGTGGCGTGGCCGTGGGGCGCCGCGTTTTGTGTGAGCCCGTCCCGAGCCCGACGGAGCTCAACATCGTCGTGGTGCCGCCGGTGCCGGACCCGACGAAGACCACGCGGGAGCGCTTCGCCATCCACGCGACGGACTCGGAGTGCCAGGGCTGCCATCGCGTGATCGATTCGATCGGGTTCAGCTTCGAGCAGTACGACGGCATGGGTCAGTTCCGCACGCACGAGGGCGACAACCCCGTCGACAGCTCCGTCACGATCGATTTCGGGAAGTCGTACGACGGCAGCTACGCGAATAGCGACGAGCTCGCCACGGCGATCGCCACCATGCCCGAGGTTCGGGCGTGCTTCGCTCGCCATCTGTTCCGCGCTTCTGCCGGGCGCAGCGACGCGGCGGCCCTCGCCGTCGAGGAAGCGTTCCTGAGCGCGTGGTCCGCCATGCCCGAAGCCGACCAGAGCAATATCTTGAAGACCTTGATCGCCTTCGCAGAGCACCCGCTCTTCACCCAACGGATGGTCACGCAATGAAACGATCGAGCCGCCGCACGTTCCTTCGAGCCGTCGGCGCGGGCTTCGCCGCGCTTCCGTGCTTCCGGCTTGTCGAAAACTCCTTCGCCCAGTCCATGGGTGAGGCCCTGCCGCTCAAGTTCGTGACCATCTATCACCCGCACGGCGTCGCCGCGGAGCACTGGGTGCGGCGTTCCACGGACACCGAGACGAACTTCGATCTGAAGTTCGAGAACTCGTCCCTCACGCCGTTCGACGATCCGGGGACGTACGGCAAGAGCTTCAAGGACAAGATCATCGTGATCGAGGGCATCGATCTGATCTCGAGCGCCAACGGTCACGACACGGCGGGCACCATCCTCACGGGCAGCCGCATCGGGGGTGAGCTCAAGCCGAAGAACATCTCGCTCGATCAGTACCTCGCCGTCGAGAAGGGCCTGGGGAACGCCACGCCCGTCACCAGCGTCGCGCTCGCGGTCGGAACGAAGGAGCTGAAGTCGGGTGAAGCGCTCTCGTACGGGCCGGGAGGCGAGCCGCTCTCGAAGATCATCGACCCCGTCAAGGCATACGAGCTTTTGCTCGCGGGCGCGTCCGGAGGAGGGATGCCGGATCCCGCCGCGGAGCGAGCGCGCCGGCTCGGGCAAGGCGTGCTCGATTTCGTCCGCGCCGACGTGAACCGGCTGCGCTCGCGGCTCGGCAGCACCGAGCGCGAGAAGCTCGATCAGCACCTGAGCGCCCTCTCGGATCTCGAGAAGCGCCTCTCCGGTCCGGCCACGGGGGGCGGGGGCGGCGCGGTGTCGTGCAACGCCACGGCGCCGTCCTCCTTCCCCAAGCTCGAGCGCTACAACGGCGGCGAGCCGTACTTCGACGCGATCACGGACGCCCACATCGACGTGCTCGCGCAGGCGCTCGCCTGCGACGTGACGCGCTTCGCGACGCTGTTCCTGAACGACCTGTCCTACGACGGCAATCCGCTCGGGCTCCCGGCGGACAATCACGGGTCGGTCGCGCACACGTACAGCGGCTCATCGGTCGGCACCAACGGCAACCCCGTGGGCGGGGGCGACCCGTCGACGTGGCTCCCGCTCGCCAAGTTCAACCGCTACAGCTACTCCAAGGTTGCGCGGCTCATGCAGCGCCTCGACGAGCTGGGCGTGCTCGACAGCACGCTGATTTACGTGTCGAGCGACATGGGAAATCCGGCGCTCCACAGCACGCGCAACGTGCCGACCGTGCTCGCCGGCGGAGCGAACGGGAAGTTCCGTATGGGGCGGCGCATCAAGCTCACCCCCGACTGCCCGGAGAGCAATCTCTGGTGCAGCGAGAACGATGCGGTCTTCCAGGGCGTCACGAACAACCACCTCCTGATCTCGATCGCGAACGCGTTCGGCGTGGAGCTGAACGAGTTCGGCGACCAGCCCGACCCCAAGTTGAACACCGGTCCGCTCAGCGAGCTCGCCTGAACCGCGTCGCACCCCGGCCGAGCTCGATGCCGGGTCGATTCGATCGGTACGAAGCTTGCTAGCTTGCGCCTTATGGCGCCCGGGCTCCGACTCACGAGCGTGCTCTCGCTCGTCGCTTTGCTGGCGGCGTGCGGCGGGACTCGGGAGGCGCCGGTTCGGTCGCCGACGCGTGATTACCCGCCGCCCCCGCCGACGACCACGGACGGTCGCGGAGTGGGTGCCGACGGCGTGTACCCGGCAGACCGACTCCAGGAAGGTCCCCGCGTGGGAACGGAGCAGGAGCTCGGGCCCGGGTGGCGTCTGGACGAAGAGAAGCGTCCCCGTTTCGATCCCGATCGCCGCGGCGGCGGCTCCGTCGAGGGCGAGGGCACGGAGCCGACTGGCGGCTCACACGGCGCCGGCTCTGTCGGGCACTGACGTCCAGCCGCGAAGGTCAGGCTGATTCAGCCGGGGACTCGGCTTTGCCGCCGTCGAGGCCGAGACCGCGGCTTTTGCGTGTCGTCACCGCCGAGACCGCGGCTTTTGCGCGCCGTCACGGCACTTCGATCCCGCAGGCGCACTCGAAGAACGCGACGGCGAGCTCCGAGGGGGTCTGCATGCCGCCCCCCGCCATTTCCCACTCCGACGTGCAGACGTTGGACACGCCCTCGTCGCGCTTGACGCACATCGGGTCGGCATCGGTGCCGCAGTTCGGGTGCTCCTGCAAACACGCGACGAGAGAACCGCAGCGGTTCACACAGTCGCCGCCGTCGTTGGTCGGACACGCTTCCTCACAGGATTCGTCCGCGCAGCTCGGGGCCGTCCAGTCACAGCCGTCCGGAGGGGGCGGGTCACCGCCCGTTCCGCCCTCGCCCAAGGTGCCTCCGCTGCCGTCGGCACCTCCGCTCGCCGGCTCCCCACCGTCGCCGGCGAACGAGTCGCCGCCGTTCGGCGTCATTCCGCCGGATCCCTCGCCGGCAGTGCCGCCCTGCGCGGCGCCGCCTTGCGTCGCACCGCCTTGCGCTTCGCCACCGAGCCCGGAGCTTCCCCCCACGTCCGAGCCGCCTCCTGCGCTGGTCGCGCCACCGCTCGGTGTGCCGCCGGTCGTGCCCCCCATGCCGTCTCCGCCCTCGGAAGGAGCGCCACCAAGTGGGCTCGAGCCCCCAGTGCCACCGCTCGTGCCCCCGCTCGTCGAGCTGCCGCCGGCTCCTCCCTGCGCGCCTCCGCTTCCGCCCATCGTGCCGCCGGAGGCCGGTCCGCTGCCACCCTCGGGGGGTTGTCCCCCGGCGCTGTCCCCACCTCGATTGTCCCGGTCCATCGAATCGTCGGTAACGGCTTTTGCACAGGCTCCCGTCGTCAGGAGCAGAGCGGCGAGATGAGGAGAGAATCGAGTGAGAAGCAGACGACAGGAAGATCGGATCATGAGGGCGCTACCTGACAGTACCGGCCCGATACGCATCGGCCCCGGGCTCCGGGCGAGCGAGAGGCGCGATCCCTGGCGGCCCCAAAGGCCGGATCCGCTGTTCTTCCCAGCGGGTCGAGACGCCTGGATTCGCACTTCTGAGCCAAGTCCCTAGTTTCCTTCGTTCCGCGATCGCCGTCCAACGAGAAAACGGCCGTCTCGGGAACCGATGCCGCGTCCTCTGGTGGACCCGGGCAAGCGCCCCCAACGGTCGCTCGCGTCG
>CAYYWA010000059.1:0-18195 GCA_964475255.1 uncultured Sorangium sp.
GTGCAGGCGAGGGCGAGGCGAGCTACGGGCTGCACGGGAGCACGATATCCGAGTCCCGCGCACCCGAGGAGCGCGATGCAGAGCGCGAACGTCTGGGAGGTTGGACGCTCGTGCGTTAGGCTCGCAGCCAGTGATCGCGTCCGAGCCTCTCGACCCCACGGATGCCCCGCTCCACGATACCGTCGTCGTCCCCCGCTATTTGCGCCTGTTTGCCGAGCTCGCGCTCGAGATGATGGGCGTCGGCGCGGCGGCCCGCGTGCTCCACCTCGCGTGTCGAACCGGCTTCCCTGCGGCTGACCTCCACGCGGCGCCGCCCGCCTTCGACATCGTCGGCATCGATCCGTCCCCGGCGGCCATCGAGGTCGCCCGCGCCAACGCGTCGGCGATCGGGGCCGAGCGCTTCGTGTACCGCGTCGGTGACGGCGTGCCTCGCGACCTCGAGCCGGAGAGCTTCACGCACGTCCTCGCGCTGCACCCGCTGCTTCCCGTCGATCGCCGGCGCGCCTTCGCGGAGCTCGTGCCGCTGATTCGCACGGGGGGCCAGGCGCTCATCGCGGTGCCGCTGCGTGGCTCGTTCCCCGAGGTCACCGATCTCTTGCGCGAGTACGCGCTCAAGTTCGACGACATCGAGCTCACCAAGGCGCTCGAGGTCGCCCTCGCGCGCCGCCCCACGATCGAGACGCTCTCCGACGACCTCGAAGCCGCCGGCTTCGACGATGTCGATGTCGAGCTCCGCCACGTCCTCGTTCCCTTCGAGAGCGGCGCCGCGTTCGCTTCCGACCCAATCGCGCGCCTCCTCGTGCTCCCCGAAATCCGCTCCTGGTTCCCCGACTCCGATCTCGCGCGTCCCCTCGACTATGTGCGTGAAGCGATGGAGCGCTACTGGTCCGAAGCCACCCTCGAGCTCACCGTCAACGTCGGCTGCGCGAGCGCGCGGCGGGAGTGACGCGGCGCAGATCTTGCGAGCGAGCAGGGCCATTGGGGCCCAGAGCGGCTCGCGCACGCAGGCTGACGTGTTCGCATGCAGGCGTTTGCATGCAACCTGACGTTCGCACGCTGGCCGACGCCGCAGTCCGACGCGATCGCAGCTGAGTCGATTGCGTTCCGCAATCGGTGCGAGCGCGAGCTCCGCGACCGCAGCGAACCGCGCCGCGCGCTCGGCGATGCGCTTCTGAGCAGCCCAGATTTCGGGCTTCCGAGTCAGGACGGTCGACTCCTCGGCCGCGCTCTCCGGGGTCAGCCAGAAATCGAGGCTCGCCCCGATTCGGGCTTCCTCGTCGGGGACGGCCGGTTCCTCGCGTCGTTCCGCCGTCTTCGCGCCCGTGCTCGCGATAGCGCTGGTATCGCTGCGCGCGCCGAACGCGAAGGCGTCTGGAGGTCCGCTTCGGTCTCGGCCATCTCCTCCGGCGTCAGCCCGAAACCTCGGCTGCGGTGGAACGCTCTCTCGGGGGAGACCGGAGTCAGAAGTTGCCGGTTGCGGCGACACCGTAGGCGCCGGTGCCGAAGCGCGCGGGGCGGAAGGTGACGCTCGCGCTGTCGGGCTGCTTCTCGCGCTTCTGCGTGGCGACGGTCGTCTGCGGATCGTCGGTGAGCAGGAAGGCGCCGAGGATCTGCAGCGCACCGATGCCCTGAAAGACGCCGTCCGTGACCAAGAGCACCTTGTTCAGCGTCTCGTTGTCGCACGACCCGCGATCGGCGCAGTCGCCGCGATGAGCGAGGTTGAGCCACGGACCCGCGACCGGTGTGAACAGATACTTGTCCCCGGGATGGTCGCTCTCGATCGCCACGACCAAGGCCGGCACGTACGACAGCCCGAGGGTCCAGATACCGGACGTCAGGAGACGAGGGTTCGGGCCCGTCGGCGTCGGGGTGTCTTCGGCCGTGCTCGCGACGACGACCGTTTCCTCCGCGTGAGCGTTCGTGATGCCGCCGGCGAAGGCGAGCGCAAAGGCGAGGGCGCCGAGAATCGAACCAGGTTTGGCTTTCATGCTGATGCTCCTCGACCCAATGCAGAACGCAAGCACGATGCCATGCTGGCGCGAGTGCGTCGGGAGCGCCGATTTCGGGCGGTTCCCGGCGGCGCTGCTCGTCGAGGCCCCGCGCGCCTCGGCGCGGGCCCGGTGCGCTTTGTCGCACTCGAATTTCCCGAGCGCGTGGCAAATCGCCGGCTCGAGGCGCGCGGAGTGACTCGCCGTCGCGGATGGGCACACCGCTTGCCCCCTTCGGGTTCGTGCACGTCGTCATCACCGGCGCAACGGGGAACATCGGAACGAGCTGCATTGCCGCCTTCGCACGCGAGCCCGCGATCCGGCAGATCACCGCCATCGCGCGGCACGAGCCGAAAGGCGTGTACGCCAAGACGCGATTCATCGCCGCCGACGTCGGTCGCGACGATCTCCTCCCGCATTTTCTCGGCGCCGATGCCGTGATTCACCTCGCGTGGGCGGTCCAGCCGGCGCACCGTCCGGAGGAGCTCGCCCGCACCAACATCGAAGGCAGCCGGCGCGTCTTCGAGGCCGCCGCGCGCGCTCGCGCGGGGACGCTCGTCCATGCGTCTTCGGTGGGCGCCTACTCCCCGGGGTTCGGCCGCATGGTGGACGAGTCCTTTCCGACGAGCGGGGTCAGCGGCGCGACCTACTCGGAGCACAAGGCGCGCGTCGAACGCGAGCTCGACGACATCGAGGCCAAGAACCCCGGGCTCCGCTGCGTCCGGATGCGGCCGGCCTTCGTCTTCAAACGCGCCGCGGCGGCGCGCATTCGAAAGCTCTTCCTCGGAAGGCTGGTCCCTGCCGCGATCTATCGTCCCGGCCGCGTGCCGTTCGTGCCCGCGGGGCTGCGGCTGCAATGCGTGCACTCGAGCGACGTGGCGGATGCTTTCCGGCGCGTGCTGCTCCGCGACGTGCGCGGCGCGTTCAACGTCGCGGCGGAGCCGGTGCTCGACAGCAGCCTCGTCGCCGACCTGCTCGACGCGCGCGTGGTGCCGATCCCGAAGGCGGCCTTGCGCGCCTCGGTCGCGCTCACGTTCCATCTGCGGCTCCAGCCGAGCGAGCCCGGCTGGATCGACCTCGCCTTCAGCTCGCCTCAGCTCTCCTCCGGACGGGCGCGCGACGTGCTCGAGTGGCAACCGCGCTACAGCGCCGTGGAGGCATTCCAAGAGCTGATCGACGGCTTGTACGACCGGGCCGGTTTCGCCACACCACCGCTCGAACCCCTGCGGGGATGAGCGCACGGCGCACGCGGCGGAACGAGGTGAGCTCCGCGGCACGCGGTTCGCAGGATTTCAGGCATGGCAACGCTCTACAGCAAGGCGAAAATCCTCGGGCATCCGATCCACCCCATGCTCGTGGCCTTTCCGATCGCGGGATACGTCACGACGCTGGTGGCGTTCGTCGTCTACGCGATCACGCGCGACATCGTCTGGTTTCGCGTGGGCTTCTGGGCGAACGTCGTCGGGGTGATCGCGGCCGTCGTCGCGGCGATCCCGGGACTCATCGACTGGGCCTTCGGCATCCCCAAGCACTCCACCGCGAAGCGCGTGGGGCTCCTCCACATGGCGCTGAACCTCGGGGTCACGGCGCTCTTCGCGATCAATCTCCTGATTCAGGCGCCGCGTATGGACGCGATCGCACCGCCGGCGGCGAGCGCCGTCGTCCTCTCGCTCATCGGGGTCGCGGGGCTCCTGGCGAGCGGGTACTTGGGGTGGTCGCTGGTGCAGACGTACCACGTCGGCGTGCAGCTCTCGCGCGATCAACAGCGGTTCGAGCCGAGGGAGCGCATCGAGACCTCGCCGTGAGATGAGCGGGGTCGACTGGATTGGGTGGGCGAGCTCGGCGGTGCTCGTCGTCACGCTGGCGCATCAGGTGCGCAGGCAGTGGCTGTCGGGCGCGAGCGAGGGGGTCTCCCGGTGGCTCTTCGCTGGCCAGCTCGCCGCATCTTCCGGGTTCTTCGCCTACAGCGTGTTGCTCCGAAACTGGGTGTTCGCGGTCACCACCCTTCTTCTGATCGGCACCGCGCTGCTCGGGCAATGGGTCACGCTCCGGCCGCGGCGGAGGGCGGCCGAGCGCGCGCCCGCGCCGCTGCCGCTCTCTCCCGGGTCCGGCGCGGCCCGGTGAGCGCCGCGCCGGGCCTGCCTCATTCGAGGCGGATCTTGGCGTGCGCCTCCACGTCGGCGGGCTCGGGGAGGGGAGCGCCGACGTCGGACTCGCGCGCGGCCCGCGCCGCGTACCGGATCGCTTCCGGACCGGAGTTGTCCCAGTACTCGCCCCAGGTCGGCTGGATGCGGAGCAGCACGAGGTTCGGGTCGCTCTGATCGCGGAACCAGCCGCGGACGGAGTCGGACCAGAGCTTGCGCAGGCGCTCGGGGTCGCGGCGCACGCTCGCGGTCCCCGAGAGCGAGAGGTACCGGCCTTCGCTCTGCAGCACCACGAGAGCCCGTGGATCTTGGGTGATCTCGTCGACCTTCGGGGACATCAGGCTCGCGACGAACCAGACCTCGCCCTCGTTCGTCACGTCCGCGATCACCATGGGGCGAGCCCGGAACTCCTCGTCTCCCGTCTCCGTGACGAGCATCGCCGTGTCGAAGTCGCGGACGAGCTCGATCAGCTTCTCCATGGAACGCTGTTCCACTCGCATGCGTTGGTTCATAAACCGCTCCGGCTGCAACGCGCGTGCCCACCGGCCGAAACGCGCGCGTCCGCTCGTGCCGCACTCCGGCTCGGCTATGATGCTCGCGCGCCATGACCCTGCACCACGTCATCCTGGTGCCCGGATTCTTCGGCTTCGGGAAGTTCGGCGAGATCAGCTACTTTCATGGCGTAGACGAGGCACTCACCCGTGCGTTCGCGCGACTCGGGGTCGCGGTGCGGATCACGGAGGTGAGCACGCTGCCCACGGCATCGATCCGACACCGCGCGGCGCGCGTGCTCGAGACGCTCGCCGAAGTGACAGAACGCGAGCCGGGGCCGCTCCACCTCGTCGGGCATTCCACGGGAGGACTCGATGCGCGCCTCGCCATCGCGCCCACGGCCTCGCTGCCGACGCCCGTGAAATTCACGGCGTACGATCGCGTGCGCACCGTCGTGACCGTTTGTTGTCCGCACTTCGGGACACCGGTCGCGACCTACTTCACGAGCGTGTTCGGGCGCTGGCTCTTGCGGACGGGCGCGAGCTACCTCGCGTTCATGCTCGATCGGGGGCGTGTTCCGCTCAAGCTCTTGCTTCGGCTCGGGTACTGGATCGTGCGCTTGCGCGATCCGCGGAGGAAGCGGCGGGGCACCTTCGACCAGCTCTACGAGAAGCTGCTCGACGATCTGTCGGAAGAGCGACGGGTCGAGCTCGTCGAGTTCCTGCGCGCGGTGTCGTCCGATCAGAGCTTGCTGTTCCAGCTCACCCCGGCAGGCTGCGACCTCTTGAACGCGTGCACGGCCGAGCCCAGGCTCCGCTACGGGTCCGTGGTGGCGCGCGCTCGGCCGCCCTCTTTCCGGAGCCTCGCGCGGTCGATGCTCGACCTGTACACGCAGCTCGTGCACCCGGCGTACTGGTTCCTCCACCGGCTCGCCGCGAGCCCGGAGAGTCGGCTCATTCCCGAGCCGGCCGGTGCCCAGCGCGAGAAGCTCCTCCTGCTCGATAGCGAGCTGCCTTCCGCACGAGACAGCGACGGCATCGTGCCGGTGCACTCTCAAATCTGGGGCTCCGTGCTCTACCTCGCGCGGGCCGACCACCTCGACGTGGTCGGGCAGTACGGCGAGCACTCCGCCGAGTCGTGGACGGGCGATTGGATCCCGAGCTACTCGGAGTTCGATCGCGCTCAGTTTCTCGAGCTCTGGGAGGCCGTCGCCGCGTTCATCGCCGGCGTTGGCGACGCCGAGGAGATCCGCGAGCAACGCCAAGACACGGCGCGCACCGCGAGCGATCTCCCCGGCTTCCCCCCGCCCCCGTGACGAGCGCGGAGGAGAGAGCCGGCGACGGTCACCGCTCTTCGCGGGAGATGCCCCGCTATTCGAGCGCGGGCGGCGTCTCGGTGGCGGGCGAGGGCTTCGGCGTGTCGAGGTACATCAGTGCGGTCGCGCCGATGAGGACCGCGATACCGAGAATCATCCCGGAAATCACCATCGCGACCCGGCTCCGGCGCTGGCGCTCGAGCTTGCGGAAGAAGTCCTCGGGGCGGTCGAACGACTCGCGCGAAAGGGTGTGATCCATGGGGCTGCTCCGTTCGTTCGATGGAGGAGAACGGGGATGGGGTGCGCCCCACGTTTCGGTGCACACAGCGCGCCAGGCGGAGCACGACGCCGTTGCGACGCGGAGCGTGCCAGCACGCCGCGGGTCGTGGCGAAAGGGCTCGGTGCCTCGACGACGGACGAAGCCGAAACCCGACATCGGGAAGTCCGCTTCGGATCCCGCCCGTTTCCTCCGGCGTCGGCCCGAAACTAGGCTCGGATCAATATCGATACTGCCACACGAGGTCGAGGCCGGTCCCGATGGTGCCGACCTCGGTGCGCAGCGACCAGTTCTTGCGGAAGCGCCAGTCGATCGTGCCGCTCACGGCCTGAGTGGCCGCGTTGGGATCGCCCGAGCTCAGGAGCTTGTAGCTGCCTTCGAACCAGATATCGTCGCCGAGCGGAACGGCGGCGCTGTACGTCGAGTACGAGCGTTGATCCGCCGACTGCTCGCTGCCCGCGCGGAGCTCGACGCGCCGGAGCGGGGTGTTCACGAGCAGGGTCCCCAGCAAGTCGGCGCCCACGCTCGCGCTCGTGACGGCGGCATCACCGCCGCCATCGCCGCCCGCGCCGCCGAGGAGGAGGGCATGGATTTCCTGCTCGCTGCGCGGTGGATCGCTCGAGAGGCGCAGCCGTCCCTCGCGCAGCGTCCCGCTGACCTCGGCCAGGATCTGAGTCGCGTCGGGCGCCCGCCAGTTGGCGGCGATCCGGATGCGCGGATTCCCCGGATCGCCGGTGTCGAAGTGCACCTCGCCGGAGTCGATGACGAAGGTCTTGCCAGATACCTGGATGCGGCCACCCGGCGCGAGCTCGAGATCGCCGCCCACCTCCGTCTCCTTACCGAGGGCGACCTGTGCCGTGCCCGAGAGCGGGATGTCGAGATCGGAGCGGGTGAGCTTCACGTCTCGACCGAAGCCGAAGCGGAGCAGCCACGGCAAGGCCCCGCCCCCTCGCTGCTTCGGCTCTCCGAGCGGCTGGATCACCTCGATGGTTTCGTTCTCGCCGAGCGAGATCACGTTGCGCGCCGAAGACTCGGGGAGCGCCACCACGAGGTAGGGAACGTCGAAGTCGACTTCCATGCGCTCGGGAGCGCGGCGCAGCCGGAAGGCGATGCCCTGGCGAGTCGTCGCCGTCGCCTGCCACACGCCCTCGAGCAAGAGGGGCAGCTCGACCGCCTCGATCACGCCCTCGGCGCGCGCGACGCGGAGCCCCTCGAGCCAGATCTTGCCCTTCTGGACGGTGAGCCGCTCGCGGCGCCGTCCCGCGCGTGCGCTCAAGGCGTCCACCGCGATGCGCGTCTCGCCGGGTACGGACTCGGCGCGGGCGGAGAGCGCGACGTCGTGGAGGCGCAGGCCGAGCCCGGCGAGCTGCAAGTTGCCGTTGCGCAGGGACGCGCGTCCCGAGACCTCGCCGCCGAGCGCGTCGCGCCCCGGGTCCCGGGGCGCGATCTGCGCCGTGAGCTCGGCATCGATGCTGCCGCCGATCTCGCTGAACACGTCGCGCAGGATCGGCTGCAAGATGACGGCGTCCATGTCGCGCGCCACCACGCGAGCGCCGATCGGAGACTTGGGATCGAGCTTCGGAACGAAGGACTCGGGATCGAGCAACGCGAACGCGGTGGCTTCGAGACGGCCCGCATCTCGCGACAGCGTGAGCGTCGCTCCGACGCTCCGTTCGTTCGAACGGAGGTGGAGCCGACCATTGCCGAGCGGAGCGCCCTCGAGCTTCGTTCCCGCGAGATCGAGCTCGGCCGAGAGCACGGGCACCCCGCGGGCTCGGGAGAAGCTGATGCTCCCCGAGACGCGTCCGGTGAGCCCCTGGTTGCCGAGCCCGGGCACGGTCTCGAGCGGCAGCCCTTCGACCGCTGCAACGGCGCTTCCGGTGAACTCGCCGAGCTGGTCTGGCTGCTCGAAGCGCCCATCGAGCGCATAGCGCACGACACGCCGACCGGCGCACGGCCCACCCCCCGTCGCGCTCAGGAACATCTCCCCTTGAGCGGTCACACGGCGCGTCCCGGGGCTCCAGCCCAGGGTCGTGCAGAGATCGAGGGGCGACTCGGCGCGCGCGGCTTCGACCTCGAGCCCCTGCAGGCTCCCGCGCGCGAAGAGCTCGGGCTTCTCGGGCGTGCCGGCGACGGTCGCCTCGAGGCGCACGCGCCCCGAAACCCCCGCGGGACGCGCGACCTCGGGCAGATCGGCGAGCCTCCGGTCGTGGACGAGCACCTTGCCCGTGATCGGCATCGCGAGCAGCGCCGGAACGAGCGGCGCCTGGGCGAGCACCACGTCGGTGTCGAGCTTTCCGTGCACGGTGGCCGTCGCGAGCGCGCCAGCGGTGTCGACGAGCTTCACCGTGGTCACGAGATCTCCGCTCGTGCCGTCGAGGGTCAGCCCGAGCTGGGCGTCGATGCCGCGCACCGTGAGGGCCGCTCCCTCGCCGTTCGGCGCGACCACGAGCCGTTCGGTGACGGCCATGGCCGAGACGTGAGGCGCGCCCTCCGTGCGGTCGCGCGTGACGCGGACCTGTCCGCTCGCGCCGCCTCGAAGCGCGGTGCCCGCTGGGATCGGGACGATGCGCGACAACGCCTCGAGATCGACGCGCGCGACATCGACCGAGGCCTCACCGGTCAGGCCCGCCCACGCGGCGGGATCGAGCGCGCGACCGTCGAGCTCGCCGCTCGCGACGACGCGAACGTCACCGACGCCGGCGAGGTTCGCGCCGGCGGTCACGTCGATCCGCGAGGACTCGAGCGTCGCGTGGCCGGCCACGGTCACGTCCGCGAGCGGACCTGCAGCGAGCTTCGTGAGCTCGGCACGCACGCGACCTCGCTCGACCTCCTTCGCGATCACGAGCTCGGCGTCGAGGTCGAGCTTGCCCGAGAGCGTGGGCCCGAGCCCCACGAGCCGTCCCAGCGCCGCGAGGTCGAGCGCCTCGCTTCGCGCCTCGAGCTCGAGGGCGCGCGGGCTGGCGCGGAAGGAACCGTTCATGCGCCCGCCCGCTCCGGTGAGCGACAGCTCCCGGATGGAGACCTCTTCCGGGGAAAACACCACGCGGGCCGCGCTCCCCGAGAGGCGCGTGCCGGCGCGCTTCAGAGCGAGCTCGGGCCGCTCGAGCGTGACGGCCTCGTCGCGCAGCACGAGCGCGGTGCGCGCGTTGAGCGTGCCGCCCGCGTCGTCGGCGATGGACACCTCGATCCGGGGAGCGGAGGCCGTCCCGGTCGCGCTCAGCCGAGCGCGCTCCACGCGCACCGCGCCCACGCGAACGGCGCTCGCGCTGCGCGCCGCGTCGCGCGGCAGCGCCTCGAGGTCTTGCGTGCTGCCGTGCGCACGCGCCGTGATCGCCGCTTTGCCGATGCGCACCGAGCCGTGCGCGAAGCGGGCGATCTCGGCCGCGAGCTCTGCGCGGATCGTGCCGTTCTCGACGGTGGCTTCGCCGGAGAGATCGGCGCGGCCGGAGAGCCCGCGAACGCGCGCGAAGCGCGGAACGCGTCCGAGCTCGACGTTCTTCGCCGACACGCGCGCCGTGATGCCGCCGGTCGGATTCGCCGTGAACTCGGCGCGCAGCGGGAAGCCGGGCTCGGAGAGCAGCGCGCGGCCCACGAAGCTCCCGTCCTCGAAGCGTCCCGTCACGGTCGCGGGGGGCAGCGTGAGGCCCGCGACGCCGTTCGGGGTGAGCTTCGCCGTGTTGTCGACGGCGGCGCCGGTCGGAACCGACTCGATCCCGAGGCGCGCCACGAGGTCGAGCTCGGTCGGCGGGGCCCCCGGAAGGAGGCTCTTCACGTTCACGCGGCGTCCGTGCACGTCGAGCTCCGCCGAGGGCGCCTTCGACACCGTGACCGGGCCGGTCGCGAGCACGACGCCGCCGCCCACGTCGAGCCGCCCGCTCGCGGTGAGGTTCGGCGGCTTGCCAGCGACCTCGAGGTGCGCCGAGCCCGCGTCGAGCAGCGGGTACGCGGGCCAGAGCGCGCGCACCGCCGCGGGCTCTGCGTGCGGGACCTCGACCGTCACCGCCAGGTGATCGTCTTCGACGCGCACGACGCCCTGGAGCGCGACTTCTCCGAGACGTCCTTCGAAGCCGACGTTCACGAACTCCGGCGCGCGCAGG
This sequence comes from uncultured Sorangium sp., assembly GCA_964475255.1. Lineage (GTDB taxonomy): Bacteria > Myxococcota_A > Polyangia > Polyangiales > Polyangiaceae > PMG-095. The sequence goes on from CAYYWA010000059.1 coordinate 10,317, forward strand.
CGCAGCCTGCCGATGCCGCGAGCAGGCTCGCTCGACACACCGCGGAGCGAGAGGCCGAAGCGCGGGAACGTGAGGTCTACCCCGTCGCCGCTCGCGCGAAGGCGCCCCCGAGCGTCGGTGACCTCCGCCGCGAGCCCCGACAGGCCCGCGACACGTCCGCTGCCCTCGGCGCGGTCGATGAAGATCGAGGGAACGAGCACCCGCACCGGCCGGCCCGGAGTCTCCGAGCTCCGGGGCTTCGGGCGCGGCAAGAACGCGCGGGCGAGGCTGGGAGCGGCGCTGTTCTCCGACTCGAACAAGTGCACGGTCGCCCCCTCGATGCGTGCCTCGTCGAACACGAGCGTGATCGGATCGGCGCCGATCAAGACCTCACTCGCCAACGCGAGCACGTCCGTGCGCACGCTCAAGCGTCGGACGCGCAGCACTCGCCGGCCCTCGGGATCCGAAATGCTCACCGCGGCGAGCGTCGCGCCGGACCGCCCGAGGTGCTCCACCTCGCCGATGGCGAACGAGCCCTGGAGATTTTCGGTGAGCAGCTTCGAGCCGGTGGCAGCGGCCAGGCGCCGCGCCGCGGGCAGGTTCGCATGGAGCAGGAGCGCTCCCGCCGCGGCCACCACGAACAGCGCGAGGAGGCCGAGACCGGCGAACAGCCGGAGCGCGAGGGAGCGTGCCGTCATCGAGGAGACCGCTCCGAAATCATAGCGCTCCGCGCTGCCCCAGGCTCAGAACGCTTCGCCGATGGCGAGGTGCACCGCGCCGGGGAAGAACCCGAAGATGTCCGCGCCGGGTTGTCCCTCCTCGGGGGGAAGCGTCTTCTTTCCGAACGCTTGTGCGCCCGGGACCCGATAGCCGATGTCGAGCCGAATCGGACCGACCGGCGTGAGGTAGCGAAGGCCGAAGCCGGTCGAGAGGTGCGGCACCGTGAGGCGAATCTCGCCGATGCTGCGGGTCAGGTCGCTCGCATCCGCGAACACCACGCCATAGAGCGGTGCATCCAACGGAAACGGGAAGCGCACCTCCACGGAGGCTTCCCAGAGCGAGAGCCCTCCGAGCGGGCGGATGCAACCGGGAGGCAACGCTTCGCCCTCGCGGAGACGTTCGCGCCGGCAATCGAGCCCGGTGGGCACGAGGAACCCGATCGGCCCGTGCGGGCCCACGCCTCGGTACGGGTAGCCCCGATTGGAGTTCGGGCCCCCGGAATAGAACGCGCGGAAGAGCAGCTTCTGCTGGTCCGCGATGACCGCGGGATCGTCGATATCGAAACCCGTCGGCTGATCGGGGTCGAGGGTTTCGCCGTAGTTGCCGGGGAACAAAAGGCCGAAGGTGAGGCGCGTCGCCAACACGGCGCCATCGACGGGCACGTACGCGCGGACCTCTGGACGCACGCTGACGTCCGAGACGGTCCCGCCGAACATGTAGCCCGCGACCTGCACCGAATTCGAGAGGTAGAACCCGCGCCGCGTCTCGATCGGATCGTCGCGCAGATCGAGCACCGTCACGAGCTCGGGGAAGGAGACCTGCACCGACGAGAGCCCGGTCGGCTCCGCGCTCTGATAGGTGAACGGGTAGTTTGCTTGGAGGTTGTAGGTGGGGGCGACGATCAGCCGGTGGCCGAAGAAGGTGCGCTCGACGCCGGCGGATGCGCGGATCTCGTGATACCCGATGATGCGCTCGTCCTCCGGTCGCACGTCTTCCGGCAGCGGATAGAGCAGCGGGTACACGTTGTACTCGGCGCTCACGATCCCCGTCGTGCGCGCCTCGAGGAACGAAGGCTGGCGCAGCGCGACACGGGTGCGAAGCTCGGGAAGGTAGGCGCTCCACAGCTCCAGGCGATCGATACGGGTGGGGAAGAACGTGAGCCCGGGGCGGGCATCGACACTGAAACGTCGAATGCCTCCGAGGAAGTTCTTATTCTCCCAACCCGCCTCGAGGTGTGCGGAGAGCCGGAGCACGTCGAAGCGCGCCCCTCCGCCGAGGCGCACCGCGCGCAGGGCGCTCTCGCGTACGGTCACCGTGACCGGGACCTGCTCCGTCTCCGGGCGGGAGAGATCGGGGCGCACCTCGACGGTCGAGAAGATGCCGAGGTTCACCAGCGCTTGCTCGGCCTCGATCAGATCGGTGCGGCTGAACACCTCGCCGGGCTCGATGTCGAGCGTCGCGCGGACGGGGCCCTCGGGGATCTCGCCGAGTCCCTGGAAGGTCACGGGGCCGTAGCGCGCGAGCGGGCCGAGCGTGATGTCGTACTCGACGTGCGCGGCGTGCTGTCCGATGTCGATGCGCGCCCGCTGCTCCACGACCGCGAACGCGTAGCCGAGGTCCTCGAGCACGCGCTGGATGCGCACTCGATCTTCCTCGTAGACGTCCTCGTCGAAGATCGCGCCTTCCACCATCTGGCGCGCTTCGTTCACGGCGAGCATCACCTCGAAGGGGAGCGTGCCGATGCCGGGATCCAGGCGAGCCACGCGCACGGGCTCGCCCTCCTGCACCTCGATCTCGACGCGCACGTGGTTCGGCGCCCCGCGGATCACGCGCGCGGCCCAGACCTTGGCCTCGTAGTATCCGCGCGCGCGCAAGTAGCGCTCGATGCGCTGGAGATCGCGCGCGAGCACGTTCGGGTCGTACGTCGAGTACTCGAGCACGCCCGGGATGAACCCGAAGAGCAGCGGTGTCGCGGCCGTCGAGAGGCCCTCGAGCAGCGGCTTCTCGTCGACGTCGCGCAGCCCCTCGATGCGCACGTCGTCGACGATGGGCCGCGGCGGTCGCGCCCGGCAGCCGAGCGCGCCGAGCCGCGCGACGCCGCGCCGCGCGGTGCGGGCGAACGAGAGATTCGGCGCGAATGCCATCCGAGCCCTGCCCGCCACGCACGCAGTTTACGCGGCGCGGGAGCTGCTCGGCGTTCTAGCCTGATTTCGGCGGCGTGTTCACGCCGCGCGTCGGAGCGCGCGGCCGAGAGGGCACTGACGGCGCTTCGCCGTCACTTCCTCGGCTGCTTGCGCTTGAGGCCCGGAAGGGTCGCGAGCTCTTCGGCCGGCTCGAGCTCCTTCATTTCCTGGTACGCGAGGAGCCCCATGAACGGGTCGGCCTCGGCGCCAGTGGACGCCTGGGTGAACGTCGTCGCGTACGTCCCGGTGACCTCGACCTTCGCGCCGACGGCCGGCAGCGGATTCGGAACCTTCACGCCCCAGAACGTGTCGATGTACTCGGGCTCTTGATCCTTCTTGCGCGAGCCTTTGTCGAACTCCTTGATGGCGTCATAGACCTGCGCGAAGTTCGACGCCCAGCCCATCACCTTGATCGAGTCTTCGATCTTGGCGTCCTTGGTGTCGCCCACCCAGAAGGCGGGGATCGGCGGACGGCACCCTTCCGGGTCCGCCTTGCCGCCGCGATGGACGGCGCACTCGGGGGCATCCGGGAGGTTCGTCTTCACGATGTAGCCGCCGATCGTGAGCTTCTTGCCGGCGACGTCTTTGCGATGCACGCGGCTGCGCAGCGAATAGCTCGCGCCCCAAACCGTGTACACGTCCCCGTTCTTGATCGTGTGCTTCGACACGTTCGGGATGGAAGGAAGGCTCGCCTTCGCGCCGGAGTACGCCGGGCGCGGCTCGTACTTCACCTCTTCTCCACTGCAGGCGGTGGCGCCGGCGCAGGCAGCGGCAAGCGCAACGAGACGAATCGAGCGGCGAACGCGGGACGACATGTGTGGTGGCCTCCTCGGAAACACGGGGCACAGTAGTCCGCGTTCTGCCTTCACTGCAAGCCGGTTCGACCGGCCCAGCGCGCAGATTCGGGGGGCGCCGAGCGCACTCCTGCCCATCCGGGAGCCGTCCCCTCGGGACGCCCGGGTGAGAGGCGCCCGGGCACGAATCGGGAATGCGTTCGCGGGCCGAGGGACTACGCTCCGCCTCGTGAGGACGATCATCATCGGTGATGTCCACGGCTGCGTCCGCGAGCTCGGCCAGCTGCTCGAAATCGTGGCGCCGACGGGGTCCGACCGGATTGTCTTCGTGGGGGACCTCGTGGCTCGCGGGCCGGACACGCGCGGAGTCCTCCGGACCGTCCGCGAGCTCGGCGCGCAGTGCGTCAAGGGGAACCACGAAGAGCGGCTCCTCGCGGCGCGCTTCGCCCGGCGTGCGGGACAACTCGGGCCGCGCCTCGGCCCATCGCACACCCAGCTGCTCGGCCTGCTCGACGAGGAGGACTGGGCACAGCTCGAAGCCCTGCCCCTCAAGGTGGACCTCGAGGAGCACGGCGTGCGCGTCGTCCACGCCGGCGTCGTGCCGGGCGTGCCCTGGGAGCAGCAGGACCCGTGGCTCATCACCCACATCCGCTCGATCAAGGACGACGGCACGCCGAGCGATCGGCAAGGGACGCTTTGGGGGAGCCTTTACCAGGGACCGCCGCACATCGTGTTCGGGCACAACGCGCGCCGCGACGTCCAGCTGCACCCGGACGCGACCGGGCTCGACACCGGATGTGTCTACGGCGGCTTTCTCACCGCGCTCGTGCTTCCGGCGGGGACGCCCCCACCGCCCGTGGCCGAGCGGCGGAGCGCGCTCGTTCAGGTCCGCGCGGAGCGCGTGTACTCCGACTACGGGCGTCCGCTGCCAGGGAGTTGAGGGTGGCGCGATCGCTGCGTGTTTACGTCGCGGAGCTCGGACCCGGTCGGCGCGAGCTCGCGGCGGAAGCGGCCCACTACGTCGCGGACGTGCACCGGCTGCGAGCGGGAGCCGCGTTCGTCGCGTTCGATCCCGAAGCCGCGCTCGAGGCCGACGCGCGCGTGATCACCGTCGAGCGCCGACGCGTCGTGTGTGAGCTCGAAGCGCCGCGACCGCGCTCGGCACGCGCGCCATCACCCTCGTCGCGGCGGAGCGCAGCGTCGCGCGTCCCGACGAGAGCCGGCGCGCGCGCCTGCGCGGCATCGCCATCGAAGCCGCGCGGCAGTCGGGTCGTGGCGACCTGCCCGCGCTCAGTGGTCCCGAGCGGCTCGAGCGCGCGCTCGCGCCGTACGCCGAGCAGTCGACGCTCAAGCTCTGTCTCGATCCGCGCGCCACGGTGCCGCTCGCCGCGCGCATCACCGAGCATCCGCTGGATGCGAGCGCGGCGTTGCTGGTGGGACCCGAAGGCGGGTTCTCCGAGGCCGAGCTCGACCTCGCGGCGTCGTCCGGGTTCGAGCGCGTCGCGCTCGGGCCGCTCACGTTGCGCACCGAGCTCGCGGCCGTCATCGCCCTCGGTTGCTTCGCGGCGCGCCTCGCGGGGGATCCCGCTTGACTCTCGATCGGAGTTTTGACTTCTTCCCGACAGCGATAAACGGTTAGCCGTGGAAGCGAGCGCCCCGAAAATCCGCGTTCTCATCGCCAAGCCCGGCCTCGACGGGCACGACCGCGGCGCGAAGGTCGTGGCCCGCGCGCTGCGCGACGCGGGGTTCGAGGTGGTGTACACGGGGCTCCACCAAACCCCCGAGCGCATCGCGGAAGCGGCCCTCGAAGAGCACGTCGATGCCATCGGCCTCTCGATCCTGAGCGGCGCGCACGAGACGCTCTTCGCCGACGTGATCGCGGAGCTCGAGCGGCGCGGCCTCGGTGACATCGTCGTCTTCGGCGGCGGCATCGTCCCCGACGACGACATTCCGCGCCTCACGGCGCTCGGCGTGCAGCGCATCTTCCAACCCGGCACCCCGCTCGACGACATCGTCAGCTGGGTGCGCGAGAACGTCCGCGCCCGCGTGTAATCGAAGCGCCGCGTGTAGGCGGAGCGCGCCGCTCGGGTGCGTGTCCGGACGGCCACGCGGTCGTGGTCGGGGTTCCACCGAAAACGGGGGTCTCGAGAGGCCTACATCGGGAAAACTCGGGGTTTCGGGGGGCGCCGAGCGCGCGCGCTTCGTGCACGAGGAAGCGACACCATGACGTTGTTTGCGCTGCTCTCCGCTTCGCTCGCCGTCTTCGTTTTGGTCGCCACGCTGCGCGTTCGTCCCGCCGCACGACTGAAGCGTCTTCCCACCGCTTCCCACCGTGATGGGCGCTGATCGAATGATCAGGTAAGCGCGTCGCCTCTACGCGACTCCAGGCGTATTTTCAAGATTTCTGCGGGCCGCATTGTTGACAGCGTGCCCCGCGGGCTCGTAGCTTCCGGTCATCCAGTGGGAAACCGTGGGAAGAAGTGCCGCGGCAGACCATTGGGTGGATCGGTACATGTTCCGCGGGCAGTTCCTCCACACGATCGACGCCAAGGGGCGTGTGAGCCTGCCCGCCAGGTTTCGGGATCTGGTGCTCGCTTCCGGGGACGCGCGCGTCGTGCTCGCGCCGTTTCCGTTCGACCCGTGCGTGCGCCTCTATCCGATGCGCTCGTGGGAGGACTACGAGCGCAAGATCTCGGAGCTTTCGAGCCTCGACGCGAAGGTGCTCCGCTTCAAACGGATCCTCCTTTCTGGCGCCTTCGAATGTGAAATCGATCGCCCTGGGCGCGTGCTCGTTCCGCAGAAGCTGCGTGAGCAAGCGAGCCTCGAGAAAGAAGTGCTCTGGGCGGGGATGGGCGATTTCATCGAGCTCTGGTCGAACGCCAACTTCGAGCGCGCGCTCAGCATGTCCGACGAGGAAGTCCTCGAGCTGCGCTCGGCCATGGAGCAGCTCAGGCTATGACGAACACCGCCCCCATGCTCGAAACCCCGCCTCCCTTCCACCACGTCTCCGTCATGGTGGAGGAGATCACGAACGCGTTCGCCGCCGCGCAGGGCATCGTCGTCGATGCCACCGCGGGCGGCGCCGGTCACGCGAGCGCGTTGCTCGCGGCGCACCCCGGAATCTCGGTGTTCGCGTTCGATCGCGATCCGCGCGCCGTGGAGGCGGCGCGCCACCGCTTGCTCCCGTTCGGCGCGCGTGCGCGCGTCGAGCAGGCCGTCTTCTCGGAGATCCCCGAGCGGCTCGCGGCGCTCGGAGTGGACGCGATTGGAGGCGTGCTCGCCGATCTCGGAGTGAGCTCGGAGCAGCTCGCGGACGCCGAGCGCGGTATGAGCTTCCGCCTCGAGGGACCGCTCGACATGCGCATGGATCCCACGCGCGGCGAGACGGCGCTCGAGCTCATCGCGCGCCTCTCTCAAGACGAGCTCGCCGACGTGATCTACGAGCTCGGCGAGGAGCGCGCGTCTCGGCGCATCGCTCGCTGCATCAAGCAGGCGCTCGCGAACGGCGAGCTCGAGACGACGCTCGACCTGCGCCGCGCGGTGGTCCGCGCCGTGGGGCCGCGGCGCGTCGGCGGGGTGGATCCGGCGACGCGCACCTTCCAGGCGTTGCGCATGCAGGTGAACGGCGAGCTCGAGGAGCTGCGCAGCCTGCTCGCGTTCGCGCGCGTGCGGCTCGCTCCCGGAGGCATCGCCGCCATCATCAGCTTCCATTCCCTCGAGGACCGGCTGGTGAAGCGCGAGTTCGCCCAGCGGGAGCTGTGGGAACGGATCACGCCGAAGCCGCTCACGGCGAGCGCGGAGGAGCTCGAGAACAACCCCCGCTCGCGCAGCGCGAAGCTGCGCGTGGCGCGTCGCCGGGCCGGCGTGCGGCCCGAGGGCGCGGATGCGACCTGAGCGCACGTTCCTCGTGCTCTGGACGTTGGCCGTGGCGGCCACGACGGCCGCGTTCGTCCTGTATCTCGCCCTGCGCGTGCGCGCCGTGGACCTCGGGTACGAGCTCGGTCGGGCGCACGCGCAGCTCGAGCGGCTGCGTGAGGTGCGCCACGTGCTCGAGGTCGAGCTCGGCAGCTACAAGACGCCGGAGCGCGTCGATTTCGTCGCGCGCACGCTGCTCGGGATGGGCGAGCCCCCGCCCGACCGAATTCGAAACGCCGGAAAGCTGCCGCGCACGGACGCAGTGGCGGCGTCGAGCGGCAGCCCCGC
>CAYYWA010000059.1:18205-22433 GCA_964475255.1 uncultured Sorangium sp.
GAGCAGCCCGAGGTCGCGGACGACGGCGCGCGCGAGCGCTGGGTCCGGCTGCGCATGGGCTTGCTCTCCGGCGTGCTCGCGCTCGGTCTCGGCTTCGTGGTCTCGTCGGCGTACACGATCATGGTGGAGGACGGGGCGCGCTGGCGCGAGCTCGCCGAGGCGCAGCGCAAGCGGCGCCTCCACGTGACGCCCAAGCGCGGCACCCTCTACGATCGCGGCGGCGCGGCGCTCGCGGTGAGCGTCGAGGTGCCGAGCGTGAGCCTCGACGCGGTCGAGCTCTTGCGCGGCGTGCCGCCGCAGGAGATCCCGGTGGTCGCGCGCGAAGCGGCGAATCGCATCGCGGCCGTGCTCGGCCTCGAGCCGGCGCACGTCGAACGGCGGATCCTCGCGCGGCGACGCTTCGCCTGGCTCAAGCGGCAGATCACCGTCGAGGAGGCGGATCGCATCCGCGAGCTCTCGTCGGAGACGCACGGTTTCCGAATCCGGGGGTTGCACGTCGAAGGCGAGGGCCGGCGCTACTACCCGCGGCGCGAGCTCGCGGGGCCGTTGCTCGGCTTCGTCGCGCCGGACGGCGAGGGCAAGGACGGTCTCGAGTACGCCCTCAACACCGAGCTCAAGGGTCGCGTCGAGCGGCTGCGCGGGCTGCGCGACCGTTCGGGCCGCCTGCTGCTCTCCGACGGCATCGACGACGAACGAGCGCTCGCCGGACACAACTTCCACCTCACCATCGATCAGGGGATCCAGTTCGTCGCCGAGCGCGAGCTGCTCGCCGCGATGCGCACCTTCGAGGCCCGGGGCGGCTCGGTGGTCGTGCTCGACCCGCACACGGGCGAGCTGCTCGCCCTCGCGTCGGCGCCGCTCTTCAACCCGAACGACTATCGGGACAGCGAGCCCGCGTCGCGGCGCGATCGCACGATGACCCAGGCGTTCGAGCCGGGATCGACGGTCAAGATCTTCACCATGGCCGCGGGCCTGTCCGCGGGGGTCATCTCGGCCGGCGATCGCATGTACTGCGAGAAGGGGGCGATGCGGGTGGACAACGTCACCATTCGCGATACTCACCCCGCCGAGTGGCTCTCGCTCTCGAAAGTGCTCGCCTATTCCTCCAACATCTGCGCGGCCAAGATCGGCCTCATGCTCGGCGAAGGGCGCCTCTACGAGGCGTTCCGTCGCTTCGGCTTCGGCGAGGAGACGGGGATGCCGTTTCCCGGTGAGGCGTCGGGGACGCTGCGCCCGCGCGGGCGCCCCTGGGTTCCCGTGGAGACCGCGGCGGCGTCGTTCGGCCAAGGCATCAGCATGACGAACCTCCAGGTCGCGCTCGCGGCGGGCGCCATCGCGAACGGCGGCGAGCTGATGGAGCCCATCCTGGTGAAGAAGGTGACGACCGCGACGGGAGAGCTCGTGCGCGAAGCGGTGCCCCGCGTGCGACGACGCGTCGTGTCGGAAGCCGTGGCGCGCACGGTCACCGAAATGCTCGTCGCGGTGACGGAGGGCGAGGGGACCGGCGTCGAGGCCGCGATCGACGGCTACAAGGTCGCCGGCAAGACGGGCACCGCGCAGAAGGCGGACCCGTCGACCGGCCGTTACTCGATCGATCACTACCTCGCGTCGTTCGTGGGGTTCGTGCCGGCGGATCGTCCCGTGGTGACGATCGCGGTCGTGCTCGACGAGCCGATGCTCGAGCACTCGGGCGGCGTGGTGGCGGCGCCGATCTTCCGCAAGGTCGCCAAGCGAGCGCTCGAGAGTCGCGGATTGATTCCTCGCGGCGTCGCGCGCGCCGATCTCGACGAGCTCTCGGCCCGGCCCGACCCGGCGCGGACCGCGTACGCGGCGCTGCGGGCCGCGGCGGGCAAGAAGCCGCCGGTGCAGGAGAGCGTCGGGAGCGGTCCGGTGCCGAAGGGCAAGGTGCGCCTGCCGGATCTCACGGGCCTCCCCGCGCGGCGCGCCCTCACGCGGGCGCACGAGCTCGGGCTCGTTCCACGCCTCGAGGGGACGGGGCTCCTCGTCAGTCAGACTCCACCGCCCGGCGCGGTCGTCGAGCCCGGCGCTCCCGTGACCCTCGTGTTCGAGCCGGCATCATGAGCTCCGTCGTCTCTCCCAGCGCGGCGAACCCGCTCCCGACGGGCGAGCTCGTGCGCGTGCTCGAGCCCTTCGCGGCGCGGCTCGAGGGCGACGCCGCGGTTCGTCTCACGGGCGTGCACCATGACTCGCGCTCCGTCGAGCCGGGGGATCTCTTCGTGGCCCTCTCGGAGGGCGAGGCCGAGCGCGCGCGCCACGTGAGTGAGGCGATCGCTCGCGGCGCCGTCGCGGTGCTCGTCGGCGCGGACGCGGTGCTGCCTTCGTCGTCCGTCCCGGTGCTGCGCGTCACGGACGCGCGGCGCGCGATGGCGTTCGCTGCCGAGGCGGTGCTCGGCTCCCCGAGCCGCGCGCTTCGCGTGGTGGGCGTCACGGGGACGAACGGCAAGACCACGACGACGCGCTTCGTCGCGCACGGGCTGCGTGCGATCGGGGTGCGTGTGGCGAGCCTCGGCACGCTGGGCTTCGACTGGGACGGCAAGCTCGAGCCCGGCATCTTCACGACGCCCGAGGCCGACGAGGTCTCACGCCGGCTCGCGAGGGTGCGCGACGAGGGCGGGACGCACGTCGTCATGGAGGTGTCGAGCCACGGGCTCGAGCTCTGCCGCGTCGCGGGACTCACCTTCGAGGTCGCGGCGTTCACCAACTTGACCCAGGACCACCTCGATTTCCACGGCACCATGGAAGCGTACGCGCGCGCCAAGGCGCGACTTTTCGACGAGTTTTCGCCGCGCGCCGCGGTGATCAACGTCGATGACGCGTTCGGCCGGACGCTCGCGGCGCGCTTTCCCGGGCGCTGCCTGACCGTGGGCCGCTCGGCGGAGGCATCGGTCCGCGCGCTCGTCGCGGGCGCCGACGCGCGCGGCATCCACGCCGAGGTCGATGCCGAGGGCACGCGCGTCGAGCTCGAGAGCCCGCTCCTCGGCGCCCACAACCTCGAGAACCTGCTCGTCGCGCTCGGGACGCTGGTGGCGCTCGGCGTTTCGCCCGAACGCGCCGCGGCGGTGCTGTCCACGGCGGAGCCGGCAGCGGGACGCCTCGAGCGCTGCGACGGCCCTGGCGACGACGTGCTCGTCGTCGTGGACTACGCACACACCCCGGACGCGCTCGAGCGCGTGCTCGCGGCGCTCCGTCCGCTCACGCGCGGCAAGCTCATCTGCGTGTTCGGCTGCGGTGGCGACCGCGACCCCGGCAAGCGCCCGAAGATGGGCGCCGCCGCGGCGGTCGGCGCGGACCGGGTGATCGTGACGAACGACAATCCTCGCACCGAAGACCCCCAGGCGATCGCGGCGGCCATCGTGAGCGGCTTCCCCAGAAGCGCACCGGCGCCCGAGATCGAGCTCGATCGCGCCCGCGCCATCGCTCGCGCCGTCAAGGACGCGGCGCCGGGCGACACGGTCCTGCTCGCCGGCAAGGGTCACGAGACGTACCAAATCTTCGGCGATGAACGCCGGCCGTTCGACGACCGCGTCGAGGCCCGGCGCGCCCTCGCCGAGCGCCGTGGAGTGAGCGCCTGATGTCGAGCGCCCTGCCCGAGAACACTGCAAGCTTTCGGATCGACGAGCTCGCCGCGATCACCGGCGGCACGCTGAGCGGCGCCGGTGACGGCATGGTGACCGGCGTCGTCAGCGACACCCGCGGGGCCACGCTCGGAAAGGTGTTCGTGGCGCTCGTCGGTGAGCGCTACGACGGACACGATTTCGTCCACGCGGCGCTCCGCGGGGGAGCGCGGGCGCTCCTCGTCGAACGCGACGTCGGTGAGGTGCCGGTGCCGGTGGTGCGCGTCGACTCGACGCTGCGGGCGCTCGGCGCGCTGGCGCGTGCCCATCGAACGCGCTGGGGCGGCCACCTCGTGGCCGGCGCGGGCTCCGCCGGGAAAACCACGACGCGCGGCGCGATCGCCGCAGCGCTCGACGCCGTGGCTCCCGGGGCGGCGCACTTCGCCGCGGGCAACCTCAACAACGCCGTCGGCGTGCCGCTCGTGCTCTTCGGGCTCCGGGCGGAGCATCGCTACGCCGTCGCGGAAATCGGCACGAACGCGCCGGGCGAGGTCGCCGAGCTGTCGCGCATCGCGCAGCCGAACACCGGGGTGCTCACCTTGATCGGCCTCGAGCACACGGCGGGGCTCGGGTCGCTCGACTCCATCGAGGAC
>CAYYWA010000060.1:0-21679 GCA_964475255.1 uncultured Sorangium sp.
GCCCGGCTCGCGGATCTCATCGCGCTGCGCGTGGACAACCTCGAGCCGCGAGCTCGCCGGGTGCTCCAGGCGATCGCGGTGCTCGGCGATCGCATGCTGCCCGACACCATCGCCGAGCTCTTGCCGAAGACCGAGCAGCTCGACGCGGCGATCGAGGCGCTGCTCCGCGCGGGAATGGTCGAGCTCGTCGAAGGCACGATTGGCACGACGCACCCGTTGTTGCGCGAGATCGTGATCGCGGGCATTCCCGTGGCGGTGAAGCGGGAGCTCCACAAGAAGGCGCTCGACGCGGGCGACCGGCTCGGCTTTCCGCTCGAGGTCTCGGCGCTCCACGCCTGCGAGGCCGCCGAGTCCTTCCAGGCCTTGTGGCTCTTGGAGCAGGTCGCCGAGCGCGCGGCCAGCCGCGAGGATCTCGAGACGGAAATCCTCTCGCTTCGGCGAGGGCTCGAGATCGCGCGCCAGGAGATCGCGCGCGGACAGCTCGACGACCCGCTGCGCGCGGTGTTGATCTTCGGTCAGAAGCTGGGCGCTTCGCTGACCCGCGCGGGAAATTTCTCCGACGCGGAGGGGGTCCTGCGCGAGGCGCTCGATGTCGCCGGCCCGAGCGGCGCCGCTCGCGCCCGGCGGCTCTCGGCGCGGGGCCACCGCGCGGGCGGGCGGCGCCGGGGCGGGGCCGGGCTGGGGTACATCGAGCAAGCCATCGAGGTCGCGCGCCGCTCCGGGGCGCACGATTTGCTCTCGACTTTGAACGATACTCGGCGCACCTGGGCATCGTGAACGAGGCCAACGAGCGGGAGCAGGCGCCGCGTTCGGGCCCCCTGAGCGCCGTGCCCATTCACGAGATCGTCACCCGGTGGGATCTCGACAAAACGTATCTGCGCAGTCGGTTCGACACCTTGCGCGAGCTCGTCGCCGCGGCCCTCGAGCCGCCGGAGCGAAAGCGCTCGGTGCCGGGTGCGTCCGCGGTGCTGCGCGAGCTGTCCACGCGGGGCGCGTGGGTGCACATCCTGAGCGGCAGCCCTCGCCAGATGCGGCGCAAGCTGATCGCCAAGCTCGCGCTCGACGGCGTGCGCTGGAACGAGCTCACGCTCAAGCCCAACCTGTCGAACCTGCTCTTCTTGCGGTTTCAAGCGCTGCGCGATCAGCTCGGCTACAAGCTGCCCGAGCTGCTCAAGGCGCGCGCGCGGGACGAGCGGCGCCTCGATTCGGGACCGACCCCGCGCGAAGTGCTCGTCGGGGACGACTCGGAGTCCGACGCGTTCGTCTACTCGCTCTACGCGGATCTCTGTGCCGGCGTGGTGACGAGCAGAGAGCTCGAGCGCGTGCTGCGCGCCGGACGCGCCTACGAGGCCACGGTCGTGGCGTGCCGCCAGGCGCTCGCGCAAGTGCCGCGCGTGCCGGTCGTCGATCGCATCCTGATCCACCTCGACAATCAGACGCCACCGAGCAGGTTCCGGCTCTACGGCTCGCGCCTCGTCCCGTTCTACAACTACCTGCAAGCGGCCTTCGTGCTCCTCGAGCGGGGCGTGCTCTCCAGCGCGGCCGTGCTTCGCATCGCCGGCGAGTTCCTCGACCAGCACGGTTTTTCGCCGGACGCCATCGCCCGCAGCTACGTCGATCTCGTCCGGCGCGGCCACGCGACGGGTGCTGCCCCGAGCGAGCTCGCGCGAGCGCTCGGCGTCCTCGGCTCCTCCGCGTTGCCGATCGAAGGGCTCCGCCAAGCCGTCCGCCAGCTCGAGCTCGATACGCCCCGCCTCGCCAGCGAGCCCGAGGAGCGCCCCCCGGCCCTCGACTACGCCGCGCTCGCCTCGCGGTACCGCGGGGGACGGAATCGGCGCAGGCCGGGACAGCGGTTCTGAGCGCTCGAGGCCGCGCGAGGCAGCGCTCAGCGCAGACGCGCCCGCTCCGCGAGGACCCAGGGAGAGAGGCGATCCGGCGTCGACCGCCGGGGCATCGAGGGGCGATCGTGCTCGAGCGCGGCGAGCGCGACGCCGAGCGCTTCCTGCTCGTCGCGGGTGAGCCGCGGGGAGCGGAGCTCCGGGCGGCCCTCGACGAAGCTCGTGTCGTAGTCGCCGCGACGAAACGCCGCGTCGGTGACGACGTTCTGCAAGAACGAGAGGTTCGTCGTGACGCCGAGGATCGCGTACTCGGAGAGCGCGCGGGCGAGGCGGGCGACGGCGCGCGGGCGATCGTCGGCGAAGACCACGAGCTTGGCGAGCAGCGGATCGTAGTCGGAGCCGACGACGGAACCGAGCCCGACGCCGCTGTCCACGCGCACACCGGGACCGCCGGGCTCCGCGAGGTACTCGATCGTCCCCGGGCTCGGAAAGAACGCCTGCTCGGGATCTTCGGCGTAGACGCGCACCTCGATCGCGGCGCCGCGGCGCGGTGGCGGCGTGGGCGCGATGCTCTCGCCGGCGGCCACGCGCACCATCTGCTCCACCAAGTCGAGCCCGGTGACGAGCTCGGTGATCGGGTGCTCGACCTGCAGCCGCGTGTTCATCTCGAGGAAGTAGAACGCGCCGTCGGCGTCGAGCAGAAACTCGCACGTTCCCGCGGAAAAGTAGCCGATCGCGCGTGAGATGCGCAGCGCCACCTCGCTCATCGCGTCGAGCGTGCTCGCGGCCAATACGGGGCAGGGCGTCTCCTCGACGACCTTCTGGTGCCGGCGCTGGATCGAGCAGTCGCGCTCGAACAGAGGCACGAGGGTGCCGTGCTTGTCGCCGAGCACCTGGATCTCGACGTGGCGCGGCCGCTCGAGCGCCTTCTCGATGTACACGGCGTCGCTGCCGAAGCTGGCGAGCGCCTCGCTGCGCGTGCGCTCGAGCGCGGCGGCGAGCTCCGCCTCGCTCTCGACACGGCGCATCCCCTTGCCGCCGCCGCCGTCCACGGCCTTCACGAGCACGGGATAGCCGACGCGCGCGGCCGACGCGCGGGCTTCGTCGAGCGAGTCGGCGCCGCCGCCGGGCACCACCGGGACAGCGGCCGCCGTCGCCGCGGCGCGGGCGCGCTGCTTGCTCCCCATCGCCGAAATGGCCGAAGCGGGCGGCCCCACGAACGTGATGCCGGCTCGCTCGCAGGCCTCCGCGAGCTTGGCGTTTTCGGAGAGAAACCCGTACCCCGGATGCAAACCGTCGGCGCCGGCGCTCCGTGCGGCGTCGACGATGCGCTCGACGTCGAGGTACGCCCGCGGGTCGTCTCCGAGCGGCACGGCTTCGTCGGCGAAGCGCAGGTGATGGCCGGCTCGGTCCGCCTCCGTGAACACCGCCACCGACCCGATTTCGAGCTCGCGAAGCGTCCGGGCGATGCGCACCGCGATCTCACCTCGGTTCGCGATCAGGACCTTCTTCAGCACGCGCGCTCCGAGCTTCACGTTTCGCGCGGTGCCGAAAAATGTCAAGGCGCCGGACGGCCGCCCGTGCGGCGGACGGGCGCGCGCAGCTTTCGGGAGAACGGGGCACAAGGAGGTCTGCCGCTCCGTGCGCGAGCACGATTGGAGGCCGGACCGTCGACTCGGCCGCGTTCTCGCCTCGTTTTGCGGGCGCGGCCCGCGCTTCCCCCTTCGCTGCAACGAACTCGGCGGGGGTCGGGCCCCACGTGAGCCGCTCTGCTCGGCGCGGGTTCCGTATGGTTCGGCGCTTTTTGCTCTAGAGGAGTGCTATAGACGCGGCCGTGAGCGGCGGGAGCGAAGAAACCGTTCTCAGCGTCGCGGAGCTCGACCGCCGGCTGCGTCGAGCCGTCGAATCCGCGAGCGCCAACTACTGGATCGAGGGCGAAATCGGCTCGCTCAAGCGGGCGACCAGCGGCCACGTCTACTTCACTCTCAAGGACGAGGAGGAGGACGCGATCATCGAGTGCGTGCTCTACAAGCTCGACGCGATGCGGGCGCGCCGCTCCCTCGTCGACGGTGCCCGCATCCAGCTCTTCGGGCGCGCCACGGTGTGGGCGCCGCGTGGCAGGCTGCAGCTCGTGGGGCAGCGCGTGCGTCCGGCCGGGCGCGGCGCGCTCCTGCTCGCGCTCGAGGAGCTCAAGAAGAAGCTCGCCGCCGAGGGGTTGTTCGCGCCGAGCCGCAAGCGCCCGCTGCCGGCGGATCCGGCCGTCGTCGGGGTCGTCACCAGCGCCTCCGGCGCGGCGTTCGCGGACATCCGGACGGTGGCGTTCCGTCGTGGTCGCGTGCGGCTCGTCCTCGCGCCCGCCCAGGTGCAAGGCGACGGGGCGGTGCAGAGCCTGCTCCGGGCGCTCGACGCGATCGAGCGCTATCCGGGCGTCGACGTGATCATCGTCGGTCGGGGCGGCGGCTCCGTCGATGACCTGATGGCGTTCAACGACGAGCGCGTCGTGCGCCGCTTGGCCGCGATGCGCGTCCCGGTCGTGAGCGCGGTGGGGCACGAAATCGACGTCTCGCTCGCCGATCTCGTCGCCGACTGCCGCGCGGCCACGCCGTCGCAAGCCGCCGAGCTCGTCGTGCCCGACGCGGCGCAACGGCGTGAGCAGCTCGCGCGCTGTCAGGCGGCGCTCGTGCGTTGCATGCGTCACCGCGTGGTGGTCGCCCGCTCGGACGTGCATCGCTTGCGGGCCCGCATGTCGGATCCGCGCTTCTTGCTCGCGGAGCGCAAGCGCGACCTCGACGAGCTCGAGCTCCGCTTGCGGTCGCGGCTGTCCCGAACGATCGCTCGCCAGCGGCACGCGGCGTCGGGCTTGCGTTCGCGCCTGCTCGCGCGTCACCCGCGCGCCGTGATCCTCGCGAGCCGGGCCGAGCTCGGGCCGCTGTCGAGCCGGCTGCGCGCGGCGATGACGCTCTCGCTCCGCGCGTCCCGCGCCCAGCTCGGCGAACGCGTCCACAAGCTCGACGCGCTCTCGCCGCTCGCGGTGCTCGGCCGCGGCTATGCGATCGCGCTCGGCTCGGACGGGCGCGCGCTGATCCGCGCTCGGGACGTCCGCCCGGGCGAGCGCATCGAGGTTCGCCTGTCGGAAGGACGGCTCGCGACGGAGGTCCAGCGCGTCCACGACGACGAGGAGGGCCGCGCGTGAGCCTGCGCTTCTGCCTGTTCGGGCACCCCGTCGGCCACTCGCTCTCCCCGGCGATTCACGGCGGCGCGTATCGGGCGCTCGGCCTCCCGCACCGTTACGAGCTCGTGGACGTGCCGGACGAAGCGGTGCTCGCGACGCGCGTGCGCGCCATCCGTGAGGGCGCGATCCGCGGAGCGAACGTCACCATCCCTTGGAAGCGCGCGGCGCTCCGCCTCTCGGACGAGGTGGACGCGAGCGCCGAGCGCGTCGGCGCCGCGAACGTCCTGTCGCGGACGGCGAGCGGGCGTGTCCGCGCCTCCAACACCGACGTGGAGGGGCTCGCCGCCGAGCTCTCCGCCCTCGCTCCCGGCGCTCGGCGCGTGCTCGTCCTAGGGAGCGGCGGTGCCGCGCTCGCGGCGGTCGTGGCGGCGCACGTCGTCGGAGCGCGCTCCGTGGCCGTGACGGCGCGCCGGTTCTCGGCCGCCGTTCCGCGCGAGCCCTGGCCGCGAGCGGCGGACTTCACGGCTCTCGGCAGCGAGGTCCTCCCGTGGCCCGGCGCGAGCCCGAACGGCGAGAGCGACCCGGTCGCCGCGTTCGCGAGCGCGGCCGACATCGTCGTTCAGGCGACGAGCGCCGGAATGCAGGGCAAAGATCCGGGCGCCGTCGTGGCGGACATCGTGCCCTGGAGCGCGCTGCCGAGTCACGCGGTCGCCTACGATCTCGTGTACACCCCTCCGGAGACCGAGTTCATGCTGCGCGCGCGCGAGCGCGGTCTCCGTGCCGAGAACGGGCTCGGCATGCTCGTCGAGCAAGCGGCGCTCGCGCTCGAGATTTGGCTCGACGTGCGCGCGCCGCGAGCCGAGATGCGGGCCGCGGCGGAAGCCGAGCTCCGCGCGCGGAGGGCGGCCGGGTGAAGGTTCGCCCCGGGAGCGACTATCGGCCGTCGTACGACGGACCGTGGCCTTGCGTGGAGACGCACGGGCAGCTCGCGGCCGCCGAGCGCGAGTGGCTGCACACCAACGGCGCGGGCGCGTACGCGATGAGCACCATCGCGCTCATGCACACCCGGCGCCACCACGGCGTGCTCGTGGCCGCGCTTCCGCCCCCGCTCGGCCGCCACGTGATCATGAGCCACGCGGAGACCACCGTGTGGGTCGAGTCGGAGCGAAAGACGTACCGCATCGCGACGCATCAGTTCCCCAACGTCGCCCCGACGCCCGGATACCGGCAGCTCGAGCGGTTCGCCATCGATCCGATCCCGCGTTGGGTCTTCCGCCTCGGCCAGCACACGCTGGAGCGGACGCTGTGCCTCGTCCGCGGCCGGAACGCGGCCGTGTTCAGCTACCGCTGGGACGGCCCGACCCAGGCGTTGCTCCAGGTGCGCCCGCTCATGCCGATGCGACCCGTCGACAAGCTCGTTCAGGAGCACGGCGGGATGATGCAGGTGCTCTCGCTCAAGCCGGGAGCCGTCGAGATGCGCCCCGTCCCCGAGCTGCCCCCGGTCGTGTTCGGTCACGTCGGCATGTTCATGGGGTCGCCGGACTGGTGGCGTCGCTTCGAGTATTTGGCCGACCGCAGCGACGGCATCGCGTTCCAGGAGGACATCTGGACGCCGGGTATCTTCGAGATGGCGCTCGAGCCCGGAAAGACCGTGCACCTCACCATCAGCGTCGGCTCCCTCCCTTCGGCGCCGCCAGGCGAGCTCATCGAAGCCGCGTGCGCCGCGCTCCGCGCCCAGGATCCCGACGAGGATTGCCCCGAGGTCGTCCGAGCGCTCTCGGTCGCGGCCGACCAGTTCTGCCTCGACGCGGCCGAGCGCCCGACGGTGATCGCCGGCTATCCGTGGCACTCGGTGCTCGTCCGCGACTGGGTTCTCGCCATGCCGGGCCTGCACCTCGCGCGGCGGCGGCTCGATCTGTGCGAGCGCGCGCTCCGCACGCTCCTGTCCGTGCAGCATGCGGGGCTGCTCCCCGAGCGCCTCCCGAGCTCGCGCCGCGAGCGGAGCAAGCCGCTGCCCGATGCGACGCTGTGGTTGTTCGAGCTCGCTCGCGAAATCGAGCGTTCGTTCGGCGCGGACGCCCCGGTGTTGAAGACACTGCTCTACCCCGCGCTCGTGCGCGCGTTCTTGCGGGTGCAGGGCAAGATCCGCCGCTACGTCTGGCTCTCGGCGGACGGGCTCGTCGCGACGGGCGCGCCGGGCCTCGCGCTCACCTGGATGGACTCGCGCGTCGGGCAGAACCTGGTCACGCCGCGGGCGGGGCTTGCCGTCGAGCACCAGGCGCTCTGGTCGCGCGGCACCGACACGCTCGCGCGCCTCGCCCGAGCCTACGGGGACTCACGGCTCGCCGATCGCGCCACGGTGGCGTCGGCGCGTGCTCGCGCGGCGTTCCGTGCCCGGTTCTGGTGCTCCGAGACCGACTACCCCTACGACTGCGTGAGCGAGGCGCGCGACGGCGCGGACGCCTGGGCCGACGCCAGCATCCGCCCGAACGCGCTCATCGCGCTCGCGGTCGATCCCGACCTCTTCGAAGACTGGCAAGCTCAGGAAATCGTCGAACGCGTCCGCTCCGAGCTGCTCACGCCCCACGGCGTTCGGAGCCTCTCGCCGAACGATCCGCGCTACGCCGCGCACTTCGAGGGCAGCCCCGCCGAACGCGAGGTCGCCTATCACCAAGGCACCGCGTGGACGCACCTGCTCGGCTTCTACGTCCGCGCCGCGCTCCGGCTCGCTCCGGACGACATGGACGTGTACTACGACCTGCGCTCGCTCATCGAGATCGCGGCGGACGAGGGCATCATCCTCGGCCAGGTCGCGCAGATCGCAGACGGCGACGCCCCCCATCGCCCGCGCGGCTGTCCCGCGCAGGCCACGAGCGTCGCCGAGCTGCTGCGCGCCCTCGTCCTCGATCTCGACGTGTGACGGGCTACGCGCCGACGGTGCGGCTGACGCGTGCTTCGCGCCGACGGCGGATCGAGTCCTCGAGGCGACGCTCCACCGCGTCGAAGGCGTCGCGGACGGCGACGTAGGCGTCCTCGTGAGCGGGATTGCGGCCCGCGTCACGACTCGCGAGGATCTCGGCGCCCGGACAGCTGAGCTCGATCGTGATCGTGAAGAGCCCGCCCTTGTGCTGGCTCCTGTGCGGCGCCTGGACCACGACGCGGCAGCTCGTGATGCGACCACAGATTCTCTCGAGCTTCTCGACGCGCGCTTCGATCTTCGCGATCAGAGCGGGAGAGGAGGGCATGTCTCGGAACGTGATCTGCAGCGGGTTTCGCATGGATCTCCTTTTGAGCCGGATGAGCGGCTCGGCTCCGTGATGCACGTTGCACGCTGCATACCAGGGGGTGATGCTCGTCGCGGATGCGCGTCCACCAGCGTTTCGCCGAGAGAGCGCGCCGCGACTCGCTCCGGCTCCGAACGGAGCGCGCAAGTGTTGCGCCCGGCCGCGATCTTCTCGCGCTCGGCCGAGTCTGCGAGCCCGGCGTCCCGCTTTGGGATCTCGTCGAAGCGCCCGGCCGTGCGCCCGAGGTCGTTGCCGTTCGTCGGATGCGTGGGGACCGCCGAGACGGGAGACAGAGCATCGGGGACACCCGGGCCGGGTCCGGGGGCAACCCGGATGCTCGCCGGCTGTCTTCCGCCGGCCGTGGCCGCCCAGGGCTCGGGCCGTGACGGCCGCCGGAGAGCGGGCGGCGCGCTCCCGGCGTCGGGCGCCCGGCCGCTTGGGCCGAGGTCGGGAGCCCGGGAAGAGTATAATTCCGGCGATGGCCTCCCGCGATCTGGCGGCGCTCGGTTACCGCCGCATCGTGATTTTGCTCGTGGCACTCGTGGTGGTGCCGACGTTCCTGCTCTTGGCGGTGGGCGTGATCCTGTTGTTCTTGGGGGAGGCGAAGCTGAACCTGTTGCTCGGCATCTTGGTGATGGCGCTGAGCGGGGCAGCGGCGACGGGCGTGGTGCTGGTGTGGGTGTTCGTGCGTCGGGAGGCGAACCTCTCGCGGCTGCAGAGCGATTTCGTCTCGAAGGTGTCGCACGAGCTCCGGACTCCGCTCACGTCGATCCGCCTGTTCACCGAGACGCTCGCCTTGCGGCGCGGCGATGCCGAGGCGGAGAGCACCTGCATCGCCGCGCTCGGGCGGGAGAGCTCGCGGCTCCAGGAGCTCATCGATCGCTTGCTCGACTGGGGGCGCATGGAAAGCGGCGGGCGCGAGTTCGTGATGCGGGAGACCGACCTCCGGTCCATCGTCCAGACCGCCGTGGAGGCGTTCGAGCCCGTGCGCCAGCGCCGCCCGGTCGACCTGCACGTGGAGCTCCCCGCCGAGTCGATCACGGTGCACGCCGATCGCGGGGCCGTCTCCGACGCGCTCTTCAACCTGCTGACGAACGCGTACAAGTACGGCGGCGATCCGGCGCGGATCGAGCTGTTCGCCGAGCCGAACGGCAAACACGTGCGCGTCACGGTGCGCGACAACGGCGCGGGCATCCCCAAGGTCGAGCACAAGCGCATCTTCCAGAAGTTCTACCGGGTGGACGATCGCCTCTCGCGCGAGCGTGAGGGCTCGGGCCTCGGCCTCGCCATCGTGAAGCACGTGGTGCGGGCTCACGGTGGGCGCGTGGAGCTCGAGAGCACCCAGGGGCGTGGCAGCTCGTTCACGCTCGTCCTTCCGCGTGGCGCACGCGAGTGAGGAGCGGCATGGGGACATCGAACGGAAGGAAACACATTCTCATCGTCGAGGACGACGAGAGCATCACGCTCGGGCTCGAGATGAACCTGCGCGCGGAAGGGTACGAGGTGAGCGTCGCCTTCGATGGCGAAGCCGGCCTCGCCCGGGCGCTCGCGGGCGGGATCGATCTCGCGATCGTGGACGTGATGCTACCCAAGGTGAACGGCTTCGAGCTCGTGCGTGCCCTGCGCGCTCGCGGTGAGACCGTCCCGATCGTGATGCTGAGCGCGCGCGGCGCCGAGATGGACAAGGTGATGGGCCTCGAGCTCGGCGCCGAAGACTACATCACCAAGCCCTTCGGCCTCGCGGAGCTGCTCGCGCGGGTCAAGGCGGTGCTCCGCCGAGACGGCATCGCGCGGAGCAAGGGGGAGGGGGTCGTGCGCGCCGGGGAGCTCGAGATCAACGCCGCGACGCGCGAGGTGTTTCGCGAGGGCGAGCCCGTCAGCCTCACGGCCACCGAGTTCGACGTGCTCTGGTGCCTGGTCGAGGCCTCGAATCGCGCGCTGTCCCGCGAAGAGATCCTGAAGCAGGTCTGGGGCGAAGGCCATCACGGCACCCTGCGCACGATCGACAACTTCGTGCTCCAGCTCCGGAACAAGCTCGAGCGCGACCCGACGGAGCCCCGCTACTTGCTCACGGTTCGCGGCGTGGGCTACCGCTTCAGGACCTGAGAAGGCGTGCTATAAGCTCCGCGGCGTGGATCCGACTCAGCTGCGTTCCTATTTCGCGACCGTTTACGAGTTTCCCACCGAGAACGGCATCGTGCGCGCGTCTCTCGACGGAGAGCTCGTCAAAGACGTGGCCGCGCTCCCGGAGATCCTCCGGCGAGACTTCGCGCTGCTCACGGCCTACAACCCGCGGAGCATGCTCCTGCCTCGGCGGGTCAACGAGTCGCGCCACCAGGTCCTCCGCGATCTGCTCGTCTTCGGCGGATATCGCGTGGAGCACTGCATCGGCTACGACGAAGACCCAGACGGCGTGTGGCGCGAGCCGGCCTGGCTCGTCCACGGCATCGACCGGGACGAATCGATCCACATCGGGCGCACCTTTCGTCAGAACACGATCGTCTACTGCACGGGAGCGCGCCCCGAGCTCATCGTGACCGACGCGACGTGTGACGACATCGGCCGGACCTTCCAGGGCAACTGGCGCGTCCGACAGTAGTCGTCCCAACGAGGCGGAGCGCCGACGGGCGCGGTGATATGCTGGCCGAGTGGCGCGGCGCGTGCTTTCGGCGCTCGTTCTGTTCGGCGCGGTGCCGATCGGCGTGCTCGCGCTCTCGTACCGCACCGCTGACGTCCTCGGGGAGGCGGTGGGACGCGCCGCGGCGCTGGCGGGCGCGCTGCTGCGTACGCGCGCTCTGAGGGACGCGCCGCCCCCTGCGCCGAATCCGCCGCCGGCGCCGCCCGAAGCTCCCGAGGCGTCGCCCGCGCTGGAGGCGCCGAAAGACGAATCCGCAAAGGAAAAACGCGGGGCCGCCCGCGCTGCCAAGCGACAGCGCCGCAAGGAGCCCGAGCGTCCTCCTGGCGAGCGCGTCGTCTACTTGTCCGAGCGCACCGTGCTCGCGCTGGCGGAGCGCGGCGTCGTGCCGACAGCGACTCCAGTGGCCGCCCACGGAGCGCGTCCAGCAGGCCTGCGTCTTTCCGGAGTCAGTGCACTGGGCGTGGGAATGCGCGACGGGGACGTGATCACGTCCGTGCTTGGCGCGCCCGTGACGTCGGTGGAGAGCGCCGTCGAGCGGGTCATCGCGGCGCGGGCGCGTCAGGTGCGCGTCATTTCCGCGGAGTTCTGGCGCGGAACGGAGCGCTTCCGTCTCGCGGTGGAGCAGCCCTACGTGGGCGATCTGCATTCAGGGCGCGAGGGCACGCGCGGTGTGCCGAGGGCTGCGCCTTGACACCCGTCGCGACCGGCTCAAGGATCCGCCGCATGAAGTCTCTGCTCCTCTCCGTCCTCTCCGGTGTGCTCGTTCTCGGCGTCGCGGCTCCGTCGTTCGCGGCTTCCATCGACAAGCCGAGCTGCGGCGACGAAAAGAAGGACGAGAAGAAAGACGAGAAGAATCCCGCACGGCTCTGAGCCGCCGCGCGGGCGATTGGGTGCGGCGCTTCGCGACGGAGCGCGCACCCACGCTGCGATCTGCGACGGAGCGACGGGAGGGAGTGACCAGCGACGGCATCAGGGGTGTTGACGCCGCGGGAGCGCGCCGCCAGATTCTTGCGACGCATGGCGCGCATCGTTCATTGTGTTCATCTGGGTCGCGACGCCGAAGGGCTCGATCGGCCTCCGTTCAAGGGCCCGCTCGGCCAACGCGTTTTCGACAACGTATCGAAGGAAGGGTGGCGAACCTGGCTCGAGCACTCGAAGATGCTCATCAACGAGTTCCGCCTCGACCTCACCAGTGAGGATGGGCAGCGGATCTGGATGACCGAGTGCGAAAAGTTCTTTTTCGGCGACGGTTCCGCGACCCCACCCGAGTATCGGCCGGAGTCCTGAGGGCATGGCCCGAGGGGTTCCGGAGTCGGTGCGGCGTTCCGCCGCACCTCCTGAGCGGCCGGGGCGGATCGCCGTCGTCGATCCCGACCCAACGCGCCGCGAAACGCTCCGGACCCTCCTCGAACGCGAGGGTTTCGAAGTCGTCGTCGTGGACGCGCCCGCCGAGCTCGGTCGCGCGGACGCCGAGCGCCGGCTCGACCTCGTGATCGCCTCGGCGGACGTGCCGGGGCGGACGGTGACCGACATCGTGGGGGACCTCCGCAACGGGGACACGCTCGCGCAGCCGCTCGTCATCCTCGTAGGTCGGTCGGCGGACGATCGCAGCGTCGCGGAGGGACTCGCCGCGGGGGCTGACGATTATGTCGCCGACGTGGAGCGTCCGCTCGAGCTCTTGGCGCGGGTCCGTTTGCAGCTTCGCAATCGCCGGATGCTCGACGTCTTGCAGCGCGTGCGCAGCGAGCGCGACCTGTTGCAGAAGGATGCTCAGATCGATCCCCTCACGGGCGTCTTGAACCGACGCTCCCTCGAGCGGGCGATGAACGAGCGCTGCCAGGGGCGCAGCCGCTTCGGCGTCTTGTTCATGGACATCGACCATTTCAAGTCGATCAACGACCTTTACGGCCACGACGTCGGGGATCGCGTGCTCGCCGTCATCGCGGGGAGCTTGCGCTCGGCGCTGCGTCCCGAGGACACGGTGGGGCGCTACGGCGGGGAGGAGTTCGTCGCGCTCATCGCGGACGCCGGCCTCGAGTCGGCGCGTCTCGTCGCGGAGCGCCTGCGTCAACAGATCGAGAGCCTCACACCCGAGGAGCGGGGGCCCGAGCGCATCACGCTCAGCGTGGGATGCACGGTCTTCGATCCGCACAAGCGGCGCGACAGCAGTGAAGACCTGCTCCGGCGCGCGGACGCCGCGCTCTACGCCGCCAAGCGCAGCGGCCGAAATCGCGTCGTGGCGCTGCCGATCGACGCCTCGCCCGAGTCGTTGCTGGAGGGGACGAGCACTCCCGTTCCGCGGGCTTCCGAGAGCCGCGCCCTCGCGGCCGCGTGGGAGAAGAAGGCCTGACATGTCGTCGCGTTCTCTCGGTCTCTCTTCCGAGCTCTACGACTACCTCTACGGGTTTCAGCCGGAGCCGCCGCCGCTCTCGGCGCTGCGCGAAGAGACGGCGCGCATGCCGAACGCGGGCATGCAGATCTCGCCCGAGCAGGGGCGCTTCATGGCCTGGCTCGTGTCGCTGATCGGCGCGCGGCGCTGCCTCGAGATCGGCGTGTTCACCGGGTACAGCTCGATCAGCGTCGCCCGCGCGCTGCCGGACGACGGGCGGCTCGTTGCTTGCGACGTGAGCGAGGAGTGGACGGGCATCGCGCGGCGGTACTGGGAGCAGGCTGGGGTCGCGCACAAGATCGAGCTGCGGCTCGGCCCTGCGCTCGACACGCTCGCGGCGTTGCTCGCCTCCGGACAAGCGAAGAGCTTCGATTTCGCGTTCATCGACGCGGACAAGGAGGCCTACCGCGAGTACTACGAGCGCTGCCTCGACTTGCTGCGTCCTGGCGGCATCATCGCGGTGGACAACGCGCTCTGGGACGGCAGGGTCGCCAATCCGCGCGAGAACGACGCCTCGACGCGCGCCATCCGCGAGCTCAACGCGTTCGCCGCGCAGGATCCGCGCGTGGACGCGTCGCTGATCCCCGTCGGGGACGGCCTGTTGCTCGCGCGCAAGCGCTGAGCTCCGGTTCGCCTCAGAGTGGCTCGATCCGGTACGCTTTGCCCGTAACGAGGTCGGAGAGGTAGGCCCGCCCATCGGGACCGATGGCGATGCCGGCGAGGGAGCCGGACGGGAGCCCCGTGTCGAGCGAGCGCACGAGCGCTCCGGACCGATCGAAGGCGTAGATGCGGCTCGTTGCGTTGTCGGTCACGTAGAGGTGCCCGTCGTGGAACACGAGCCCGCTCGGCGTCTCCAGCGTGCCCGGCGGCACGAAATCCTCGAGCGTCACGCCGCTCATCTGCACGGCCTTGTGAATGTGCTCGTTCGTGTCGATGACGCCGCTCTCTTCGCCCCCCGTGGCGTCGAGGCGCGCGACGCGCCCATTGCCGGTGTCCGCGACGTAGAGCACCCGCTCTTCCTGGTCATAGGCGAGGTGGCTCGGGATCTCCGGCGTCCGCGCGACCGCGCCTTCGACGTAGCGGAAGAGCTCGCCGTCGGCGTGGTCCTCGCCCCCGATTTGATGCGGCTCGTTGAAGTCGTAGCGATCGAGCGCCCCGAGCTCCCCGTTGAAGGTCCAGTAGACGTTGTCCCGTTCGTGGGCGATGCCCATGCAGAACGGGGTCTCGTGCAACATGTCGAGATGCGTGCCGTTCTGCCCGGGCTTCGGCGGCACGCCGAAGATCGCCGGGTCGGAGGACCAGAGTGTCGGGCCGTTGTAGTTCGACGGCTGATCTTCGTAGTTCGCGGTGCGCGCCTCGCCGCAGGTCGCGAGGTTGCCGTTCGTGCCGAACGCAATGGAGGTGGGACGCCGCATGAAGTGCCAGGCGTTCCCGTCTTCCTTCATAGTGACCTCTGGAGAGTCGCCGGTTGCGTCCTGGATCAGCGCGACCTCGCCGATGAGGGCGGCGCACCCCGTCGTGACGGTCATGGTGCAGGGGGCATCCGTCGGAAAGCGACGCAAGGTGACCCAGAGCTCGCCGCTTCGGAGCGGGTCGAAGGCGAGGGCGGTCGCGGAGAGCTCTCCCGTGGGCGTGAACAGGGTCACGAGCTCCATGGATTCGGGGCTCCCGTCCCCGGTCCCGAGGGCAACGGCCGTACTGTCGGCCGACGGTCCTTGCGGGTCGTCGGGGGAGTCGAGAGCCTCGGAGGAGCAGCCCAGGGAAGCGAGGAGGAGCAGCGCGACCGCGTTTCTCACGGGGAAAGCCTGCGGCCACTCGCGTTTGCTGTCAAAAGCCGCAAAATACGGGCGGTTTTGGACGCCCCTCCGCGGCGCCCACCCCGAAGGGGAGGCTCGCCGCGACTCCCGCGAGGGGCCGACCCGGGTGCGTCGGGGGCCGCCCCCCACGACCGGCGCTCATCCGACGATTGTTATCGAGCGCGGCTGCCACTACACCATCGCCGTTCCGATGACTTCCGAAGAGCATCCCGATCGCATCGTGCTCCACGTGGCCGGCATGGACCGACCCGGAGTGACCGCGCGCCTCATGCGCATCATCGCCGAAGACAACGCCGAGCTGGTCGATATCGGCCAGTCCGTGCTGCACGGGTACCTGGTGCTTTCGGCCATCGTGAACATCCCGCAGAACTCGCGCGCGTTTCGCCGGCTGCTGTTCGAGGCGACCGAGCTCGGGATGCGCTTCGAGGTCACGCCGTTCCGGGGACCGCGGATCGATCCCTCGTACACGACCCCGTCGGCCTTGTGCGTGACGGTTCTCGGTCCGCTGGCGAACGGCGTCGCCGCGGGGCGGATCACGGGCTTCATGGCCGAGAAGGGCATGAACATCCGCGAGATCCGCTCCCTCAGCGTGCGCGAGCTCACCGGGCTCGAGCTCATCGCGAGCCTACCGCCCGGCTCGACGTTCACGGACACGGAGCTCGCGGAGCTCCGCGGCGCCTTCCTGAGCATGGGTGCGGAGCTCGGCGTCGACCTCGCCGCGCAGAAGGACGACCTGTTCCGGCGCATCAAGCGCCTGGTGTGCCTCGACGTGGACTCCACGTTCGTGCAAGGCGAGTTCATCGACGAGCTGGCGGAGCTCGCGGGCTGCAAAGAGCAGGTCGCGGACATCACGGCCCGGGCCATGCGCGGCGAGCTCGATTTCCGTCAGGCGCTCACCGAGCGCGTGAAGCTGCTCGAGGGCCTCTCGCTCGAGCGGGCCATGACCTTGATGGATCGCATCGAGCTCACGCCCGGGGCCGATCGCCTGGTGCGCGCCCTGCGCACGCTCGGCTTCCGCATTGGCCTCGTCAGCGGCGGCTTCACCGTGTTCGTCGACGAGCTGAAGCGCCGCTACGGGCTCGACTTCGCCTTCGCGAACGAGCTCGAGATCCGTGAGGGCAAGCTCACCGGGCGCGTGCGCGGCAGCATCGTCGATGGCGAGCGCAAGGCGCAGGTCTTGAAGGACATGGCGCAGGTCTACAACTGCCGCCTCGAACAGACCGTGGCCGTCGGTGACGGCGCCAACGACATGCTCATGCTCCAGACCGCCGGGCTGGGGATCGCCTTCCGCGCCAAGCCCAAGCTCCAAGAGGTCGCCCACATGAGCCTGAACTACCACGACCGGCTCGATACCCTGCTCTACCTCATGGGCTTCGACGCGCGGGATCTGCTCGACGTTTAAGCCACGAACGGCCAGGAACGCACCGAACCACGCGCGAGACAGCGGCGAGCAGAGTGCCCGCGTGGGGAGGAGCCCTGCCGAGCTCACTTCGGCGGGGAGGGCGGCGCGTGCCGCCCCTGCGCACGAGGCACACCGCGCGCTTCGAGTCGACGTTGCCGAGGCGATCACGCGGCGGTCGCGGGCGCACCGACGATCGGGGCCTCCGCTTGGCGCTGCTCGTTTCGGTTCGCGGCGATCAAGACGTAGAGCGAGGGGACCACGAAGAGCGTGAACAGGGTGCCGATGGCCATGCCGCCGACGAGCACGATGCCGATCGAGTTGCGGGCCATCGCGCCGGGACCGCTGACGAGCGTCAGCGGGAAGTGACCGAAGACCGTCGCGATCGTCGTCATGAGGATCGGGCGAAAGCGGGTGAGCGCGGCCGCGCGCACGGCTTCGAGCTTGCCGAGCCCGGCCGCCTGCTGCTGATTGGCGAACTCCACGATGAGAATGCCGTTCTTGGCGATGAGCCCGATCAGCGTGACCAGCCCGACCTGGGAGTAGATGTTGAGCGTCGTGGTCCAGCCCTCCGTGAGCGGGAAGGCGAGCCCGGGCGGCCCCGCGAACTTGAGGAACGTGAAGATCAGCGCGCCGAACATGGCGAGCGGCACCGAGCCGCCGAGGACGACGAGCGGGTCGCGGAACGAGTTGAACTGAGCCGCGAGCGCGAGGAAGATCAACACCACCGCGAGGGCCATGGCGGGCAGGAACTTTCCGCCCTCCTGCCGGAGCTGGCGCGACTCCCCCGTGTAGTCGACGCGCGAGCCGGGCGGCAGGAGCTTCTTCGCTTCCTCTTCGAGCACCGTCAGGGCGCCCTCGAGCGATTGCGTCGCGACGCCGGAGAGCTTCACCGCGTTGAGCTGCTCGAAGCGGTTCAGCGAGCGGGGCTCGACCTCCCCACGCAGCGTCGCGAAGGCGCTCAGGGGAACGAGCGTGCCGTTCGGGCCCGTGACGTGGATCTCTTGGAGCTGCTCGGGCGTCAGCCGGCCGGCGCGCTCGATCTGAGGGATGACCTTGTAGCTGCGCCCGTCGATGTTGAACCGGTTGACGAAGTTCCCACTGAGCGCCGCCGAGAGATCGCTGCCCACCTGTTGCAGCGTGAGGCCCATCGACGCCACCTTGTCGCGGTCGATGACGAGCTCCGTCTTCGCCTGATCGATGCGCACGTCCAGAATCGGCGGGAACGCGAACTGCCCGCTCTCCATCGCCACTTGCACCAGCCGCTCGGCGTGGCGGAGCAGCTCTTCGTGGGAGGCGGTCGAAGCGATCACCAGCTCCACGGGGAAGAACCCGGCGCTCGGCAGGGCGGGCGGCAAGAACACCGGCGCGCGGATGCCGGTTATCCCCTGCGTCTTCGCCGCGAGCTCCGCGTGCACCGGGAAGATGCTGCGCTCGCGCTGGTCCCACGGCTTCATCAAGGCGCCGCCGAAGCCGGCGTTGGGGAAGGTGATCTGAAAGCTCTGCGCGTACTCGGGGACGGAGGAGAAGATGCGCTGGACCTCCTCCGTGTACGGCGTGATCTGCTCGAGCGTCGCGTTCGCGGGCACGTCGAGCGCGGTGAAGACCGCGCCCTGATCTTCGTTCGGCGCGAGCTCCTTGGGCGAGAACATGTAGAGCGGAACGATCGCGAGCGTGAGCACGATCCAGGCCGCGTACACCGCGGGGCGCATCCCGAGCGTCTTGTCGAGCGCGCGCCCATACGCGTTGCGCGTGGCCTCGAACGCTCGATGGACCCAACCCGCGAGCCGCCCTTCGCGCTGCCCGGCCGCGAGCAGGCGCGACGCCATCATCGGCGACAAGGTGAGGGCGACCACGCCCGAGATGAACACGGCGCCGGCGAGCGTGAAGACGAACTCGCGGAAGAGCGCCCCGGTCAGCCCTCCTTGCAGGCCGATGGGGACGTACACCGCCGCGAGCGTGATCGTCATGGCGATGAGGGGCCCGACCAGCTCGCGCGCGCTCTTCAGCGCGGCCTCGAACGGCCGCATGCCCTCGCGCACGTGGCGCTCGACGTTCTCGACGACCACGATCGCGTCGTCCACCACGAGGCCCACCGACAGCACGATCGCGAGCAGGGTGAGCAGGTTCAGCGTGAACCCGAAGACCTGGATCAAGAACACGGCGCCGATCAGGGACACCGGGATCGCGACGAGCGGCACCACCACCGTGCGGATCGAGCCGAGGAACAGGAAGATCACGAGGGCGACGATCAGGACCGTCTCGGTCAGCGTCCGCGTGACCTCGTCGATGGCGTTCTCGATGTAGTCCGTCGAGTCGAACGCGATCGCCGCGCGCATCCCGCTCGGTAGCTCCGACCGGACGATGTCGAGCTCGTCGCGGACCTTCGCGATCACGTCGAGCGCGTTCGCGTTCGGGAGCACCCAGACGCCCATGAAGATCTCGGGCTTTCCGGAGAAGCGGACGTCCTGATCGTAGGTGTCCGCCCCCAGGACCACGTCGGCGACGTCCTCGAGCCGCACGAACGCGCCGTCCTCCGCCCGGACGACGAGCTTCTTGAACTCGTCGACGGTGCGAAGGTCCGTGCTGGCCGTGAGGTTCACCTGCACGAGCTGGCCCTTCGTCGTGCCCACCGCCGACAGATAGTTGTTGGCAGCGAGGGCATCGCGGACGGCCGAGGGGCTCACGTTGAGCGCGGCCATGCGCTCCGGCTTCAGCCAAGCCCGGAGCGCGAAGGTCCGGCCGCCCAGCACTTCCGCACGCTGCACGCCTTCGATGGCGGACAGGCGCGGCTGCACGACCCGGATCATATAGTCGGTGACCTGGTTGTCCTCGAGGATGTCCGAGCCGAAGCTCAGGTACATCGCCGCGACCTGCGCGTCGGAGGGCTCGAGCGCGATCGCGGGGACCTCCGCCTCCGGCGGCAGATCCGCGCGCACCTGGTTCACGCGCGCGCTGATGTCGGCGAGGGCGCTCGCCGCGGGGAAGTTCAGCTTCAGCCGCGCGTTGATCGTGGAGAGCCCTTGAACGCTCTGCGACTCGATGAAGTCGATGCCGTCCGCGGCGGCGATGGCTCGCTCGAGCGGCGTCGTGATGAACCCGCGCACGAGCTCTGCGTCGGCGCCCACGTAGACGGTGCGCACCGAGATCGTGGCGCTCTCGAGCTTCGGGTACTGCCGGACGTTGACCGAACGCAGCGCCTGGAGCCCCGCGATGAGGATGACCAGGTTGATGACGATGGCGACGACCGGCCGCCGCACGAACATGTCGGTGAGCCGCATGGCAAGGCTCCGAGGGCTCTCAGCGATTTTCGGGTTTCGGGTCGAGCTTCGGCTCGAGCGCGACTTCGTTGTCGATCGTGACGGGGGCGCCGTTTCGCAGCTTGAACGCGCCGGCGGTGACGACCGTCTCGCCGGCCTTCACTCCCTCGAGCACGGAGACGAAGTCGCCGCGCGCTTCGCCCAGGCGCACGAACCGTTGGCGCGCGACTTTGTTCTGCGAAGCGCCGGTCGCGCGTGGCGGATCCTCGACGACGAACACCGAGTCGCCGTACGAAGCGCGCACGACCGCCGTCAGCGGAATGGCGACGACCTCGGGCCGTTCGGGGAGCACCACCGCGACGCGCGCGAACATGCCGGGCAAGAGCCGGCTGGTTTCGTTCGGGATGCTCGCCCGCACCTTGATGGTTCGGGTGACGGGATCCATCGCCGGATCGATCGCGCTGATCACGCCCTCGGCGGCGACTCCGTCCTGCCCGTCGAGGGACACGCGGACCGGCATTTCGAGCTTCACGAGGTGTGCCTCTCGCTGGGGGAGCGTGAAATCGACGCAGACCGACTCCGTCGACTCGAGCACGGTGACGCGACTGCCGGGGGCGAGGTATTGCCCCAGGTTCACCTCGCGGAGCCCCAGCTTGCCGCTGAACGGCGCGCGCACGACCTTGCGCTCGATCTGCGCGCGAATCGCGCTCGCGTCGGCCGTCAGGCTCTTCAGCGACGACTCATTGGCATCCACCTCTGCGCGGGCCACCGCGCCGGACGTGACCAGCGCGCGTGAGCGGTTTGCCGAGATCTCCGCGAGATCGCGCCGTGCGCGCGTGGAGCCGAGCTGGGCGCGCTCGACGCTCGTGTCGAGCTCGAGCAGGATCTGGCCGCGTTTCACGAGCGCTCCCGAGTCGAAATGGAGCCTCGTCACGACGCCGGCGGCCTCGTTGCTGAGGACGACCCCTTGGGCGGAGACGACGCTCGCCACGGCGTCGAGCGTGCGTTCCCACGTCTGTCGTTCGGCCGCGACCGCGCCCACGGCCTCGGGCGGCGGCCCGGCCTTCTGCATTTCAGTGCCGTAGTCGATGAGCAGGGAGATCTGGGAAGCTTTCAGGCCGCCGAGGACGGCCAGCACCCCAATCAGGCCCAGCGCTGCAAACAGGTACCGCATGGCATCGAACCTTCGTACTCCGCGAAGCGCGCGCGCGTCCGAGCCGGCCTAGGAACGGCCGCCCGAGGGCGCGCTCGTGCCGTACAGGCCCCGAGAGGGGCCGGCGTCGTCTCCGCGGTTCATCGTCGCGGGCTGCATAGGACACAAAGCGACGATTGCCACCCCCCAAAAGTTCCGAAGAGAACCCCTCTGGAATCGGTTTCCGGTCGATTTCGCCGATCGTGTCTTCTGGGTCAGGGTGACCCAGTTTGGGATTCCACTTGACATACCCGGCGGGTGCGCAATGCGACCGCAGACGGTTTCGTGTTCGTCGACGACGGAGGTGTGCTCGAGCATCGGCTCGGCACGGGCCGAGTCGTCGCTCTGCCGACGCGCATGTGCCGAGGCGAACGCACCGACGCGAAACGTACGGAACGCGGCGCCGGCATCGCCGGGAGTGCGAGAAAAGTGGGAGTCGCCCGCGCTCTCGGGGAGCGATCTTCGTTGCGAGAAATCCCCGCGTTACGGAATTCTCTAGGGGTCTCCATGGGATCGCGCACCGAGGGCCTGCTAGAGCGACACACGAGCGCGCCGAGGCGTGCGGACGACAGCGCCGAGCAGAGTGCCCGAGCGGGGAGGGGCGCCGCCGAGTTCACGTCGGAGGGGCAGGGCGGCGGGCGGGGGCCCGCCCCCCCCAACCAAGAAAACCCCGCCGGCGAACCGGAAGGG
>CAYYWA010000060.1:21689-21899 GCA_964475255.1 uncultured Sorangium sp.
GCGGCGCGCGCCGCCCCTACTAAACTAAGCGAGAATACCGATCCGTCGAACGGATTGGCGTTCTCGGTGTTCTGCTCGCCGTGTTCACGAGCGGGGCGCTCGCGCTCGCGCCGAGCCCGGCCGGCGCGGCGCCGGGCGGAACCACCGGAGCGCCCGGTGCGACTGCGATTTTCGAAGCGCGCGGCGGAGCGCCGTCGGAGGGCGTCGCGC
>CAYYWA010000061.1:0-4325 GCA_964475255.1 uncultured Sorangium sp.
CCCCAGGCAGAAGCCGAGCCGCCGCCGCCCGCGCCCGCCGAAGCGGGCAAAGTGTTGACCGCGGAGCCCGACCCGAACGAACCCGTGGACCTCACGGATCAGGGATTCGTCACCGGGACGTCGGATCGGTTCGCGGGCGGCGTCACGGCTCCGAGCGGCGTCTCGAAGACGGCGGTGCGCAGCCCCCACGCGACGCCCGGGGGCGTCCCAGGCGGCACCGGCACGCGCCCCGCGCCGCCACCGCCTCGAGATCTCTCGCGCGACGCGATGCCGGACGCGCGTCGCAGCTGGAAAGATTGCGGGTTCCCGGCCGAAGCGGACATCGAAGGCATCAATCACGCGGTGGTCATGTTGTCCGCCACCGTCACGCCCGACGGTCGGGCCAAGTCGGTGAGTGTGGTGAAAGACCCGGGGTACGGCTTCGGGCGGCTCGCCCGCGACTGCGCGATGCGGAAGCCATTCGTTCCCGGGCTCGATCGAACCGGCAAACCCGTGACGAAGACGACGCCCCCGTTCTCGATCACGTTCCGGCGCTGAGCTCGGCTCTCACTGTCGACCGACTCGGCTCGGCCTCTGGTAGATTCGCCGTCCATGTCCGAGCGAGCCGCGCACCTCGCGACCGTGGAGCTCTTCTCGGGGCTGAAGCCAGCAGCCCTCGAGCTGATCGCCGGCGTGACGACGGAAGAGACGCATCCTCTGGGCACGTGTCTCTTCCGGCAGGGAGAGACGGGCGACAAGCTGTATCTCATCGTCGAGGGGCGCGTGCGGATCAGCCGCGACCTCGCCGGCATGGGCGAGGAGGCGCTCGCCGTGCTCGGGCCGGGGGACGTGTTCGGCGAGATGGCGTTGCTCGAGGAGGCGCCGCGCTCCGCCGATGCTCACGTCCACGAGCGCTGCCGGCTGCTCGTGCTGGCAAAGGACGCCTTCGACGACCTGCTCTTTTTGCACAAGGACCTCGCCTACGAAGTGCTCTGGAACTTCGTGAAGCTGCTCGGCGCGCGACTCCGCGCCACGAACGACAAGCTCACGTTCCTCGGCGTGACGTCGAAATTTTGAGCTCGCGGGGCCCCGCTACGCGCTGCGGGAACCAGAACAGGGTGGGACTTTCCCTATAAGCCGCTGAAATCATTGGATTTCCCGTCACCGCCGCAAGCAGGCACAGTGGAATTTGACGTCCTAACACCCGTTCAGTATCCTGTGCGGGCCATGCAGGGCTTGACCAAGCGCCAGGAGCAGACGCTGGAGTTCATTCGACGGTCGATCGAGGAGCGCGGCTACCCGCCCACGCTGCGCGAGATCGGAGAGTACATGGGCATCCGATCGACGAACGGCGTGAACGATCACCTGCGCGCGCTCGAGCGCAAGGGATACCTCCGGCGCGAAGACATGAAGAGCCGAGCGCTCAAGCTCGTCGATGACGCCGTGCCGCCCGCGCCCCGCCCTGCCAACGAAGAGGATCTCGTCGACGTCCGCGTGCTGGGCCGCGTTGCTGCCGGGCTCCCGCTCTTCGCCGAGGAGAACGTGATCGACACGCTGCGTGTCGATCGCATGATGGTGCGCGGCGGGCGCGACATCTTCGGTCTGCGCGTGACCGGCGACTCGATGATCGAGGCCGGCATCCTGAGCGGCGACTACATCTTCGTGAAGAAGCAGTCGACGGCCGATCGCGGCGACATCGTCGTCGCGCTGATCGGGGACGAAGCGACCGTGAAGTACTACTACCCGGAGCGCGACTACGTGCGCTTCCAGCCCGCAAACGCGCAGATGGCCCCGATTCTCGTTCGCGCGTCGGATTTCCGATCGACGATGCTGCTCGGGAAGGTGGTCGGCGTTTATCGGCGATTGTAGCAGCGACCGTTGCCTCCGTTGACGCGAGTGACCGCGCTCGCGGCTCCCCGTTGACGTCGAACGAAGGCGGTTGATAGCGTTGCCGGGCCGGGGCTACCGGGCCGCCGGAAAATTTGCCGTGCTGCCACTGCGCCGCCAATTGCCGTGTCTCGCGTCGCTTCGAAAAGCGGTGGTGGTGAGTGCCGCAGTCGCGGCCGGGTGCGGGCCCGTGTTCGCGGGCGTTGAAACGCTGCGTGCTGAGCGGAAGTTGGAGGAGGCCCGAGCGCTCGGGGCGGCGGAGCACGCGCCTTACGAGTACACGATGGCCGAGGAGCACCTCGAGAAGGCGCGTCTCGAGGCCGCAGAGGCGGACTACGGCGACGCGGAACGGCTGTCGCAGACCGCGCTCGGATACGCGGAACGCGCGCTGGCCCTGGCCCGCGCGGCGCGACGGGATACCGGCCGATGAGCCGCGGACGCTGCTTCCTCTCGATGATCGGCATCGCCCTGGCGTGCACCGGCTGTGTTCGGACGGAGGCGCTCCGCACCCGGCTCGCGACGCTCGACGCCCTGGTGCTCGAAGCCGAGCGCAACGGCGCGATGCGCTGTGCGCCGCGCGAGCTCGCGAAGGCACGCAGTCAGCTGGCCTTCGCAGCGCTGGAGCTGGGGCAGGGCTCCGGTCTCAAGGCGCGCGACCATCTCGACCGCGCCGAGCCGCTGGCGCGCGCTGCCTTCATGCTCTCGCCCGCGGGATACTGCGCCCGGCTTTCGCCGAGCCAGGGCGCGCCTCGGCCGGGCGCTCGCCGGCGAGCCGTCGCGGTGGAGGGGGACGTCGCGCAAAGCAGCATCGCCACACCGGGCCGCCCGGGCCGTTGACGTCGGGCCACGCTCGGTGGCATGTCGGCAGACGTCCGTGCGCCACGAGACGGAAAATCCCGGAGACCCGCCCGTGCACTCATCCTTCCTGTCATTGCTCGCCCTGGCCTGGGCCCTCCTGATTGCCCCCGCCGCACTGGCCCAATACACGCGAGACACCTCCGCCAACAAGAAGATCGACGAGGCGGTGAACATGCACTACCTCGCGACCGACTTCGACAAAGCCGAGGGCGTGCTCCTCGGGACGGTCAAAGCGTGCGAGGACAAGTGCAGCCCGCAAACGCTCGCGCGCGCGTGGATGTACGTGGGCATCGTTCGTGGCAGCGGGCGCAGCGACATTCCGGGAGCGAAGGAAGCGTTCCAGTCCGCGGTCGCGCTCGACCCCGACGTGCGCCTCGACGCGGCGCTCGCCACCGCCGAGACGCAGACGGCGTTCGCGGAGGTCGCCGGCGCCGGTCCCGTGGCGGCACCTGCCGAGCCGGCGCCCGCCGCGGTTCCTGCCGAGCCCGCCGAGGTGCCCTCGGGTGAAGGCATCACCTGCACGCCCGACGTCCCGGAGATCGAGACGCGGCGTCCCATTCCCGTCGAGTGCCGCACGGACGACGAAGCCACCTCGATGGAGCTCCGGTATCAGAGCTTCGGCAGCGACTCCTGGAAGACGCTGCGGATGACGAAGAAGGGCGACACCTTCCAAGCCACGATTCCCTGTGACGCGACCGGGATGCAGGGGACCTTCAAGGTGTACGTCCGCGCGAAGGATGCGTCGGGCGGCGAGGTCGGCGAGTGGGGCACGAAGTCCCAGCCGGTCGAGTTCGTGCTGGTCGAGCAGAGCGCCGCCGATCCGCCGAGCTTCGACGGCGAGGAGCCGCCCGAGCGCTGCCCAGCGAAGGAAGAGTGTCCTCCCGACTTCCCGGGTTGTGACTCGGGCAAGCCCTCGGGCGGCGACGTGGATTGGGGCGGCGCCTGCGACAACTCCAGCCAGTGCAAGGCAGGCCTGCTCTGCATCGACGGCACGTGCGAAACGGCGCCGAGCTGCGAGACGAGCTCGGACTGCCCGGTGGGCTCGTGCATTAGCGGAAAGTGCACGATCGATCCCGACGGCCCGCAAGAGTCGGGTCCGTACAAGAAGAATTGGATCGGCGTCCACGTGGCGCAGGACGTCGCGTTCGTCTCCGGCAACGACGTGTGCTCGCCGGAAGGGCAGTCGGCCCAGGCGTTCTCTTGCTACTACACGGGAAGCACGACGGACGCCTTCGTCGATGACCCCTACCCCGGCGTCAACATCGGCTCGGGAACCGCGGTCGGCACGACGCGGGTGTTGTTGAGCTACGATCGGGCGTTCTCGCCGAACCTCATGGCGGGCGTGCGCTTGGGCTACGCGTTTCGGGGTGGTCCGCCGGCGAACCGCGACATGGAGTACTTCCCGGACGGGACCCTGGAGGTCTACGACGAGGGGACGTCGTTTCTGCCGTACCACGCCGAGGTGCGCGCGACGTACCTGTTCGGTCGAGGGCTCAGCTCGTCGGGCCTCCGCTTCTACGCACACGCCGGCGGCGGCCTCGCTCAGGTCGATGCCAAGGTCGTCGTGCCCGTCGTGGACTGCGGCTACGTGGACCCGACCA
>CAYYWA010000061.1:4425-10707 GCA_964475255.1 uncultured Sorangium sp.
TGGACCCGACCAAAGGGACCGCCTACGAGCAATGTGCGACCGGGCAGATGTCCGAGGACGATGCGCTCGAGCTCAATCCGGACGCGCTCGTCGACCTCGACGCCTGGAAGAAGCTCGGCCAGGGCTTCCTCACGGCGGGGGGCGGCGCGATGCTCGGCCTGGGGAAGTCCGCGTCGCTGCAGCTCAACGTGAACCTCATGTACATGCTCGGCTCGAGCGGCGTGGTGATCGAGCCGTCGCTCGGCTTGAACTTCGGCCTTTAGCAACGCCGGGCGCCGCGCCTCCGGCGCTCGGCAGCCTGCTGCGCACCCGCGCTGCGGCGGCGCGAGCGGGCGCCGCTTGGCTCACCGCGTTGGCACGGGCAAGCCCAGATGGCGGAGCACCGCCTGAAGGTCGAGCCACACCTCGCGCTTCGCGGCGGGTGTGCGGAGCAGGTACGCGGGGTGGAACGTCGGCATCACGGGGATGCGCCCGCGGTAGAGCTTCCAGGTGCCGCGCAGGCGCGTGATCCCCTCGGACGTCCCGAGCAGTCCCTGTACGGCCGTGGCGCCGAGCGCGACGATGACCCGCGGCGCGACCAGCTCGAGCTGCTCGGCCAGGTAAGGACGGCACGCCTCCATCTCGGCGGGCTCCGGCTTCCGGTTCCTCGGCGGCCGGCATTTGACGATGTTGCAGACGTACACCTCGTCGCGCGCGAGCCCCATCGCCGCGATCATGCGATCGAGGAGCTGCCCCGCCGCGCCGACGAACGGAAAACCTTGCGCGTCTTCGTCGGCTCCAGGCCCCTCACCCACGAAACACACACCCGAGCTCCCCGTGCCGCGCGCGAACACCGTTTGCTTCCGGCCCGCGTGGAGCGCGCAGCGCTCGCACCCGCGCACCGTCTCCGCGAGCACCTCGAGCGCGCGCCGTCGCTCCGCCGGATCCGTCGGCACCTGGAGCGGGGCCGTTGCCGTGACGGCGCCCGGCCCCGTCGAGGCGAGGCTCGCCGGCGCACGCGGAGCCACCGGGCGCGGCGCCGGCGGTTCCTCGACAACGCTCGGCGGCGCTGCCTCCTCTGGCTCGCTCACGACTTCGCCCCCGGACATCCCGAAGGCGAAGCTCGCGCGCTGCCACTCGAGCTGCGCTCGCAAGCCGCGGACGAGGTCGAGGGGCGCCGCGCCCGGCGCCCCGGCCGCCCGCGCGCCGGGGGTGCGCGGCGCGCGGGGGGGCGGGGCCGCCGGGGGCGCGGCCCGCGCGCGCCCGCGGCCCCGGCGGCCCCCCCCCCCCCCCCCCGGCGACCCTGACTCCGGCGCTCCGGTGGTCATCGGCGCTCGGGGTGGCGGGCCCTCAGTGATCGAGGCCCGCGAGGAACCGTTCGGCGTCGAGCGCGGCCATGCAGCCCGTACCCGCGGCGGTAACCGCTTGGCGGTACGTCCAGTCCGCCACGTCGCCCGCGGCGAACACGCCCGGAACGCTCGTGCGCGTCGTGCCCGGCTCGACCTTGATGTAGCCGTTGTCGTGCAGCTCGAGCTGCCCGCGGAAGAGCTCCGTCATCGGCGTGTGGCCGATCGCGACGAAGAGCGCCGCGGCGTCGAGGATGCGATCCTCGCCGGTCTTGAGGTCCCGCAGGCGCACGCCCGTCACGTGATCCTTGGCGACGTCGAGCACGTCCGTCACCACGTGGCTGTAGAAGATCCGGATCTTCTCGTTCAGCTTCACGCGCTCCTGCATCGCCTTCGACGCGCGGAACTCGTCGCGGCGATGCACGAGCGTCACGCTCGAGCACAGACCCGCGAGGTAGGTCGCCTCCTCCATCGCCGTGTCGCCGCCACCGACGATGACGACGTCCTGATTCCGGAAGAGCGCGCCGTCGCACACGGCGCAGGCGCTCACCCCTTTGTTCTTCAGGCGCTCCTCGTTCTCGAGACCGAGCCAGTTCGCGCGCGCCCCCGTGGCGATGATCAGCGTCTGCGCGAGGTGCAGCACGTTCTCGTCCTCGCCGACCCACACCTTGAAGGGTCGGGTCGACAAATCGACCTTCTGCACGTCGGCCGTGACGAGCTCGGCTCCCTGGCGCTCTGCCTGCTCGCGCATGCGCGCCATCAGCTCCTGGCCGTTGATGGGCTGCGCGAACCCGGGGTAGTTCTCGACGTCCGTCGTGAACATGAGCTGCCCACCGGGGATGAGCCCGCCGGCGTTGAAGCCTTCGACACAAAGCGGTTTGAGGTTCGCTCGCGCGGCATAGATGGCCGCCGTCAACCCGGCCGGCCCCGAGCCGACGATGAGCACTCTGTGCAATCGGGGTTCGTTCATCATTGCGTCAGTCCCGGACCGGGCTCGCCTTGAGCGCCGCCTTGCCGTCCTTTACGTACACGCTGAACCTCACCTTCGAGGCTCCGTGCCGAGCTATGAGGGCATCCCGGTTCTTCCGCAAGGTGTTCTCGAATTTCTCGTAGGTGAAGCCGTCCAGGGCCTCGCCGCACTCGCGCTTGAGCTGCACGAACTGCTCGTAGACGGCCCGCCACTCCGCCGCCTCGCTGCCGGGCCCGTCCGCCAGGGACGAAAGCGGATCGGCCTCCGCCGTGGCGACCATGCCTCCGTCCGAAAACGGCTCGGCGTCGTCCAGGCTCCCCGTGCGCGGAGCCCGCGGCGGCCGGGGAGGAGCAGCCGGTAGCTTGCGCTGGCCTCCGCCCCCGGAAGACGGCGGGCCTGCGATCGGTTGCGCCGCCGAAATCGGCGACGTGGAGCCTGTCTCACCCGGGAGGCTGAAGGCGCTCATCTGCGGCTCCGCCGGGAGGTCGCCGAGCACCTGCTTGAAGTCGGCGGGCCCGCGCCGTGGCCCGCCGCCCCGCGCGAGCGCGTGATCCACGCCGTCGTTGAGGTCGGAGGCGAGCTGACGGAACGCGCCGCGGAACTTGCTGGGCTGAAGCTGATCGATCTCCCCCTTCGCGAACCGCGCGACCTCGCTGCGGAACGCGAGGATCGGCTTCGTGTGCTCGAGCATCGAGAAGCCGATGCCAGCGCCCGCTGCGATCAGCGCGATCAGCACGGCGAGCCAGAGCTTCGCCTGTTCCTTGTCCTTGTCGTCGGCCTGGCTGAAAAAGTCGAAGGGACCGCTCACCCCGAACGGGACGCGCGCCACGGCGTACCCCGTCTTCAGGTGCCAGGCCTCACCCTGCAAGCGCGTGTACTGCACGCTCAGCATGTCCGCGATCGTGCGGACGCGGCTGCGCCCCTTCTCCTGGTATTCGGCGTCCCGCTCGAGATCCTCGAGGTCGCCGACGATCTGATCGAGCTGCGCCGTGTCGAACCCCTCGGGCGCCGCCGAAGCCGTCCGCTGGCCCTGGCTGTAGAAGGCGACGGCGGCTCCGGTGCGCTCCGAGATCTCGCGCGCGAAGCGATCGTCCACGATGCGCGCCCCCACGATGGCGCCCGCGGGGGGCTGCGAGAGATCGTACTCCACCGGACGCGCGACGACGCGGTAGATGCGGTCGAGCACGAGCGTGTCGTCGCGGAGGTAGCCGCGCAGGGCGTCGGCGACCACCGGATAACCGCCGAGCTCGAAGTCCTGCATGCCGGTGGCCTGCTGGTAGCCGAGGTGCGCGACCACGCGCCCGTGCTGGTCGACGGCGAAGACGGCATCGAACGCGGCGTCCTTGGGGATGCGCGCGTTCACCTTCTTCAGCGCAGCGAGCATCCGATCGCGCGCGTCCGCCGGCACCTTGGACTCCGACTCGCTCGACCGCTGCAAGGTCCGGGCGACGACCGGGTCGAGCGCGAACTGGATCAATCGGGCGGAGCGCTGCCGCGCATCGTCCTTCAGGTACCAAGAGACGAACTGGCTATCCGAGGACAGCGCCTCGCCGAGCACCCGCGCACCCGCGCGGTTGTACATGCTCGTCGCCAGGAACGACACGAACACGGCCACCCCGAGCAGGAGGGCCACGAAAATGGTCCAGAACCGTGTAGCCAGCATCTCTCAATCCGTACTGCCGGGGGCCAAGGTCCGAGCGGCGGGTAGCGACGCGAGCGTTCGCGCTCTCCCGACCCGGCTCGTCACTTGGCCGAATCGCCCCCGCCCTCGGCGTCGTCCTTGGCGGCCTTTGCCGCCGCTTTTTCGTCCACGAGCTTGAGCGGGGTCCGCGAGATGTCGACGTCCGGGCCCTTGATCACCACGGGCACCTCGGGACCGACGCGCTTGCCCGAGAAGAACGCCTGAACGCGATACTCGCCCGGTTGTTCCACGGGCACCGCGAACTCCCCCTTCATCGAGGGATAGGCGATCCCGGCGACCATGGGGTCGGCCACGACCCACATCCGCAGGCTCGGCGCGGCCTCGTCGCGGATCTCGTACACACCGGCCTGCGGCACGGTCCACTCGCGGGTGGCGCCGCGGCCCGTGTCGCTCGCCGTGAACGTCTTCAAACCGACCGCGTAGAGGCGGTGCTTGAACGGGTCGGTATTCTGAAACACGAGCTTCGTCCCCGGCCGGGTCACGAGCGTGACCGGCGTCGTCCGCCCGCCGCCCACGCGCACCAGGATGGCGCCGCTCTTCGCCGGCTGCGGCGTCGAGGCGAGCACGGCCACGCACACCTCCTTGGGAATGTGCGGATAGGGCCGGCGAAACTCGGCGCGCACGGTGGGCACCGGCTCGCGGAACGAGTACCCCTGCCGCTCGGGGTTCTTCGCCTCGGCCCAAACGGGGTTTTCGAGCAACCGAAACCCTTCGAGCCGTCCCCGTACCTTGGCCGCCTCTGCCGAGGTGGCCGCGAGAACGAAAGCCGCACCCAGGCCCAACACCGTTGCGAGGCGTAGCCGGCTGGCACCTCGCGCGGCGAGCCCTTCCTTTACAGCGCTCATTTCCGCGAGACGGTAATCCAGGCCCCGCCACGACGGAAGTGTCTGATGCCCTGCCGCGCGTTCAGCCCAATCCGAAACGGGGGTCAGGGTCGGCGGGTCGGCCCAACGACCCCGCGGGTGAGCTTCACGCCAAATAGGCGGATGGGCCGACTGCCGCCAGCCCATCCAAAGCTCCGTACCGCCTGAGCCGTGAGGAACCTATGCGTAGCCCGAACCCCTAGCATTGCTAGGTGGGAGGCTCTTGGAGCCGCGGTTTCCGGCTTCCCGGTGAGTGATTCCGGGCCTAGCGCTCCGCCGCGGAGTCGCCTCCCGGGTCGGTTGCTGTCAGGGATTCGTTACTACGGCCTCCCGTGCTCTGCAGAG
Source organism: uncultured Sorangium sp. (assembly GCA_964475255.1). Lineage (GTDB taxonomy): Bacteria > Myxococcota_A > Polyangia > Polyangiales > Polyangiaceae > PMG-095. The sequence continues at coordinate 9,631 of CAYYWA010000061.1, forward strand.
GGAGCCCTCCGATCTTATTTCCGGCACCCCCTGCCGTCAATGGCGCCCCCGCGCCGGCGGGCGCGCCGCGCTCCGTCGAAAACTGGGAAATCACCGCGGGATCGGCGAGGTTCCCCGCATGAGCTGGGCGCTGTCCGAATCCTCGCCGGTGTCTTTCGAGGGAGCCGCCATCTTCCTCGATCCTCTGGACATTCCCGCAGAGCTCGCGCGCGCCGAGTCGCGCGGCTCGCTGCCCGTGATCGTTGCTGCCCCGGGACCCGCGCTCCGCGGGCGCCTCTCGCTCCTCCTCGAAGAAGCGGTGGAAGAGGCGCTCTCCCGACGCGGTGCGTTCCCGCCGGGCATCGGGGCCGCGTCGTCGCTCGACGCGGCGCTCAGTGACCAGCTGTACCGCTCACGCCTGCTCGAGCTCCGCGGGATCACGATCGCGCTCCCCTCGCTCGAGGGCATCGCGACGCTCGGGGGAACGCTCGATGCCGAGGACGGTGCCGTGCTCCGTTTCTGGCTCGAAGCGACCCGCTCGCGCCCGGTCCGGGTCCTGATCGACGAGGCCAACCGCAGGCTCAAGGTGCACGGGCCACCGGAACCCTTCGAGTCGCTGCTCCGCGTCCCCGAGCCGGCGGAAGCGACACCCGCTCCGCCGCCCGCGGTGGTGCCCGAGGTCGCCGAGAGCGCCTCGGCCATGGAGCTCTCCGAGCCGACTCCGGCCGTGGTCGAGCGCGACGGAGCCCTCGCCTTCGCGCTGCCCCTCTCCAGCGACGACGAGAGCGTCGAGAGCGTCGCGGCCGACGACGATGACGACGCTCCGACCCCGTTGCTCTCGCTGCCCGTCGCGTTCGAGGCGTCGCGCACCGCCGCCCCCGTCGTGCGCGAGCTCGCCGAGGACGCGTTGAGCAGCACCGTCGACGAGGAGACCCGTCCGTTCGTCCGGACTCGGCCCACTCCCGCTCTCGACCCCGCGGAGGCGGGGCCGGCCGGCGCCCCCGCACCTCCAGCCCGGGGCCCCCCACCAAACGCGCCCCCCGCCCACCCCCCCGCGGCCCGGGCACCAACCGCCACACCCCGGGGGCAATCGCCCAG
>CAYYWA010000061.1:10717-21847 GCA_964475255.1 uncultured Sorangium sp.
GCCGTCGCCCCCGAAGAAGACGCTCCCGCGGCCAAAGCCGCAGAAGAAGCGCCTGCTCTCGACACCGTAGAAGCGGCGCCCCCTCATTCCGAGAAGTCGCTCCCGGAGCCGCCGCGAACGGCGGAGCCCGACGTGACCCCCGACGCTCCCCCCGTCCGGCTCGAAGCGAAGCGCGAACCCGCAACGGTTGCGACGGAAAAGCCGGCCACGGCTCCCGAGCCGAAGCCGCGCCTCGAGGTCCCGCCGCTCTTCCCCGAAGCGGCGACCAGCTGGACCGCGTGGATGCGTGAGCTCGAGAGCACGCGCGGTCCAAAGCCGCTCGCCGTCGTCGAGCGCACGTTCGTGACGAGCTACGTCCCGCTCGCCCACGCGGTCGCGGAGGGCATCGCCGAGGGGCGCGCTGCCGAGGTGCTCACCGGTTGGTCGAGGAGCTTCTCCCAGAGCTATCGCGACGCGTTCGAGGCGCTTCGCGTACGCGGCAAGCGCCCCACGATGGTGCTCGACGCGCCGGACCTCGCGCTGCGCATCGCGCGCCTCCACGGAGCCCGCTCGGTCCAGCTCGTGCTCGTCGATGGCATGCGGTTCGACCTCGGCCTGCGCATCGAGCAGCGCGTGCGCGCGCTCGTGGGTCACGAGGCGGTGCTCGCCGAACGCCTCCTGCTCTGGTCGGCGCTTCCGAGCACGACCGCGGTCCAAATCGATCTCATCGGTCGTGGCGCCGCCGGTCTCGCAGAGCCGCCCTCCGATCGCGAGGTCGATACGTTCGTGGCGCGGGGTCGAGCGGCGAGCACTCCCCGCCGCATCAAGACCGGACCCCGCGATCTGCTCAAGCTCGACGCCGTCGAAGCGCGACTGTCGGAGGTGGGGCCGAGCACCGCCGAACGACTCGACGCGCTGGCGGATGAAGCCGCGACGGCGCTCGCCGACCTCTTGGGCAAGCAACCGCCCCGCACCCTCCTGTTCGCCTTCGGCGATCACGGCTTCGTTCTCGATCCACACGACGGCGGCACCGCGGGAGCTCGCCAAGGCGGCTCGAGCCCCGAGGAGGTCCTCGTTCCGGCCTTCGCCTGGCTCGCCGGCGGCGTGCACTGAGCCTAGACTTCGGGCTTCCTAGCCCGGGACGGCCGATTCCTCGCGTCTTTCCGCCGCCTTCGCACCCGTGTCGTGCTCGCGATAGCGCTGCTACCGCTGCGCGCGCCGAACGCGAATTCGGTTTCCAAATCCGCTTCGGTCTCGGCCACCACCCCGCCACATCCCGCAGTCACAAACCTCGATCGAGCCGAGCGGACCGCCCGCGAGCCGTCGCTGCACGCGCGAAAACCGCTTGCGTCAGTCCGGATCCGCCGCCGAGGCGCCGGAAGAGCCGTGCTCGCGCTCGAGGTAGCGGAAGACGGTCCGCGGGTCGACGCCGAGATCCCGCGCCGTCTGCGTGCGGTTGCCGTTGTTGCGCTCGAGCACCTCGAGCACGTAGCGGCGCTGGAAGTCCTCCTTCGCCTTCTCGAGCGGGACGATCGCGATCTGCTCGGTGTCGCCGAGGTCGAGGTCCTCGGCGCTCAGCAAGGTGCGATCACAGAGCACCAGCGCCTTCTTGATGCGGTTCTCGAGCTGTCGGATGTTGCCGGGCCAGTTGTACTTGCGTATCGCGGTGAGCGCCTGAGGCGAGAAGCCGCGCACCTGACTCCCGAGCTCCTCGGCGTACTTGCTGAGCAGAGCCTTGGCGATGATGAACACGTCGTCGCCGCGCTCGCGCAGCGGGGGAAGCCAGAGGTTGACCACGTTGAGCCGGTAGTAGAGATCCTCCCGGAACTCGCCGGTCTTGATCATCTCCTCGAGGTTCCTGTTCGTCGCGGCGACGATGCGGATGTCACAGCGCTCGGGCCGATTGTCGCCCACGCGATACACCACGCGCTCTTGCAGCGCGCGCAGGAGCTTCACCTGGAGCTGAGCGGGCAGCTCACCCACCTCGTCGAGGAACAGCGTGCCCCCGTCGGCGTGCTGGAACTTGCCGGGGCGGCTCGCGACGGCGCCCGTGAAGGCGCCCTTCACGTGGCCGAACATCTCGCTCTCGATCAGGTTCTCCGGGATCGCGCCGCAGTTCACGGTGACGAAGGGACCGTTCGCGCGGTTCGATCGCCGGTGCAGCTCACGCGCGATGAGCTCCTTGCCCGTCCCGGTCTCGCCCGTGATGAGCACGCTGATGTCGGTGGCCGCAACCTTCTGCAGCTTCCGGAACACCTCCATCATCGAGGGACACGCGCCGATGATTTCGCCGAAGCGCTTGTCGGAGAGCTCGGCGGAGAGCTTCTCCTTGTCGGCTCGGAGCGCGCTGAGCAACATCGCGTTCTGGAGAATCAGGGACGCTTGGCTCGCGTACACGGTGAGCAAATCGAGCTTGTTGCGGTCGAAGAGGTGCTTGATCTCGTCGTTCGCGACGTAGAGCGCGCCCACGCTCTCGCCCTGGCTGAGCAGCGGGACACACATCACGCTCGAGAGCTTGAGCGCGATGACGCTCTCGCTCTTTCCGAAGGTCGTGTCGTTGAGCGCGTCGCTCACGATCACCGGGCGCTTGGTGTCGAGCACCTGGCGCACGATGCTGTCGCTGATGGCTCCGGAGGGTTCCTGGATCGCCTCCCGTTGCACGTTGCGCGAGGCGCGGACGCGCGGCACGCACTCGCTGCCCTCTCCTGGGTCGACCCACAGCACGACGCCCCGGACGGCGCCGGTGAGCTCGAGCACGTCGTCGAGCAACGTCTCGAGCAGCTCATCGACCGAGCGGGTCGTCATGAGCCGTGCGCTGAAGCTCTGGAGGCGCCTCAGACCGGACAGCTCGGCTTGATCGGCTTGCTCACCCGAGGCCTGTGACGAGGGCGCGGTCTCCGTGAACATGCTGAAGCCGAGCTGCGCGCGCCCGAGGTTCAGCCGATCCCCATTGCAGAGCCGCGCCCGTCGCTTCCGCTTGCCGTTGATCAGGATCTCCGCGGCGCTATCGACCTCCTCGAGCTGGAAGTCGCGTCCGTTGAAGACGATCTGCGCGTGGTGCGGCAGCACGCTCGGATCCGGGAGATGGATGTCGTTGCCGAGCGCCCGCCCGATCGTGGTGACCGGCTTGTGCAGGCCGATGAGGACCGGCGGTCCCTCGGATGGGAAATAGCGAACCGTAGCCATCCAGCCGAAAAGGCTACCAGAAACGAAACGCTGCGAAACGGGCGCCGCACGCCGGATCCGTGCGCGCGCCGCTCCGCGGCGGAGGTGGGACGAGCCACTCTCGTCAGGGCGGCTCGCGCCGCCCCTCCCCGCCTCGGTCACTCGGCGGGTCCCCTCTCCGCACCGGACGCGCTGCTCGGCGCTGTCTCCGCGTGTTTCGGCGCGTTCCTGACCGTTCGTCGCTCTCGGTCAAAGCTCGCCTGAGAGCCCGAGACCCATCCCGCCGGGGAGGCCTACCGGATGGACAATCAGACTCTTCGCGAAGGAGCTGCGGGGACTCGCCGCCGAATCACGTGTCCCGGACGTGAACAGGGCTCCGGCACCGACGCCGAGTAAGGTGGCCGTAGCGCTGAAAATCAGGCCGCGTTTGGCCGGCGGCCGGTCATCCCCGAGGTAGAAGAGGTAGACGGGCAAGGAGGCGGCGAAGCCGATGGCGCCGCCCGCCCACATCCAGCCCAGCGAGGTGTAGCTCGGCACGTACAGCGTGGAGAGCGCTGCGGTAGCGACGAGCCCGGCATTGTACCCGATCAGCCCACCGAGCGCTGCGCCGTCGTTGGCGCGGGAATAGCCGATGCCGGCGGGCGTCGCGCCATAGCCGTACATGGCCCCGATGGCGCTTCCCCAGAGCGCGCCCGTGGACACGAACAAGCTCAGCTTCGGCGACGGCTCTTGCGCGACGCCGACCACCGCGCCTCCGATGCCGCCGAGCGTCGCGCCGATCAGGGTGGCACGGGCGAAGCCGCGGAAGCCCCACGCATCGTCGTCGTCCGCCGTCACGTGTTGCAGGTTCGCGAGGGCGAACCCTTCCCCTGCCCCGAGCGCAACACCGGCGGTGATCGCGGCGGGGACCCCGCGGGTAAAGGGTGTGTCCGCCACGTAGACCCCTACCGGCGCGCCGATGCCGAGGACCGCTGGGAAAATCAGGAACGTCGCGGGATCGTCGATGTCGAGCTCGGCTCCGAGCCACACGCCCACGCCCACGCCGTAGAGCGCCGCGGTGCCGTACAAGATCCCGATCTCGAGCGGCGTGCGGCGGGCCCGCGGCGCGGCATAGCCATAAGCCGTTGGCACGCCGTACTGCGGCGGCGCGCCGTACGTCCCCGGTTGGGGCGGAGGGTACGGCTGGGGTTGCGTTCCGTAAGGGGCACCCTGCCCGCCATACGGTGGGGTTGCGCCGTACGGCGGCGGCTGCGCGCCGTAGGGGGGCGGAGCCGTCTGCGCGGAGGCTGGCGACGCCGTCGCCGCGGACAACGCGAGCAGCATCGTTGCGAACGCGGTGCGACCGCTCATCCCCACTCCTTGCGTGGCGGGCGCATCAAGAGTTCGCGCACGGCCTCGTCCACGCGTTTGCCTTCGTAGAGGACGCCGTACACCTCGTTCGTGATCGGCAAATCGACGCCGAGACGAACCCCGAGGTCGTGGGCGCTCCGCGCCGTTTCCACGCCTTCCGCGACGTGACCGAGCGCCGCCAACACCGCGTCGAGACGATGGCCGCGACCGAGCTCGAAGCCAACGGTTCGATTGCGCGAGAGCGTGGCACTGCACGTGAGCACCAGGTCGCCGAGCCCGGAGAGTCCGGCCAGCGTGAGCGCCTCGCCGCCCTTGGCGACCGCGAGCCGCGCCATCTCGGCGAGGCCGCGCGTGATCAGCGCCGCCCGGGTGTTGTGCCCGAAGCCGAGCCCGTCCGCAGCGCCCGCGGCGATGGCGATCACGTTCTTCAACGCACCGCCAACCTGGACGCCGATGGGATCTTCGCTCGTGTAGACGCGCAGGCGCTCGCTCGCGAACAGCGACTGAACGCGCGCCGCCGCGCTCGCGTTTCTGGATGCGGCCACGAGATTCGTCGGCAGGCCGCGCGCCACTTCCTCGGCGAAGCTCGGCCCGGACAGCGCGACCACGCGCGCCTCGCTTTCGGCCCCGAGGACGTCGCCCACGACCTCGGTCGGCAAACGCAAGGACCCCGTTTCGATCCCCTTGTTGGCGACGACGATGAGCGCATCGGGCAGCAGCGCCGCGCGGGCGCCCTCGAGCGTCGCGCGCTCGAACGCGGTCGGCACGACCAGGACGACCAGGGCCGCCCCCTCGACGGCGCGCTCGAGGTCGGAGAGCGGTTCCACCCCGGGGTGCAGCGCGTGCCCCGGGAAGAACTCGCGGTTCTCCCGGTCCGCGCGCAGCGCCGCGGCGTGTTCGGGCCGATGCGTCCAGAGCCGAACCGTCGCCCCCCGCTCGGCGAGATACCGGGAAAGCGCGGTCCCCCACGCACCCGCACCGAGAACGACAACGGGATCCATCGACGTTCCTCGGACTTTTCGCGCTTTCCAGGGATGTGTCAACCGGAGACGAGACCGCGCGCGAGCACGAACTCCGCTATGCTCCGGAACGCATGCGGATCCAGCGGCTCGTCGCGTCCCTCCTGGGCATCGCTCTCGTCGCTTGTGCCTCGCGCGAGTCCGTCGGCACGCGCTCGGTCGCCATCCTCGGTGCCGGCGTGGTGAACGACCCCGAGAACAAGAGCCTGCGCTTCGACCTCTTGAAGTTCGGTCTCGAGAGCTTCTGTCGCGAGATGCTGGGCGGAGGCGTCCCGCTCCGAATGAGCGACGAGGAGCCCACGCTGGGCCGCTTCTACGCGACCGCGTGCAACACCCAGTTCATCGACGAAGAGAACCGGAAGACCTTCGTCGTGCAGTTCTCGGGCGAAGGCTTCGCCTCGAGCCAGCAGGGCGGCCGGCTCGGGTTCACGACCACGGGCCTCGTCGAGTACGCCCCCGACTTCTTGCTGCACGAGGACTCGCTCTACGTGTATTTCCGCCCGCGCGTCGTTGACGCGACGGGCTTCGAGACGAAGATGATCGAGTCGAGCCTGGCGAAGACGGCCCTCGGCGTGCTGGGGGTGAGCCCGGATGCGTTCGGGCGACGCGTCGTCGAGTCCCAGCTCCGCCGCGGTTTCACCGTGCTGCGGCACGATGCCTCGGGCGAGACCGAGTTCGGCATGGGGATCATCCCGCTCGGCCAGCGCCCTTACCGGCCCTTCACCGTACAGAGCGAAGACAAGCGCACGCTCGCCAACGAGCGCACCGAGGTTCACGTCGGTCAGCAGGATTTCGTGGGACCCTTCACGGTAGAGGACGATGACCAGGCCCTCTATCTCACGCTCGCCCTCGACGGCGCCGCGGTCGTGGACGCGCTCCTCGTCGGAGAAGCCGCTGGACGGACCATGGTTCGAAGCTATATGCAGGCGGAAGGGCCGACCGTTCCGTCCGCGCCCGCCCTGCTCGACGAGCCGGTCCCCAAGATGGGCGCGTGGAAGCGCTACGTCCTCGTGACGCCTGGTCGGTATTATCTCGTGCTCGACAACAGCGCCGCTGCCGGGCGATCCGCGCCTCCACCAAACGGCGGGTCGGCACGTGTCGATGTTCTCGTGCTGCTCGGGGAACGCCCGTGACCGCCCTCCGCCCCTCCGATATTGCCCATGCAGGTTTCACCGACTAAAACGGCCGGGCCGACCGGCGCTGGCCGTCCCGTGACCGCAAAGACCTATCGCCTCATCTTTTGGCCCCTGTGGTTCCTCTTGGTGCCGGCCGTTCTGGGATACTTGACGGTCACCCTGCTCGCTCCGAGCGAGGATTTCGTCCCGACGTCGGCGTTCGGGCAGTTCCTCTGGCTCATTCGAGACCAGCGCATCCCCGCGATGATCGTGTTCTTCGCGGCCTACGAGATGCTGCTGTACCGCTATCGGCACCACCTGCCCTTCGCGGCCTATCTGGGAAGCGCGGCGCGGCTCGACGTCCCGCGCGACCTGCGCCGGGACTTCGAGGCTGCCGCGCAGCTCGTCGAAGAGGCGGACCGCATCTTCCGGCGCAAGCGCACGGCCATCGAGCAGCACGTCCCCGCCGCGGCGCGCGAAGAGGTGGCCGACTCCGTGGAGGCGTTGCGCGACGAGATCGATCGCGAGAAGTTCGATTCGGAGGCGTTCACGAGCGCGTACGAACGGGCCGGCGAGCTCGTGACGAAGCACCTCGGGCGCTGGCAGAAGAGCGAGGTCCGCGAGTACGTCGAATCGATCGCCGTCGCCATGGCGGTCGCGCTCCTGCTGCGCGCGTTCGTCGTCGAGGCGTTCAAGATCCCGAGTGGTTCGATGCTGCCCACGCTGCAGATTCAGGACCACATCTTCGTGAACAAGCTCGCGTACGGTCCGGTCGTTCCCTTCGTCGGCTACCGCATCCTCCCCAACTTGCCGCCGAAGCGCGGCGACATCATGGTCTTCGAGTACCCGGATCCGAATCCGCACGCCGAGAGGCAGGACTTCATCAAGCGCGTGATCGCGCTCGAGGGCGACGTGCTCGAGGTAGACGGCGGACACCCGATCATCAACGGCTGGCGCGTGCCGAGCTGTCGCGTGGGCAACTACGAGTTCACCGAAGGCAGCACGTACACGAAGCGCGGGGAGCTCTTCGTCGAGTACCTCGGCGACTACGCGTACCTCACCCTGTACGAGGACATCGGGTTCTCCGGCAAGCAGGGTCCCTATCGCGTCAAGCCCGGTGAGACCTGGGTTCTCGGCGACAACCGCAACAACTCGAGCGACTCACGCGCCTGGTTCGGGGGCAAAGGCGGCGGCGTTCCCGACGCGAACATCAAGGGGCGCGCGATGTTCGTCTGGGCGAGCTTCGGGACGGACACGTCCATCACCTGGGACCGCATCTTCACGAACGTGATGGGCAAGCCACGCCTGCCCAAGGAAGCCGATCCCGAGCTCACACGCGGCATCGAACGCTGCCTCGAGCAGCGCCCGGCCCAAACTCTGCCGCCCCCTGCGCCACAGCCGTAGCCACGGTGCGGCAAGCGTAGCGGAGGCGCGCGTCCCCCGGGCGCGCTACTCCGCGGGGGTCTCGGGAGCGGGGCGGCGCGCGAGCTGGATCCCGACCTGGTCAGCGAAGCGGCGCGCGCGGCGAGCCTGGATCCAGCAGGTCACGAGCGCCGCGATCCAAAGCACGTCGAGCGAGATGCCGATCGTCTGCTGGAGCCGGAGCTCGAGCGGAGCCCGCCGCAGGTAGGCCAGGAACAGGAAGTCGAGGAGCACCTTGGCGAAGCACGCCCGCGTTCCCCACGAATAGGCGGCCAGAGCGCGCTTTCGCCACCCTTCGAAGTCGGCAGGCGCGACTCCGGGATGGAGCGCCGGGTCCTCGGCACGCACCTCGCTCTTTCGGAGGAGCAGGAAGATGCCGAGCAGGATCGCGACGATATCGAGCGGGTGCGGAAGAACCACGGGCCGATGATAGCCCGGCTCCGCGGTTCAATCCCGTCCCGACGCGTCGTTTTCGGGACTGACGCCCAGAGCCGAGACCGAAGCGAATCCGCAAGCGCAGTCGCGTCCGACGCGCGCAACAATAGCAGTGCTATCGCGAGCACGACGGCGGCGCGAACGCCGCGAGGGTCCGCCTTCCTCGACTAGACGTACTGGGCGAGGAGGTTCTCGAGGTACTCCTGCCGACCCGAGCGCGCCTTCGGCTCGAGACCCTTCTCGAGCACGAGGTCGGACAGATCCGCGAGGCTCGCCTTGCCGGAGAGGATCCGCTCACCGAGCTCGCTCTTCCAACCGGCGTAGCGGTCTTGAATGACCGCGTCCAAGCGCCCGTCGGCGATCATCTTCTCCGCCGCAAGCAGACCGCGGGCAAGCGTGTCCATGCCGCCGATGTGCGCGTGGAACAGATCCTCCGGATCGATGCTCTGCCGGCGCAGCTTGGCGTCGAAGTTCATGCCGCCCGTCGTGAAGCCGCCGCCCTTCAGGATCGTGTACATGACGAGGGCGATCTCCTGCACGTCGTTCGGGAACTGATCGGTGTCCCATCCGAGCAGGTAATCCCCGCGGTTCATGTCGATGCTGCCGAAGACGCCGTTCTGGATCGCGTAGGCGACCTCGTGCTGGAAGCTGTGGCCCGAGAGGATCGCGTGGTTCGCCTCGATGTTCACGGCGTACTCACGCTCGAGGCGGTAGCGCTGGAGGAACGCGTAGACCGTCGCCGTGTCGTAGTCGTACTGGTGCTTGGTCGGCTCCTTCGGCTTGGGCTCGAGGAGCAGCGTGCCCTTGAAGCCGATCTTGTGCTTGTAGTCCGCGACCAAGCTGAGGAAGCGGCCGAGCTGGTCGGCCTCACGCTTCATGTCCGTGTTGAGGAGCGTCTCGTAGCCCTCGCGACCGCCCCAGAGGACGTAGTTCTCGCCGTTGAGGCGGTGTGTCACGTCCAGCATCTTGCGGACCTGGGCCGCGGCGTACGCGTAGATCTCCGGGTCCGGGTTCGTGGCGGCGCCGCTCATGTACCGCGGATGGCTGAACAGGTTCGCCGTGCCCCAGAGGAGCCGCACGCCCGTCCGCTTCATCTCCGCCTCGGTCTTGTCGATGATGCGGTCGAGGTTCGCGTTGCTCTCCTTGAGCGTCGCCCCCTCGGGCGCGATATCCCGATCGTGGAACGTGAAGAAGGGCGCCCCGAGCTTCTCGAAGAACTCGAACGCCGCCTTCAGCTTCATCTCCGCGGCTTCGAGCTGGTTGCTGACGCGGAACCACGGGCGATCGAACGTCCCAGCGCCGAAGACGTCGTGCCCCGGCCAGTTGAAGCTGTGCCAGTAGCAAACCGCGACCCGGAGGTGCTCCTCGAGGCGCTTTCCGAGCACGACGCGATCCTTGTCATAGTAGCGAAATGACAAGGGATTATCGGATTGGGGACCTTCGTAACGGATTCGATCGACGCGCCAGAAACCGCTCTCGGACATGGAGGCAAAGGTAGTTATCTTTATTCCCGAATGCAACTCGGCGTTGCTCGATGATGACATCGAGGGGTCGGGAGCGGCTCGCGTCGACCGGACGGCTCGCCTGTGGCAGACCTCGCCCCGTGGCTGACACCCTCGCGCTCGAACGCTCCGCGCCGCGTGGCTCTCGCCCGCATGCCTCGGCTAGATTCACGCGCTTCGCGCTGCTCGTCCTCGCCGCGACCGTCGCGGTCATTCTCTTTGGGGCGATTGTCCGCATCACCGGATCCGGGGCTGGATGCGGCCAGCACTGGCCGACCTGTCACGGCGAAATCGTTCACCTTCCACGGAAATTGGAGACGATGATCGAGCTGGGCCATCGCACGAGCTCGGGGCTCGCGATGCTCTTGGTGTTTGGACTCACCGCCTTCGCGTTCCGCAGTTTCAAATCGGGACATCCGGTACGCCAGGCGGCGACGGTGTCCAGCGTGATGATGATCGTCGAGGCCCTGCTCGGCGCGGGCCTCGTGCTGTTCGAGCTCGTCGAGACGGATCGGTCGGTCGCTCGCGCCGTGGCGATGCCGCTCCACCTCGTCAGCACGTCCCTCCTCACCGGCGCGCTCGCGCTCACCTATTGGTGGAGCACCCCGCGCGCGCCGAGCGCTCCCGTTGGCGATCCGCGCACCGTTCGCATGGTCTGGCTCGGAATCGCCGGCGTGCTCGCCGTCTCGGCAACCGGCGCGATCACCGCGCTCGGGGACACGGTGATTCCAGTCGCCGCAGCGCCGATCTCGGAACGTTTGGCGGAGGTCCAGGCGAGCTCGTCGCACTTCCTCGAGCGGCTCCGGATCGTCCATCCCGTGCTCTCCGTGCTCGTCGCCGCTCACTTGTTCCGGCTCGGGGGCGCCGCGCTCGAGCGCCTCTCGTCCCGCGCAGCCGGGACCTTCGCGCGCTCGCTCATCGCGCTCACGGCCGTTCAAGTCCTCGCCGGCGGCGTGAACGTGCTCCTGTCGGCGCCCGGATGGATGCAGGTGGTGCACCTGCTCCTCGCGACCGTGCTCTGGATCGTGCTCGTGCTGCTCGGCGCGGAAGCCTCTCGTCCGCGCACGGCCTGAGCCTAGATTTCGGGCTTCCCTCGCGTCTTTCCGCCGCCTTCGCGCCCGTCGTGCTCGCGATAGCGCTGCT
>CAYYWA010000062.1:0-8332 GCA_964475255.1 uncultured Sorangium sp.
ATGATCTCGTACTTGCCCCCGATGATCTCCCCGGGGGCGAATGGGAGCTCGACGATGTCCTCCTGGGACAGCGGCACGAGACCACTCGAGGGGATGCGGTCGGATGTGGCGCCCTTCGTCACTGCTCGACCTCCAGGTCTCTTCGGGCCCGAACCTCGCTCCTCGGAGCGACCCTCCGGTACGCGTTCCCGTACGCTTCGTGTTTGTGCGCCCATGTGAGCCGCTTCGATCACCGCTGAACGAAGCCGTCGAATCGATGCCAACGGCGCTCTACGTAGCTTCTTAAGCGTCCCCCGAACGAAAGGGCCGCCGCGTGTCGGCGCGCTCCGGACGGCCGCTCACCGCCGCTCACGCTACGGTTTGCACTGAACGTATTCGCCGTACGCGCGTTGCTGCTTGATGTCGAACATGAGTCCGGAGCTTTGATAGACCGGAGTGCCCGAAGGAATACCGATACACCACATCTCGAGGCCACCGCCCACCACGGCGCCGTCGCTGTCCCACTCGAGCGGGCCGAAGGTGCCGATCGCGGTGATCTTCTCTCCGCCGACGAGCTTCTTGAACCCGGCGAGGGCATGGGTGATGCCCACCTCCACCTCGGTGGCGCCGCCGGAGAGCGAACGCAGTCCCTTGACCAGCGTATGACCGCTCACCGGTTCGTCTCTCGTCGCGGCGAGCGAGAACGCGATCGCGTAGCCGGCGTCGTACGCCGGCCCCATCCCGGAAATGGAGGCCGAAGCGCCGTTGTAGCGAGTCGAGTAGGAAACTTTGAACGCGTCGTAGACGGGGGCCGACGCCGCGGACGGCGTGACACCGGTACCCCGAACTCGCCGCCTCAGGTGATCGTTGCCGGTGACGAGCGTGATCAAATCGGGCACCTTCACGGAGTCGATGCCGACGTAGTGCGGGCGCGCGTCGTCGCCGGCCGTCCACCGTTCCTCGAGGGGCTTCATCACGTCCGTGATCGCTTCCGCGGTGCCCGCGAGCGCCACGATGTCGGGCGCGAACTCGACCAGGCGCTCTACGATCTCGTCTTGGTCGGGCTCGGTGTGGTCGTAGCCCTCGACGACCACGTTCACGCCGAGGTTGATCGGGTCGGAGATCGGCTTGCCGTTGAGGATGAGTGAGTTGAGCGACGTCCGGGTGCCGATGCCGAGCGCGTCGTCGCGGAAGACGATGGCGAGCTTGATCTGCTCACGCCCGCGCTCTCGCCGAAGCCGCTCCTCGATGTCGTTGATCTGGGCGATCATGAGCGGGGCGCGTTGCAGATCGGTGGGCACGAGCTGATAGGTGAGGCCGTTGTCGACGAGCGACGTGATGCTCGACGCAACGCCCGTGGGAGTCATCACCATGGTCCCCGCGGGAACGGTGACGTGCCGCGAGATCTCGACCGTGTCCTGGCTCATGTTCGGGCCGATGATCGCGGGCACACGCAGCCTCTGGACGAGGTGGTTGGCGACGCGCATCAGATCGACGGACTCGTCGCACGAGACGAGCACGAGCTCGCGAGGGACCCCGCCGGGTCCGGGCACGCCGCCGACCTTGTTGATCTCCTCGATAGCGAGCATCGCGCTTTGTTGGCGCGGGATGTTCGTCGCCGATTGGGCGCCGGTCGTCGAGAACAGCGAGCCGAGGACGATCGAGTCGTCGTCCTTGTAGTCTCCCGTGACGACGTTGCAGTCCTCCGTGAGCAGCTCCACGCAGCGTCCCTCGGGCTTCACGCACACCGCGGGGACCTCTTCGCTGCCTCCCGCTCGCGCGGTGGCGCGATCGACGCACTCTTGGTTCTTCGTGCACTCGCCGACTTGGTTCGAGCTCGACGGAGCTTCTTGAACCGAAAAGTCGTCGAGGCCCACGATCGAATTGCACGCGATCCCCGTCAATGCGGCGATCGTGAGAAAGTAGCGCGAGCCCGAGTGTCGTTGCGTTTGCATGGTCACGTTTCGCAAGTGGAGTTGGAAAAGCGTGCGGCGTTCGAGCGAGGAACGGCACGATGGAGCAGGTTTTACTGGATCGCCTTGCGCGCGTCCATGCAGCGCCGTGCGTCGTCGCAGTCGAGTGGGCGCGCGGCGCACCCGTGCGCCATGTTCACGACAGACACACCGATTCGAGTGATCCGATGGAGTCGAGAATCACACGTTCACACGGAATTCGAGTCCGTGTTTCTCCGTGTTGGGGCGATTGATGTGGCTTGGGTGCGGTGATAGCGTGGGCACGACATACGAGGAGGAGAAGGGCTTCGATGAACAACTTGCGAGTGACTTCCGATCGGGCGAGGCCGATCGCGCGAACGCTGGGGCTCTTGGTTCCCGCGCTACTCTTCGTGTCCAGCGCGGCCGCGCAGGAGGACGCGAGCGCGGCCGAAACCGCCGCAGCACGCGCCCTCGCGGTCGAGGGCCTGAAGCTCGCGCGCGCCGGTCACTGTGCAGACGCCATCGACAAGCTCGAACGCGCGCAGGAGCTCTATCCTTCTCCGGTCGTGCTCGGGCGTCTCGGCGAGTGCCACATCACGCTCGGGCGGGTGGTCGAGGGAACGGAGATGCTGCGCAAGCTGCTGCGCGAGCCCATGCCTCCCAACGCGAGCCCTGCCGTCGAGCAAGCGTACGAACGCGCGCAATCGGTGTTGAACTCCGCGAAATCGAGGATCGCCGCGCTCACCATCACCGTCCAAGCGCCGAGTGACGCGAACGTGACCGTCACCGTGGACGGAGTCCCCGTACCGCCCGCGGCGCTCGGGATCGAGTTCCCCGCGAACCCGGGCGAACACATCGTCGAGGCGAGCGCGCCGGGGTTCTTCAAGGCATCGACGCGCGTGGCGCTGACCTCGGGGGAGAAGGAGACCGTCCCGCTCGAGCTCCGGAGGGATCCGAACGCTCCGCCGCCCGCCCCTCCGGCCGAAGCGACGGCTCCGGCCGAAGGTGCGCCGCCGGCCAGTATCACGACGACGCCGAGCGATTCCGCAGCGCAGACTCCGCTGCCGCCGCCCAGCATGGCCTACGAGGAGCGGAGCTCGGCGAGCTCGACCCTGGCGTACGTGTCGTACGGGGTGGGGGTCGTCGGTCTCGCTGTCGGGTTGGGCTTCGGACGCGCCGCCATGTCCACGAAGGACGAGCTCGACGGTCGCTGCCCGGCGAACGAGTGTCCCCAGGAGCTGAAGAGCGATCTCGAGGCGGCGAAGGCCAAGGGCACGATTGCCACGATCGGAGTGGGAATCGGAGCAGCCGGTCTCGCGCTCGGAACGATTCTGCTGATCGCTGGAAGCTCCGACTCCGAGTCCTCCGCCGAGTCTTCGCTCGCCGAGCGTTCACGAAAGAACCTCGCGACCCTGCGTCCGCGTGCGGCGATTGGCCTCGGTCGTGTCGAGCTCACTGCGGATTTCTGAGCACGAGCCCGGGTGAGTGCGGAAGCTCACCCGCCGTTCGGTCGAGCGCGGGACACCGCCCTTTGACAGGGGCAGCGCCTCGCGCTTCAACTCAGGTCGAGAGGGCGGCATCGATGACTCATTTGCGTAAAACGCCAATGCTCCGCGATCGCGTGTGGCCCCGTGGCACGGCGACGCGTTGTGAGCTCTGCGGGACGAACCTTGCCCTCGAGCACGCTCACGTGCTCGATCTCTCGACGCGGGTGCTGGCGTGCTCCTGCCGCGCGTGCGCCTCGCTGTTCGACCACACCGGCACGAACCGGTACCGCACGGTGCCGCAGCGCGTATTGTTCGAGGAGCCCTTTCCCATCGGCGATGCGGAGCGACACGCGCTGGAGGGACCGCTGAACGTGCTGTGCCTGTTCTACGACTCCAGCGCCGCGGGCTGGGTCGCGCTCTGCCCGGATCGAGCCGGGGCGGTCCAGCGCCCGCTCGAGCGAGGGCTCTGCGACGTGGTCCTCGAGCGGAGTCGCCTCGGGCGGATGCTCAATCCCGACGTCGAGGCTCTGCTCGTGCGTTCGCGCGCGGGCGGCTCGTCACGCGCATGGATCGTGCCGATCGACGTCGGGTACGCGCTCGTCGACGCGTGCACGAGCGGCGCGCCGTCGCTCGATGGCCTGTTTCGCGATCTCGAGGCGCGCGGACGTCCGCTCGTCACGTAGCGCCCGCCGCGTGCGGCGCTGGCCCCGACGGGGTTCTGGTTCACTCGGCGTCGCCGCTCGCTGCGCGTTCCGCTTGCTCGGCTTCTGTCGATACGGCGGAGTCCCTCACGCCGGAGGTCGGTGGCGCGGCGCGCGCGGCTCGCTCCAGCGCGCCGCGATACGTCGCGGCGACCCGCTCGGTCACGAACCGACGGGGGAGGAGTCGCGCAAAGCTCGCGCCGATGCGGTTCGACAGGCCGGGGATGTGCAGGTACTCGCGGCGACGGAACGCTTCGAGACCCTCGCGGGCGGCCGCGTCGACCGGCATCAGCCAGCGGCGGAGGGGCACGAAGCGGTCCCCTCCCGTCATTTCGGTGACGATGCCGCCGGGCGCGTAGGTGCTGACGGAGACGTTCCTGCCACGGAGCTCGTGCCAGAGGCCGCACGCGTAGTGGACGATGAACGCCTTCGTCCCAGAGTAGGCGGTTTGGTAGGGCACCGGGAAGATGCCCGCCATGCTCGAGACGAACAGGAGCCCACCGCCGGGCGCCCCGTGCTCGATGTAGGGGACGAGCTCGCTCGAGAGCCGGACGACGCTCGACACGTTCGTGTGCAGCATCTTCTGGAAGTCGGCGAAGTCGAGCTCGTGGTAGCGACCGAAGTGCGTGACTCCGGCGTTGAGGATGGCGGCGTAGAGTTGCTCGCCGTTCTTGAGCTCGGAGATCAGCCCATCGACCTCGGAGAGGTTGGACAGATCGGCCGTCAGGGTGCGGACCCGCACGCGGTGGGCGGTCTCGAGCTCGCGCCGGAGCTCCTCCAGACGGTCGCGGCGGCGCGCCACGATCACGAGATTCGCGCCATAGGCGGAGGCCAGGCGGCGAGTGAGCTCGCGGCCGAGCCCCGACGAAGCGCCCGTGACGAGCACCCACCGGCCACGGAAATCCATCGGCTGATTGAGCGACAAGGCAGTGCCCCTATAGAGCTCCCCCTCCGCCGCTGTCAAATGGGGGCCCGCGCTGCGTCGCCCCCGCGCTGTCGCGGCAGTGCCGCTGGAAAGCGGGATCGGGGCGACCTCGCCGGGCCCTCCGCCGCTGGGTTCACTCGGCCGCGGCTGCGGGAGGCAACGAGTCGCTGCGTCGTGGCTCCGAAATGGCCGCCAGCGTCGAAACGAAGTGGGCGCACGCGGCGTCGTCCCCGAGCGAGTCGACGTGACGCGCGAGGTCGGCGAGCGTCACCACACCGACGAGTCGCCCCGCCTCGTCGACGACCGGCATGCGGCGCACTCGATGCTCCCGCATGAGGTGCAGCGCCTGATGCACGGTGTCGTCTGGCGAGCAGGCGAACACGGTGCGGGCCATCGCCGCGTCGATCGGCACTGCGGCGAGCGGTTGCCCTTGCGTGTAGGCGGCCATGCAGACGTCGCGGTCCGTGATCACTCCCACGAGGCTTCCGTCCGATTCCGTGACGGGAACGACACCGCAGTCGCCTTCCCACATGATCTGGGCGGCGCGGTTCAGGCCGTCTGCAGGAGTGGCGGTGCTGACGTTCGGTGTCATCACGAGCCGGACCTTGGTGGCAAGGCGGTCCTTCGCGGACGCGCCCTGGCGACGCAAAAATTGCCGGACCTTCGCGGTGAGCTCGCGCGTCCGCGCCATGACCGCGTCCAGAGTCCGCGCGCCGCTCTGCCCGATGCGCTCCTCCAGCGCGTCGAGCTCGGTCTCGAGCTCGTTCCAACGCTGCATGGCTTGAAGCGAGAACTGATGCCTCTGCAGCCGGCCCTCTTCGCGGACCGCCGTGAGCTCCCGAATCGCTTCCCGGATCGACTCGTTCACCGAGGTGACCGTCGCCGAGGTGACCTTCGCCATCGCTGTCATCTCGCTGGACGAGCTGCACGATTCGGGCCACCTGCCGGCCGTCTGGTCCCGCGCCGCCAGGCACGGGCCGCGCACCGTCGCTGCGCCCGTTGCTCGAATGGTTGCGTCACGCTCGGCAACAAACACACCGCATGCCGACCTCTGAACGCACACGCGGCGGAAAACTCCGCCTGTGGAACATGCAATTCGTCCCGCGTCGAAACTTTCCGGAGACGGGCGGCGGGCCCCGGGGTGCGTTGCTTGACGGAGCGCGGAGCGCCTGCTTGGCTGTTGCCGAGCCGAAGGCGAGGTCGTGGTGAGAATGCGAGCGTGCCAGAGGTCGATTGCTGTCCTTCTGGGACTGGGCGACCGAGCGGGGAACGCTCGGCCCCAGGCTCCGTGGCCGGAATCCTCGCTTCGGGATGAGGGGCTTGGGCGAGGCGTCGCACGCACGGGGACGCTCGGGTTGCTCGTGCTCCTCGCCGCCTGCGGGGCTCCGAGTCACGACCCGGGGACGGTGGCCACACCCGCGACGTCCGCGGGCACCGGCGCTGTCCCGGGGACGAGCGGTCCCGCGGACGGAGGCGTCTCGGGCAGCGACGCCTCGGGTGCCGGAGGCGCTTCGGGGGCGGGGAGCATTTCGGGTGCCGTCGGGGGTTCGGGTGCCGGTGGCCAGGGCTCGGTCTCGCCAGCGTCGGGCGGCGCCCCGGCGCTCCCTCCCTCCGGTCAAGCTGGAACCGGTTCCACAGGGGGTTCCCCGGTGTTTCCGCCCGAAGAGCTGTGTTCGATGTTCGCCGTCGACGAGGGCGGCGGGCTCGTCATCACGGCCTGCTCGGACACGATCCGCTCGGTTGACAAGGTCAACCTCGAGCAGGTCAATGGCGGAGAGTGGTATTCGATCGGCTACGGCTTCGAAGCGCCGTGCAACGAGCTCGGCACCTATCGGGGTGAGGTCTCGGATATTCGATACAACCCCACCGGTTCGATCACGGCGTACGCGTTCTTCGTTCGCAGCCAGGAGGGGGACGAGTTCCACGGCTCCGTGGCGATCGGTTACGAGGCCGAGCGGATCGCGCAGGTCACCGGCGTCGTCGAAGGCACGGCGTGCGAGCTCTCGGTCTGTACGGCCGAGATCTGCGGTGTCCTCGACCCGACGAAGACGACCACGACGAGTGGCTGGGGAGGCTAGGGTGGGGCGAGCGGTTCGGGTGCCGGCGGCGGAGCGGGACTGAGCGCGGGCGCGGCCGGCGGCGGCGCAGGCAACGGAGGCGCAGCGGGAAACTTGGGGACCGCGGGTCAAGGTGGCAGGGCTTTCGGCCAAGGCGGGCTCGGCACCGGGTTTCCGGGCGGGGGAATGGCGGCGGCGCCCGGGTTCGGCGGAATCCCAGGAAACGTCCCGTGAGCGGCTCGCCCGTTCAGTCTCTCGCAGGCGGCGTTTCGTGAGGCAGCACTTCATCCCGATGCACTTCATGAAGATGCGACTGCCGATGAACGATTGAGGCAAGAGCGGAATTCTTGCTGTTTGTGCTGATTACCCGGGGGGTGAGCGCGCCCGCGGCGCGCGTTCGTTTGGGGGTACTTTGTGGGGAAACTGGTGCCCTCGGTCGGCACTCGTGCTATTCGATGAGATGCCGGAGCAAGGCGCGTCGCCACGAAGAGCGCCTTACTCGCGTGGAGGCGTCGTGGAGCAATCCGAGAACGGCCCGGACCTGAAAAGCACGCTGGCCGATCCGAACGGCTTTCAGTACGGCGCTCGTCCGAGCGATCCGGATCTTCCTCCGCCTCGCGATCCGGCCCCGAGCATCGAGCTGCCAACGGCGGCCTGCTGGCACGTGCACCTCGAGCTTCGCCCCGAAGAGCTCGTTGCCCTGCATCGCCTCGGGCTCACCAAAGGGGGGCTCGCGTGGCGTGAGGGGATGGAAGCCTGGCAGCCTCTCCGCATGTCGAGCTCGGGGCTCGCCGGTCCCGTCGAGCCAGGGGCGATGGCAGCGAGTGACTCGATGGACCTCCCGGTCTCCGCAACCCCCAACGAGGCGACGATGCCGAGCGCGCGATCGAACGAATCCTTTTTCGAAGAAGAGCCCCTCGACGCGGACGACGACGAGATCACGCTCGCGCGCGATCGCTCCAACGTGACCGTGATTCCCTCGCAGCCGCCGCCATCGTCGCACCGACCCAACAACGTTCGCGCCACCTCGGACGAGAGCGATAGTCGCAGCCTTCCCGGTCGGCGCGCCGCGCTGCCAGCGACGAGCCCGCTGCTCGCGGCCCCCGCACGTCCCGTCGTGGCACCGGTTTCCGTGCGGCCCGTGCGCACGGTGAGCTCCGTTCCTCCTCCGCAGGGCCTAGGGCCCGGCGCCGGGACGGGCTCGGGGCTTTCGGCGTTGAACGATCTGAACGCACCAAGAGCCGTCGGC
>CAYYWA010000062.1:8342-11615 GCA_964475255.1 uncultured Sorangium sp.
CCTCTCGACGACGCTGCAGCGCGGCGCGCCGCGCGATACGTTCGTTCCGCCGCCGCCACCGGTACCGGCGTTTGCGGCGACGGACGCGTCGGGGCTCGCTTCCGTGTCGCGGGTGCCTGGTCTGGCATCGGCGCCGCCGCCTCCTGCGGTCGTCGAGCCGCGCGCGCCGCAGCTCACCGTTCGCTCGCTGTGGATTGGCGCAACCGGGCTCGCTGCGCTGAGCGCGCTCGTCGCCGCGATCGTCTCCGGGGTGCTCACGAGCATCCGGATGCAAGCGCCCGCTCCGGACGCCTCGAATCGCGTGGCCGCGATGCAAGGCTCGCCGGATGACGGCGCTGCTTCCGGCTCCCGCCAGCGCGCTCCAGGAGGCCTCTCTCCGATCCCCCTCGAGCAGCTCCCCTTGGCGGGGGCCAGCGCGGCTGCGCCCAAGCCCGCGCCGGCTCCCGACCGCCCGAAGGCCGCCCCACAGGAAGACTCGAACGACGCGGCCTCGCGCGCTCGCCGCGGGCGCTCGGCGACGAGGCCACCCCTCGACACGGTCGCCTCTCGTCACAGCGTCGCTCCGGCTGCTCCCGCACGTCCGAGCCCGCCGCCGGTGAAGGCGCCGGGAGGGCCCGCGGACGTGCGGGAGATCGCGCGGGCGGTGGCTCAAGCCGCGCGCGCCGCGACTGCATGCGGCATGAGCCCGCAGAGTGGTCGCGTCGCCATCACGTTTTCGCCCTCGGGTGCCGTGCGCTCCGTGCAGATGGAAGAGGCATTCGCCGAGCGCGAGGTGGGCGCGTGCGTGCTGCGGGCGATGGGCAGAGCGCGCGTGACGGCCTTCAGCGGTGAGCCAGTCACGGTTCGGAAGAGCCTGCGCTGGTGAGTCGATTCACGGGTTCGGGCGCGTCAGCCGAGCTCGGACGACGCGTGCGGCCTGCACCATGTTCTCGAGCGCTGGCGTGACCTCCTTCCAGCGCCGCGTCTTGAGCCCGCAGTCCGGATTCACCCAGACTCGGTCGGCATCGAGGACCGAGAGCGCGCGCTCGAGCAACGCCTCCATCTCCTCGCGCGTCGGGACGCGCGGAGAGTGGATGTCGTAGATTCCGAGCCCGATGTCGCCCGGGTATTCGTGCGCCGAGAACTCCCGGAGGATTTCCATCTGGCTCCGGGCGGACTCGATCGAGATCACGTCCGCGTCGAGGGCGGCAATCGCGTCGATGACGTCGCCGAACTCGCTGTAGCACATGTGCGTGTGAATCTGGGTCTCGTCCCGGACGCCGCAGGTGGCGATGCGGAAGCATTCGACGGCCCAGCGGAGATAGTCCGCCCGGGCCGCCCGCCGGAGCGGGAGCGCTTCCCTGAACGCGGGCTCGTCGACCTGAATGATGCGAATCCCGGCGCGCTCGAGATCCGACACCTCGTCCCGCAACGCGAGCGCGAGCGTGCGGCAGGTATGCGCGAGCGGCTCATCGTCGCGAACGAACGACCATTTGAGCATCGTGAGCGGACCCGTGAGCATTCCCTTGACGGGACGCTGAGTCCGACTCTGCGCGTAGGTCGCCCACTCCACGGTGATCGGACGCGGGCGCGCCACGTCGCCGTAGATCACGGGCGGCTTCACGCAGCGAGATCCGTAGCTCTGCACCCAGCCGTGGTCGGTCACGGCCATGCCCTCGAGGGCCGCGCCGAAATACTCGACCATGTCGGCGCGCTCCGCTTCTCCGTGCACGAGCACGTCGAGTCCCAGGCGTTCCTGGATGGCGATCGTTTCGTCCACGACGCGGCGGAGCTCTGCGGCGTACCCTTCCTGGGACAGGCTTCCAGCGCGGCGGGCTGCCCGGAGCTTTCGGATCGCTTCGGTCTGCGGGAACGAGCCGATGGTCGTGGTGGGGAGGAGGGGGAGGCGGAGCGCGGCGCGCTGGACGGCTCGCCGCTCGTTCACGCTGCGCGACCGCCGTGCCCGCTCCGGCGAGAGGGCGGCGAGCCGCGCGCGCACGGACTCGTTCACGACGCCTGCGGCGGCCCGTCTGCGTGCGAGCGCCTGCTCGGCGCCCTCGATCGCATCGCGCACGGACTCGCGCCCCTCGAGCAGGCCCCGTTTCAGCACCGCGAGCTCGTCGAGCTTCTGGCGCGCGAAGGCCAGGCTCTGCTGGACCTCGGGAGCGAGCCGCGTCTCGGCAGCGGCGTCGATCGGGACGTGTAGCAGGGAGGTGGTGGGGGCGAGCCAGACGCGACTCGGATCGACGCTCTCGAGGACGCGTTCTCCGATGCGAAGCGCGCGCGACAGGTCCGCGCGGAACACGTTGCGGCCATCCACGAGCCCCAGGGAGAGCGTCCGGTCGGGACCGAGCTTTCGCGCGAGCTCGACGCACTCGTCGGGTGCGGCGAGCGCGTCGACGTGCAGACCAGCAACGGGGAGTCGCGCTGCAAGGTCGAGGTTGTCGCCGAGGCTCCCGAAGTAGGTGGCGACGAGCAGCTTCGCGCGGGTGCGCGCGAGCCGCGCGTAGCTCCTCTCGTAGGCCCGATACACCGCCGGCTCGAGATCGAGCACGAGGCACGGCTCGTCGAGCTCCACCCACTCGGCGCCCAAGGCGGCGAGATCCTCGACGGCCTCGCAGTACGCATCCGTGACGCGCTCGAGCGTCGAGAGCGGCGCTGGGCGGCGGGCCGCGTCCTTCGCGAGCAGGACGAAGCTCACCGGACCGAGCAGGATGGGCCGGGCCGAGACGCCGAGCGCTTGCGCCTCCGCGAGCTCGGCGGCGGCCTTGCCGCGTCGGTACGCAAGGCGTGTGGAGTCGTCGAGCTCGGGGACGAGATAGTGGTAGTTCGTGTCGAACCACTTCGTCATCTCGAGTGGCGGGACCTCGCGCTCCGCACCGGGAGCGCGGCCGCGAGCCATTAGGAAGTAGGCCGCGAGGTCCCGGTGCGCGTCGAAGCGCGCCGGGACGGCTCCGAGCATCACGCTCGTATCGAGCACGTGATCGTAGAGCGAGAAATCGTTGACGGGGACGAGGTCGATGCCAGCTTCCTTCTGGGTCAAGAGGTTCTCACGGCGAAGGGCCGCGGTGCGATCGAGGAGCGCCGCTTCGTCGGCGCGCCCGGACCAGTACGCTTCCAGCGCTCGCTTGAGCTCTCGCTCCCTGCCGATGCGCGGGTACCCCAGAGTCGTCGTCTGCATCTCATCCCTTTCCGCGCGCCGGAACGGCGCGTCTCGGGGGGGGGCGCCCCCCCCGCCCCAAGTGGGGGCCGGGGGGGGCGGCGGCACAGGGCGCCAGGGCGCCCCGGCGGGGG
>CAYYWA010000062.1:11625-19934 GCA_964475255.1 uncultured Sorangium sp.
CCCCCCGTGTCGGCGTCCGCATCTCACCCCTTACCGCGCGCCGTACCGGCGCGTCTCGGGGTGCTCCGCACCCCGAGCAGAAGTTGGATCCAGGGAGGAGCTCCGGCAATCGCAACGTCTGCAACCCGAGTTGAGCGGATTTGGAGTGACGTTCCCCGTGGGGCGAACCACGCTCGGCGCATGATCGTGGAAATCCGCCACCTCCGGACGATCGCCGCCATCGCCGAGACGGGCAGCTTCACGCGGGCGGCGAAGCGCCTCCATTTGACGCTCTCGGCGGTGTCCCACCAGGTTCGGGAGCTCGAGACCCTGCTCGGAACCGTGCTGGTGGAGCGTCGGAAGCAACCGATCGCCCTCACCGAGTCGGGGGAGCGGCTGCTCCGCTGTGCCGAGCGCGTTCTCCCGGAGGTGCGCGCTGCCGAGGCGGAGGTGACGATGGCGCGAGGGCGCGGAGCGCGCCTCCACCTCGCCCTCGAATGCCACAGTTGCTTCGAGTGGTTGCTGCCGGCTCTGGACGCGCTCCGCCCTGCCTGGCCAGAGCTCGACATCGATCTCAAGGTCGGCCCGCGCTTCGATCCGCTCCCGGCGCTGCTCGCGGGCGAGGTCGACGCGGTGCTCGGCACCGATCGCGGAACGCAGGCCGGCATCGCCTACGCGGGAGTGTTCCGCTACGAGATCGTGCTCGTCGTCCCGAAGGGGCATCCGCTCGCGGGCAAGCAGTTCATCGAGCCGCGCGATCTCGGGCACGAGCCGCTCGTGGCCTACCCCGTGGATTCCGAGCGCCTCGACGTGGTCACTCGGTTTCTTCGGCCCGCGGGTGTCGAGCCCGTGCGCGGGAGAACGGCCGAGCTCACGAGCCTGCTCCTCCAGCTCGTGCAGAGCCGGCGCGGGGTCGCGGCGCTGCCGCGTTGGGCCGTCGCCGATGCCGCTTCGCGGGGGGACATCGAGACCAAAAAGCTCGGACGCGGCGGGCTCTTCAGCGACCTGTTTCTCGCCGTGCGGGAGGCGGAGCGCGGAGCGCCCCATCTCGCCGCATTCCTCGAGGTTTGCCGTACGGTGAGCCTCGAGCTGCTCTCGGACATCGAGGCCTGCGCCGACCGTCTCGCCAGCGGCGGCGCAGAGCGGTAAGGTCTCCCCATGGTCCCGGCGCGCCGGCCGACCTCCCCTGGAAGAGACGAGCGATGGCCCTCCCGCACGAGCTTGCCGGCAAGCCGGCACCTGCCGAGCTCTTGATCGATCCCGAGCTTTTGGTCGAGCAATACCGCACGTGGGTCCCCGATCCGGGCATTTCGGAGCAGCGGGTCCAGTTCGGGACGAGCGGTCACCGAGGCTCGCCGCAGGCGCGCGCCTTCAACGAAGCGCACATCCTCGCGATGACCCAAGCGATTTGCGAGTACCGCGCCGCCCAAGGGATTCGGGGACCGCTGTTCTTGGGGAGGGACACCCACGGCGCCTCCGATCCCGCGGAGCGCACCGCGCTCGAGGTCCTGGCCGCGAACGGTGTCGAGACCGTGATCGACGAAGGCTCCGCGTTCACGCCGACTCCCGTCATTTCTCGCGCCATCCTGCGCCACAACGCCGAGGCAGCGCGCGCGCGCGCCGACGGCATCGTGGTCACGCCGTCGCACAATCCTCCGGGTGACGGCGGCTTCAAGTACAACCCGCCGACCGGGGGCCCCGCCGAGAGCGAGGTCACGCGCTGGATCCAGGATCGCGCCAATCGCCTCCTGGAAGGGGGGTGCCGCGACGTGCGGAGGATCCCTTACGACCGTGCTGCGGCCGCCTCGACGACCTACCGGCGCGATCTCCTCGGCGCCTACGTGGAGGAGCTCGCGACGGCGCTGGACCTCGACGCCGTGGCAAACGCGGGGCTCGCGCTCGGCGTGGATCCGCTGGGCGGGGCCAGCGTCGAGTACTGGCCGCGGATCGCGGAGCGCTTCGGCGTGAAGCTCACCGTGGTCAACCCCGTCGTCGACGCCCGGTTCGCGTTCATGCCCCTCGACCGCGACGGCAAGATCCGCATGGATTGCTCGAGCCCGTACGCGATGCAAAAGCTCGTCGAGCTGCGCGATCGCTTCGACGTGGCGTTCGGGACGGATCCCGACGCGGACCGACACGGAATCGTGGTGCGCTCGATCGGCCTCATCGACCCGAATCGGTACCTCGCGGTCGCGATCGACTACCTCTTCCGAAGCCAGAACCGGCCCGGGTGGCCGTCGCGGCTCGCGGTGGGCAAGACGGTCGTCAGCAGCGCGCTCATCGACCGGGTTGCTCGCGCGTTGGGGCGCTCGCTCGTCGAGGTGCCCGTCGGGTTCAAGTGGTTCGTGCCCGGCCTGCTCGCGGGCGAGCTCGGCTTCGCCGGGGAGGAGAGCGCAGGCGCGTCGTTTGTGCGCAAGGACGGCTCGGTGTGGACCACGGACAAGGACGGCATCCTCCTCTGCCTGTTGGCAGCGGAAATCACCGCCCGGACCGGTCGCGATCCGGGCGAGCACGTGGCCCGGCTCGAGCGCGAGCACGGCGTGCCCCACTACCGGCGCATCGACGTCCCCGCGACCAAGGAGGAGCGGGAGCGGCTCGGCCGGCTCACGGCGGGCTCGACGGGGGAATCGACCCTGGCAGGGGATCCGGTTCGGCGCAGGTGGACGGAGGCGCCCGCAGGCGGTGCGATCGGCGGCCTCAAGGTCGAAAGTGATCGCGGCTGGGCGGCAGCTCGTCCTTCCGGGACCGAACAGGTCTACAAGATCTACGCGGAGAGCTTCGTGAGCGAGGAACACCTCGAGCGGATCATCGCGGACATGCAGGCGATCGTGGCGCGCGCCCTTCGAAGCACGCATGCCTGAGGCGGTGATCGAGGTCGAAGCACTCGGGAAGACGTACCGCACCAGCGTCAAGCAGCCTGGCTTCCGCGGCACGCTGCGCCACTACTTTCGCAGGCAGTACCGCGAGATCGAGGCGGTACGCTCCGTTTCTTTTCGGGTCGAACGCGGAGAAGTGGTGGGCTTTCTCGGCGCGAACGGGGCAGGGAAGACGACGACGTTGAAGATGCTCACGGGCCTCGTGCACCCGAGCGTCGGCCGCGCGCGCGTCGCGGGCCACGAGCCGTTCCGGCGTGAACGCGGGTTTCTCGAGCGCATCACGCTCGTGATGGGGAACAAACAGCAGCTGCTCTGGGATCTGCCCGCGCTCGAAACCCTGCGCATCAACGCCGCGATTTATCGGATCGACGAGGCGACGGCGCGGGCGCGGATCGACGAGCTCTCCGCGTTGCTCGAGATACGAGACAAGCTCCGCGAGCCGGTGCGAAAGCTGTCGCTCGGTGAGCGCATGAAGTGCGAGCTCCTCGCGGCGCTCTTGCACCAGCCAGAGGTGCTGTTCCTCGACGAGCCCACGCTGGGCCTCGACGTCAATGCTCAGGACTCGATCCGCAACTTCTTGCGTGAGTACAACCGCCGGCATCGGGCCACGATCGTGCTCACGAGTCACTACATGGCGGACATCACCGCGCTCTGCGAGCGGGTGCTGCTCATTCACCGCGGAGCGTTGATCTACGACGGCGAGCTTCGCGGCATCCTCGAGCGCTTCGCGCCGTACCGTGAGGTCGATCTCACCCTCGACGCTGCCGTCGCCGACGAGACGCTCGAAGGGTTCGGCGAGCTCGCGAGCCGCAAAGGGCGAAACGCGCGGCTCATCGTGCGGCGCGAGGACCTCACGCGCACCCTGCAGCGGCTCCTGCGTGAGCTGCCGGTCTCCGATCTCGCCGTGAAGGACCCGCCCATCGAGCAGATCGTGGGCCGGCTCTTTCGCGAGGGAAGCCTCGGGGGAGGGGCGCCCGCCGGGTCGGCAGCGCGATGAGCCCGGGCGCGGCGTTCCTCCGCAAGCTGCGAGCCTTCTCGAGCACGGGCGTCGCGCTGTTCTCGGAGTACCGGGCGGAGCTTCTGCTCTGGTCGCTCGCTGGCGTGATCCCGCTCATCATGATGGGGGTCTGGCGGGAAGCGAGCGCAACGGGCGCCTTTCCGCTCGATCCGACCGAGTTTACCCGCTACTTCCTCGCGGTCTTCTTCGTTCGTCAGGCCACGATCGTCTGGGTGATCTGGGATTTCGAGACGCACGTCGTGAGCGGCACGCTCTCACCGCTCTTGCTTCAGCCGACGAATCCCGCCTTCCGCTTCGTCGTCTGGCACCTGACCGAGCGGCTCGCGCGTGCGCCGTTCGCGCTCGCGGTGCTCGGCATTTGGCTGCTCCTCTTTCCGGATGCCGCCTTCTTGCCGAGGCTCGGCGACGTGTGCCTAGCGGCGCTCGGCATCGCCGCCTCGTTCGCGACGCGGTTCATGATCCAGTACGCGTTCGCGATGGTGGGGTTCTGGAGCGAGCGCGCGAGCAGCTTGGAGGAGCTCTGGTTCTTGGTCTACGTGTTCCTCTCCGGTGTGATCGCGCCGCTCGACGTGTACCCCGAGGGGGTGCGCACCGTGGCCGCGTTCACGCCGTTTCCGTACTTCGTGTATTTCCCCGTGCAGCTTCTGCTCGGTCGCGAGGAAAACGTGCTGCGCGGGTTCGCGGTGCTCGCGGTCTGGTGGGTGCTCGGCTATGCGCTCTATCGCGTGCTCTGGCGAAGGGGCCTCCGTCACTATTCGGCGATGGGTGCATGATGAGGACGCTGCGCTTGCTCCGCTTGTTCTGGGGCACCTCCATCGCGGCCGAGATGGAGTACCGCTCGAACTTCCTGATGTCGGCGCTCACGAGCGTCGGTGGGCTCGTCGGCGCGGTGTTCGGTCTGCACCTCTTCTATCGCGGCGGCATTCTGCTGGGCGGTTGGCAGTGGGAAGAGGCGCTGATGGTGCTTGGTTGGTTCACCGTGCTCACCGGGGTGTCGCGGACCCTGCTCACCGCGAACCTCGGACGCATCGTCGAGCACGTGCAGCGGGGCACGCTCGATTTCGTGCTGCTCAAGCCCGTCGATGCACAGTTCTGGCTGAGCACACGGCGGCTTTCTCCCTGGGGGATCCCAGACCTGGTGTTCGGGCTCGGGCTCGTGCTCTGGGCAGGTTTCGGCCGCGGCGTGTCCCCCGTTCACGTGCTCGTCGCGCTCCTGCCCCTCGCGGGCAGCATCGTCATCCTCTACAGCCTGTGGTTCATCCTGGCGACGACGACGATCTGGTACGTCAAAATCTACAACGTCACGGAGGTGCTGAACTCGCTGCTCGAGGCGGGTCGTTTTCCGGTGAGCGCATTCCCTGCCGGCCTCTACCGCTTCGTGTTCACCTTCATCGTTCCGGTGGCCTTCCTCACCACGCTCCCGGCGGAGGT
This sequence comes from uncultured Sorangium sp., assembly GCA_964475255.1. GTDB lineage: Bacteria > Myxococcota_A > Polyangia > Polyangiales > Polyangiaceae > PMG-095. Next base: position 16,930 of record CAYYWA010000062.1, read on the forward strand.
CTTGCTCGGCCGCGGACGCCTCTCCGCGATCGCGTTCGGGCTCGGGCTCGCTCTCGCGTTGTTCGTCGCGAGCCGCGCTTTCTTCCGCTTCGCGCTCCGGTACTACACGAGCGCGTCCAGCTAAAAGCCCGTGCGGCGTGCTCGCCGGCGGACGAGCCAGCTGGTGAGCACGCCGACCGCGAGCAGCCAAGCTCCCGAGCGCTTGCCGGGCGCGCTCAGCGCGCAGCCGCCCTCTGCGGGCTCGGGTGTGCTCTCCGCGGCGGTGCCGCTCGAGCCTCCGGAGCTCGCCGCGGGCGTGCCCGCGGCGCCTCCACTGCTGGTGCTGGGGGTGCCCGCCGTGCCGCCGTTCGGGGGCATGCCGGAGATGCCGCCGCCGCCACCGGACGGGGTTCCGGATGCGCCCATCGGGGCGGTGCCGCCGATGCCCCCCTGGGGCGCCGTGCCGCCGCTGCCCATCGGGGCGCTGCCGCCGTTGCCTCCGTCGCCGGCTCCGCCCGACGGAGCAGCTCCTCCGTTGCCGCTGCTGCCGGCGCTGCCACCCATGGGCCCGGCACCGGAGCTCCCTCCGCCGCCGCTTTCAGCCATACCGGCTGCGCCGCCCCCGTTTCCGCCCATCCCGGCTGCGCCGCCGCCCGCGCCGCCCGTGCCGCCCGCGGGTTCGCCCTCGATCACGATGTCTGCACACTGAAAGTAGAAGGGGTCGTTCGGCGACTCCTTCATCACCTGGATGAGCTGGAGCGTGCACGCCTCGCACGTGACGTTCGGCAGCGTCACTTCGAAGCTGTGCTTGCTGTTGTTCATGCTCTTCTCGTCCGGAATGCCATCCGCGAGAATCGCGCCGCCTGGCTCGCCCGCCTCGAACGTGGGGTCCGGAAAGTCCTGCCCCTCCTCGACGAAAGCGATTCGGAAGTGGCCGGAGTGGTTGATCGTCTCGGTCCACTCGACGGTGATGGTCTCGCCGGGCGCAAACGTCGTGATGAGCGATGGATCCGTCGTTCGCGAGTCCCCCGGGACGCCGCACGGCCCATCTTTCTGTTTCGTGGCCTGCTGCTGATCGTTGTTGTAGCGACCTTTCGGGGAGTCGAGGCGGATGTGCGCATGAGCCGCAGCGGAAGCGAGGAGCACCGCCGCAGCAGGAAAGGTGAGGGCGAATCGCATGACGACCTGACTCATGCTCTCGCGACGGCACGATTCGAGCAAGGGACACGCACGTCAGGTCGAATATTCTGTACAGGCGCGAACGCGCCGTCGTTCACGCGAGCGCGTGGCTCGAAGCGGAGGGAGCAGGGGCCGAATCGAGATCCCAGCTCGAGAGTGTCTCCACCGGAGCTTTCGGGACGAAGCGACCGCGCGGGTCGCGCTCGATACCGGCCGCCGCCCATTTTGCGTCGTGCATGAAAAGCAGGATCGTGCCTTCGTTGGCGGCTTGCTCGAGGACTCGTGTCTTCTCGTCGACGAGGAGCTCCGGATACCGGTCGTAGCCCATCGTGATGGGCGCGTGCACCCATGGCGTGCCGGGGATCAAATCCGCGGCGAAGAGCGCCGACCCTCGGGCGCCTCGAACGCGCACATGAAGCATGCCCGGCGTGTGCCCGAACGTTTCGATCGCGGTGAACGCCTCACCCAGGGATGACCGCACGTCCTCCGGGCGTTCGACGAGAGTGAGCCGTCCGCTCTCGGTCAGCAAAGCCGAAAGCTCCGGGATGAAGGACGCTCGATCCCGCGGATGCGGCGCTCGGGCCCGCTCGAACGCGGTCTTCCCCACGACGTACCGGGCGCGCGGAAACAAGAGCCGCGGAGGCTTTCCTGGCTCGTGAGCCGCGAGCAGCCCTCCCGCGTGATCGAAGTGAAGGTGGCTCAGCACGACGACATCGATATCGGCGTCGTCGAGCCCACGGGCATGCAGCGACTCGAGCAGCACGTGTCGCTCCTCGATCACGCCGTAGCGTTCCCGGAGCTCCGGCGCGAAGAACACGCCGATTCCGGTCTCCATGAGGACGCGCCGCGAGCCGTCCTCCACCAAGAACGCGCGACACGCGAGCTCGATGCGCCCGAGCTCGTCGGGCGGTGCCCACCGGCTCCAGAGAGCGCGCGGTGCATTGCCGAACATCGCGCCTCCATCAAGGCGCTGGGAGTTCCCGAGGAGAGAGCTGAGCGCGAGCATGGGACGAACCGTCGATCAGAACCTTAGCCTAGCGGACCGGGCCGGGGCGGCGCCCGCTCCGCGCCGAATTCCGCAGGGAGAGGGCCGCCCGGAGCTCTGGAACCCGGGACGGGGGGACGCTAGAAACGCGTCATGGCCGAGACCGTTTTCAGCAAGATCCTGAGGGGCGAGATACCGTGCCACAAGGTCTACGAGGATGCGCACGTGCTCGCCTTCCTCGACATCGAACCGCTCAGTCGAGGGCACACCCTGGTGATCCCGAAGGAGCCCGCCGAAACGCTGGATGTCCTTTCGGACGACGCTGCGGCCGCGCTCGGGCGGGTGTTGCCGCGCATTTGCCGCGCCGTGATGCAGGCGACGGGCACGCGCGCCTACAACGTGCTGCAGAACAACGGGCGCGCCGCGCATCAGGCCGTGGATCACGTCCACTTCCACGTGATCCCGAAGCCGGATACCAGCCAGGGCCTCGGGATTTCCTGGCCGAAAGCAGCTCTCGGCGAAGACGCCGCCGAGCTCGCGGCGAGCATCGCCCGAAACATCGGCGCCTGACCCGGACGGCTCCCGCCCGGGCCCGGGCTCACGCTCGGCGTCGCCCGGCCCGGTACCGCCGGATCAGCGCGTTCGTCGAGGAGTCGTGGGGGGGGGGGGGTGAGGCCGGGGCCGGGGGCAAGGTGACGTTGGAAATCGACGGCCAGAACCTGCTGGCGCTGCTCAAACTGACCCAGCTTCGCGGTGAACGGTTGCGGGTGTCGATCACCCTGGCAGCGAGCGAATAAAGCCGCACCGATTATGTACGTGAACGCGAATAAAGCCCCCGGCACTCACGGCCAGGGGCTATCGC
>CAYYWA010000062.1:19944-21755 GCA_964475255.1 uncultured Sorangium sp.
CCGGGCCCGGGCTCACGCGCGGCGGCGCCCGGCCCGGTACCGCCGGAGCTGGGCGTTCGTCGAGGTGTCGTGCCGGAGCTCGGGTTCGGCCTCGGCCGTGAGCTCCGGCGCGATCCGGGACGCGAGCTTCTTGCCGAGCTCGACGCCCCACTGGTCGAACGAGTTGACGTTCCAGATCGCGCCTTGCGTGAACACCTTGTGCTCGTAGAGCGCGATCAGTCGTCCGAGCGCGGCCGGTGTCAGCTCGTCGAGCAGGAGCGTGTTCGTGGGGCGATTGCCGGGGAACGTGCGATGTGGAACGAGCTCGGCGGCCGTCCCCTCGTTCGCGACCTCCTCCGCCGTCTTGCCGAAGGCGAGCGCCTCGGTCTGTGCGAAGAAGTTCGCCATGAGCTGGTCGTGATGGGCGCCGAGGGGATTGAGGCTGCGTACGAAGCCGATGAAATCGCACGGGACGAGCTTCGTTCCCTGGTGCAGCAGCTGGAAGAACGCGTGCTGGCCGTTGGTGCCCGGCTCGCCCCAGACCACCGGTCCCGTTTGGTACGAGACGCGGCGTCCCGCGAGATCGACGCTCTTGCCGTTGCTCTCCATGTCGAGCTGCTGGAGGTAGGCGGGAAATCGGGACAGGTATTGATCGTACGGGAGCACCGCGTACGACTCCGCGCCGAGGAAGTCGTTGTACCAAAGGCCGATCAGACCGAGCAGAACGGGCAGGTTGCGCTCGAACGGCGCCGTCCGGAAGTGCTCGTCCATCTCGTGCATACCGCCGAGCAGCTCCCGGAAGTGCTTCGGCCCAACGGCGAGCATGAGCGAGAGCCCGACCGCGGAGGGCAGCGAGTACCGTCCGCCGACCCAGTCCCAAAACCCGAACATGCGCTCGGTATCGATCCCGAAGCGCGCCACTTCCGTCGCGTTGGTGCTCACGGCGACGAAATGGCGCGCCACCGCCTCCTCCGAGCCGAGCTTGTCGATCAGCCACGCGCGGGCGCTCTTCGCGTTCTCGAGCGTCTCGAGCGTCGTGAAGGTCTTCGAGCAAACGATGAAGAGCGTGGTCTCGGGATCGACCGCGCGGAGCGCCTCCGCCAGGTCCGTGCCATCGACGTTCGAGACGAACCGAAAATCCATGCTGCGCTCGGAGTAGTGGCGGAGCGCCTGGTACGCCATCGCCGGCCCGAGGTCGGAGCCCCCGATCCCGAGGTTCACGACGTGCTGGATGCGCTTGCCGGTGTGCCCGACGAGTCTGCCGGACCGCACGGCGTCCGCAAAGGCGCTCATCCGATCGAGGACCTCGTGGACCTTCGGCACGACATCGTTGCCGCCCACGACGATGCGCGCCGATCGCGGTGCGCGAAGCGCGACGTGCAACACGGCGCGCTTCTCCGTCTCGTTGATGGGCTCCCCTGCGAACATCGCCGTCAGGCGTTCCCGAAGCCCCGCCTGTTCGGCGAGCGCGAGGAGAAGCGCGATCGTCTCGGCGGTGATGCGGTTCTTCGAGTAGTCGAGGAACACGCCCGCGGCTTCGTGGCTGAAGCGCTCGGCGCGCGCCGAGTCCTCGGCGAACAGCGCCCTGAGCTCGACGTTTTGCACGCGGTTGGCGTGCTCCGCGAGGGCGGTCCAGGCTGGCAGCGTCGTCGGCGAAGGACGGGGATCGGTCATGGGGGCGCTACTACACCGTCTCGGCCTTCCGCGACACAGGAAGGCGAGTCACCTCGGACCAGAGACGTCGGCCGGAAGGCCGATCACGCGGTGCGGGGCTCGGGGCGGGGCTCCGGGCGGGGGGAGGCGGCCGCGGGAGAGCGCACCGCGCGCGCTGG
>CAYYWA010000063.1:0-21289 GCA_964475255.1 uncultured Sorangium sp.
CCCCGTCTGCCCCCTGCCCGCTGCGGGCGGCTTGGGCCGAGGCGTCCGTGGCCCGAGGCGAGGCGGCACCCGGGGCCGCGTCGTTCGGAGCGACGTCCCTCGAGGTGTGGGGGCCCGCCTGGCTCGCGTCCGCCATGGCGGGCATATGCATGGGTTGCTCGGGCGAGACGTGCGGCGGCGGGCTCTGCCCACCGCAAGCCCCGAAGGCGAACAGCGCAACGACGGAGATGGCTCTCAATGATACTGAGTTCATCCGACTCTTCTCCTTCCAGGCCCCGACCCTCGAGCTCGCCCACCCGCCGAGACGAAGCCAACCTGAAATCGGCGGGCGTCGTGAAAGCTCGAGATACCGGGGACGGTTCTCCTTCTCATTCGGCCGCGCTTTCCACGGGTGTCAGAAAGCGCCGTCCCGGGCGCCTCTTCGACGCGAAGTACAAGGGGATGCCCGACAGCGCGAGCCCGACTCCAATGAGCGTCAGCCTCCCCGCGTAGTCGACGGCGGAGACGAGCATGTAGATGCACGTGCCGCAGAACACGAGCGGAAGCACCGGATACGCGGGCACGCGGAACGGCCGCGTCAGGGCGCGATCTTTGAAGCGCAGGACGAACACGGAAATCCCGGTCATCAAGAAAAACGTCCAGAAGACCGGCGCCGTGCAGCGCAGCAGGGTGTCGAAGCCGCCCCGCGCCGACCACGCCACCGGCGAGAGGCCAACGGCCGAGAGCGCGCGGTCGACCCCGCTCTGTCCAGTCGCCGTGCCCAAGAGGCCAATCATCGCGAGCGCGATGAGGCCCTGACAGGTGAGCGCCCACACCGGCGAATGGAATCGCGGATGCCAGCGCCCGAGCACGGAGAGCGCGCTGAAGTCGAGCCCGAGCCCGGCGTGCACCCGCGCTCCGGTGAACACGAGCGCGTTCACCGCGCCGAGCGCGGAGATCATCACGAGCACGGAGATGAAGGCGGCTCCGGCGCTACCGAATGGACTCTGCAGGACGTCCGCCGCGATCGCGCGCGACGAGCGCGCCGCCTCGAAGCCGAGGCCCGACAGAAACGCGGCGTTGACGACCAGGTACACGAGCGTCACGAGTCCCGTTCCGAGCAGGAGCGCCCGCGGCATGTTCTTGCGCCGATCGCGGACTTCGGCCGCGACGAACGCGGCGTCGTTCCAACCCCCGTAGGTATAAAGGACGAGGATCATGGCGAGCCCGAACGATGGACCTTCGGACGCGAACCGCCCCACGTCGGATCGCGCTGGAGCTTCGGAGAGCGTTGCGACCCCGAAGCCAGCGAGCGCGATCGACAAGAGACCGAGCACCTTCACCCAGCTGAGGACGTTTTGGAGGACCGCGCCCGCCTGCACGCTCGCCACATTGAGCACCGTGAGCACGACCACCGCGCTCGCAGCCAGCGCCGCCGCGTGCGCGGTCCCGAGGCGGAACAGATGGCTCGCGTAGTCCGCGAACACGTAGGCCATCATCCCGATGCTGCCCGTCAGGATGACCGCGAGCTGCGACCACCCGAAGAGGAAACCCGCCCACGGTCCGTACGCACGGGAGAGATAGACGTAGTCGCCTCCGGATCGCGGATAGGTGCTCGCGAGCTCCGCATAGCAACAGGCCCCGACCAGCGACAGCAGGCCGCCGAGCGCCCAGACCCAGAGGCCCTCCGCCGGCCCGCGCACGTTCGCGAAGACCAGCGGCGCCGTCTCGTAGATGCCCGCGCCGATGACGACGCCGACGATGATGCTCACGGCGTCCCAAAGACCGAGCCGCCGAGGGGGCGACGCCGAGCTCGTCTGCGCTTCGACGGGTCTCGCGGCTTCGTCCTCGTTGCCCACGCTCCTGTTCGAATTGCCTGGCATTCGTGGGCGCCTCGAGCCGAACCCTGGGTGCACCCTTCATGCCGAAAGCGAACACGCCCCGCGCAGGGCTTCTTCGCGTCCTGGGCGCGTCGCCTCACTCCGAGCCGGGGCGCGACGAGCGCGTGCCCGTCGTTCGAAGTCGCGGTCTCGCGCCGAGCTCGTGCTCGAACGCGGATTAAAGTCCGTGTGCGCGATTTCCGAGTCGCGTTTCCTTCTCCATCGACGGTCGGGAGCGTGCGCGCCCCGCGCTGACGGCCGCGCACGCCGAGCGTCCGGACGGTGCAACCGCGTGTCCCGCTCGACCGGGGCCACGCTGGAACGGGTTCCCGTCCCGGCGCTCGGTTCCAGCGAGTTGCGATTCCGCCGACTGTGCGTGTCCTGCCAATCGCTTCAGCGAGCGAAATGAACTACCGTTCGGCCGAGAACGTCACTGGCGCAGCGTTGCCGCTCCCGCGCGGCGGGACTCACGGAGCTCGCTCTTCGTCGCCTTCTGGACTCGCCACTCGCTCGCGGGAAACGTGCACCAACGGTGGAGCCGACGACGATTGAGCTCTCGAGGCCATTTACTACGGGCGGTGCGTTATGGCGCGTGGCGACACTGTAGGAAGTCCACACGCCGCGTCGGATTCGTCTCGGAACGAGTGTCTCCACGCCGTCGCGCGCTGCGCGAAGAGACGGCACGGACTCTGCATTCCGCGTGCCCTGCAGCGCGGGCCAACTGCGCTGTTCAACATCGGACTCCGACTGGTGGCACCGAGCCGGTCGGATCTCGGAGGTAGGGATGAAACGGGTTCTCCTCGTCGACTCAGAACAAACTGAACGCGAACGGGTCCGTAGCCGTTTGGAGATGGACGGCTACGACGTCGTCGAATGCGACACGGCAGCGCAGGTCATTGATTGTTTCCGGGAGGGGGCGGACGCAGTCGTTTTGTGTGAGCCGCCCGAGGACACGCCGCCCCTGCGGCTCCTTCAGGAGCTCAAGGCGATCAATCCGATCCCCCCCGTCATCATGGTCTCGAGCTCGCCGAGCGAGACCCTGGAGGCGCTCAAGGAAGGCGCCTACTACGTCACGCGACCACCGCTCACGCCGGAAGAAGTCTCGATCCTCACCCAGCGCGCGCTGAGCGAGGACCACGGCGTGTCGCGGCGCTCGAGCATTCCGCCGTCCTCCGAGCCTCCGCCGGTCTTGGTCGGTGAGTCCGCCGAAATCCGGGCGATCCGCGACGCCATCCAACGGCTCCGTGCACGCCCCACGACGAGCGTGCTCATCACGGGCGAGAGCGGCAGCGGGAAGGACACCGTCGCTCGATTGCTGCACGCCGAAACGAACCAGGGCGGGCCGCTCGTCCAGCTCTCCGCGGCGTCCGCGACCTCTCCCGAGGCGCTCGAAGCCGAGCTTTTCGGCTACGAGACGAGCGGCGGTCAGGTCCGACGCGGCCTCGCCGAACAGGCCGACGGAGGAACGCTGCTCCTCGGAGAGATCGTGGACGTTCCGGCGTCACTGCAGTCCAAGCTGCTGCGGTTCGTCCAGGAGCGGACGTTCCGACGCGTCGGCGGCACGACGGACCTCGTCTCGGAGGCCCGCGTGATCGCGACGTCGAGCCAAAACCTCGACGCCGCCGTTCGCGATGGGTCACTGAAACGCGAGCTCGCCTACCGCCTCGCCGTGGTCACGATCGGAATCCCGCCGCTTCGCCAGCGACGGGGCGACATCCCGTTGCTCGCGACCCACTTCCTCGGCCGCATCGCAGGGGCCTCCGGCTCGAAGCCGCGGACCCTCTCGGATCCGGTGATGAAGCGCTTGGTCGAGTATTCGTGGCCCGGCAACGTGCGCGAGCTCGCGAATCTCCTCGAAGGCGCCGTGCTCCTCACGGACTCCGAGGTCCTCGACATCGCGCACTTCCCGCAGCTCACGGGCTCTCGTCCGGGACTCGACTACCGACTCCCCTCGCAAGGGATCGATTTCCGTGAGCTCGAGCGCGAAGTGCTGGCGCAAGCGCTCCGTCTCGCCTCCGGCAACCAGACGCGCGCCGCCTCGCTGCTCGGCCTCACGCGGGACCAGATCCGCTATCGCATGGCCAAGTTCGGGATGAACAGCCGGGACATGGCGCGCGCCGGCGTGCGCGCGGCCTGACGCCAGGCTCGATTCAGCCTCTCCTACGCCGCCCAGTCCACGCGGCGATGACGTCCGTACATCGACCCGGATCCAAACTCCGGGTCGATGTACCGAGGCGAGGCGAAAGACGGCAAGCTCGTTCTTTCACCGGCACGCGCGGCGGACGCGCGGTCCGATCCGGTGCGCACCGCCACGGCGCGTCCGCGGACGCTGTCGTCGCTGGCCCCCCCCGTGCGTCAGCCCGCGGAGAGCAGCAGGGCCGTCTTGAGCTTGCGCTCGAAGTACGCGATGGTCGCGCGCAGTCCTTCGTCGAACGGGACGCGCGGCTGAAAGCCGAAAGCACGCTCGGCGGCGCCGATATCGGGCTTCCTCCGGCGTGGGTCGTCCTCCGGTTTCGGCCGGCGCACGATTCGACCTCGCCCGACGGCCGCGATCACCCGTTCGGCGATCTCGAGCACCGAGAGCTCTTCGGGGTTGCCCAGGTTGATCGGGCCAGGCACCGGCGAGCGCTCCATCAGCCCGATGAGCCCTTCCACGAGGTCGTCGACGTAGCAAAGGCTCCGCGTCTGCGAGCCATCGCCGTATACGGTGAGCGGCTCTCCGCGAAGCGCCTGAACGATGAAGTTGCTGACCACACGGCCGTCGTCAACGGCCATGTTCGGACCATACGTGTTGAAAATCCGTGCGATCCGCACGGACACGCCGCGCGTGCGCCGATAGTCCATGACGAGGGATTCGGCACACCGCTTCCCCTCGTCGTAGCAAGCACGCGGCCCCGTCGACGACACGTTCCCGCGGTAATCTTCGCGTTGCGGGTGGACCTCCGGGTCGCCGTAGACCTCCGACGTCGAGGTGAGCAGACACCGCGCGCCCCAGCGCTCCGCGAGCCGCAGGCAGTTCAGCGTGCCGAGCACGCTCGTGAGCGTCGTGTGGATCGGATCCATCTGGTAGTGAACGGGGCTCGCGGGACACGCCAGGTTGTAGACGCGGTCGATGCGCCCGCGCACGACCTCCGTGAAGCCGCGAACGGCGTCCCGCTCGATCAACGTAAACCGCGGGCTGCCCAGGAGCTCACGCACGTTTTCCCGCGATCCGGTGATCAGACTGTCGAGCGCAATGACGTCGTGCCCCTCGGCGTGCAGCCGCCGGCACAGGTGGGACCCGATGAATCCGGCGCCGCCGGCGACCAGAATCCTGAGCTCGGCGTCCGATTCTCGCTCTCGCGTCATGGTCGTCTCCCGTCTCCTCCCGAGAGAGGCTCGGGCCTCCCGCCGGTCGCGGCCCAGTACTCGTCTTCGTTCCAGGACCACATGCTGGAGGGCTGCTCCGGATCCGGCTCGCACACGTAGAACTCCTCGAGAGGCCGAGAAAGCACGCGCATTCCCGTGGATCGCAGCATCGCCTCCATGCACGCGCGATTGGGCGCCCACCAGTTCGTGCAGTCCCCGGCGAGGGCGTGCTCGATGAACGCAAGCCGCGGCCACCCGGGCCGCGCGAGCGGCGCCCGTTGCTCGAGCTCGAGGTTCTGCGGAGCCACCTCGAGCTCCTCACCGGGCGCTTCGAGGCTCTGCACGACGAGCATCCGCCGCACGCAGCGCGAGACGATGTCGAGGCCGAGCATCGGATAGCGCAGGTGATAGAGCACCCCCAAAAAGAGCACGATGTCCCAGCGCCGCTCCGCGCGCGAGAGCTCGTAGACCTGAGCTTGTCGAAACCGAATCGACCGCGAGAGCCCGTAGCGCTCCGCCGCCCACCGCGCCTGATCGAGGTAGTGCGCGTCGACGTCGATCGCCGTCACCTCGGCTCCCCGCTTGGCGAGCTCGAGGCTGTAAAACCCCGCGTTGCACCCGATGTCGAGCACCGTGGCCCCGGAGAGATCCTGCGGCAGGTGCGGGGCGAGCTTCTGCCACTTGAAGTTCGGAAAGTCCCCGAGCGGATGCCCTGGATGCGTCTGCGTGCCATCCGGAAGGTGCAGATTGTGGAACCACGGTCCCAGGCGTTCGATTTCTCGCTCGAGGGCGCTCATGCCTCAACCTTCCGAGATGGCCGCGACATCGCTCGGTTGAGCCTCGCCGTAGTCCTCGAAGGCCGGCGAACGCCGGGACGGGCCTCGCGAGGACGCCGCGAGCGACTCGAGATACCGCTCGAGCAGCCGCGCGCGATGGCGAGCCGTGTGCTCGGAGAGAACGCGCTCGCGAGCGCGCTCCGCGATCCGGCGGCGCTCGGCGTCGCTCGACGAGAGCAGGTATCGAGCGACGTCCTCTCCGCTGCTCGCGAGCAGGAGCTCGCTTCCCGGCGTGAAGAACGTCTCGATCCCGGGCCATACGTCGCTGATGATCGGGACCCCGCACGCGGCCGCTTCGAAGAGGCGGACGCTCGGTGAGTATCCGAGGCGCACCATGTCTGCGCGCGTGATGTTCAGCGCGAAGCGTGAGGAGCCGTAGAACGCCGGGTGCTCGCGCGGCGGGACGTGCTCGATGCGCTCGACGTTCGGCGGCCATTCGCGCGCCGGGTAGCACGAGCCGGCCACGACGAAGCGATGCCGCGTGAAGCGGCGCGCCGGCTCGACCAGCAAGCGCTCGAGCACCGGTTGCCGGTCCTCGCTGTACGTGCCGAGGTATCCGAGGTCGCGAACCGGTGGAGCGCCCAAGGGTCGGTAGGCGACCTCGTCCACCGAGCAGTAGAGCGGGAGCGCACGGCGGACACCGAAGCGCTGCTCGAGGATGCGGAGCGCAGGGCCCCCCGTGAACGAGAGATACGCATCGAGCTCCGGCAAGAGCTCCCGAGAGACGTAGGTGGCCTCGCGCCGCTCGAGCTTGCCGAGCGTGACGGGGGTATCGATGTCGTAGAACAGCTTCGTGCCGCGCGCGGTGTCGAGCACCCAGCGCATCACCTCGGGGCCGTCCGGAACGTACGAGCCGACGATCACGGCATCGGCATCGCGCACCCCGGTCGCGAAGCGCCGGGTGAGGTCCGACACGGACTCGTAGAGCGAGAGACGACACCCGGCCGGGCTCGGCTCGTCCCGGTTTTCGCGATACCAGGGGACGTCTCGCTCGAGAAAGACGACGTCGTGGCCGCGCTCCGCGAGCGCCCGGACCAGCGCGCGATAGGTGGTCGCGTGCCCGTTGCCCCACGAGGACGTGATCGAGAGCCCGAGGAAGACGAGGCGCAGCGATTCGCTCATGCAGAAAGCTCCAGGCAGTGTCCCGAGAGCGCTCGCTCCACCTCGACGGCGCGCTGCGCGTAGGTGTGCTCCGCGAGGACGCGCCGGCGGGCGGCCTCACCGATGCGGCGCGCCGCCTCCGGCGTCAGCCGGTTCAGGTGCTCGACGACCTCGTCGGCGTCGTTGGCGATCAGCACTTCGTGCCCGGGGTCGAGGAAGCACTCCATCCCCGGCCACGCGTCGCTCACGATGCACGCGGCGGCACCCGCCGCTTCGAAGACTCGCGTCGCGGGCGAGTAGCCGAGCGCCGCCATGCTCTCGCGGTTCACGTTGAGGACGGCGAGCGCCGAGGCGTTGAACGCATTGTGCTCGTGCGTATACACGTGGCCGGCGTGGCGAACGTTCGCCGGCATCGGCTTGTCGCCCCAGCCGCTCCCACCGAGGACGAAGGTCCGCTCGGGAAGCCGGCGCGCCGTTTCGAAGAAGAACCGGTCCACGCGCGCCTCGCGATCCGGCAGGCGATTGCCGAGAAATCCGAGGTCGCCCCGGAAGCGCTCGACCGGATGCGCCGGATGGTGCGTGTCCGGGTCGAGGGCGTTGTAGATGGGGATGCAGACCCGGGCGCCGAACGCCGTGTACGCGTCGACGACGGGCGGTCCCCCGCCGTACGTGAAGATGGCGTCGTATTGCGGAACGAGCGCGCGGAACGGATCGCTCGGGTTTGCGTCCATCCGCGCGAGCGTGGCCGGCGCGTCCACGTCCCAGAACACGACGACTTGACTCCGGCGCCGCTGGTCGAGCACGGCCCGCTCGAGCAGCTCGTCGAAGACACCGACACCGCTCGCCTTGACGAGCACGTCCGCGGCCCGCGCCTCGTCCAGCGCGTGGACGAGACCGCCCTCACCCCGATACACGACGACGCGCGCCCATTCGGGATCGGGGATATCGCGGTGTTCCTGCCTGCCGTACGCGTCGGGCTCGTAAAAAACGGTATGATGCCCGCGCGCCGCGAGGGCGCGCAGGATGCCGCGGTAGTAGGTGGCAGCGCCGTTCCAGTAGGCCGAGACCAAGCTGGAACCGAAGAAAGCAATATTCAGTCCCACAGCGCCGCCTCCGGGGTCGCCCGGTGGACCGGTTCACCGAGTCGCGAACGCGCGACACCCAGCTCTTCCGCGATGGCGAGGAGTTGATCGGCGCGGTGCCTGCACGTGTGTCGCGCGAGCACGGTTTCCCGCCCTCGACGCGAAAGCTCCGCCCGAGCATCGGCGTCCGCGATCAGCCAGCGCAGAGCGCGTTTCATCCCGTCTCCGTCGCGCACGAGCCAAAAGTCGTCCGTGCGAAACAGAGATTCCGCATCGTCCCACGGCGCGCTGACGAGCGCGATCCCACAGGCGAGCGCTTCGAACACGCGAATCGTCGGGATTCCCGGGAGCCGCTCCGCGTAGGGCCGGCGTGGGACGTGCACCGTGACCCGATGGCGCGCGAACGCCACGGGGACGCCGTAGTTCGGCAGCCATCCCTCGAACACGAGCCCGGCGGCGCGAACGGCCGCGAGCCCGCGCTCGGGGTAGCGCACGCCGTGCACGGTGCCCGTCAGGCCGAGCGCGCGCACGGGGCGAAGCACGAACTCCGAGAGCTCGTGACTCCGCTCCTCGTCCCCCCAGTTTCCAATCCACACGAGATCGCGCTCCGGGATAGCCTCGGGGATCGGTCGGAACACGCGCACGTCCGCGGCTTCGTGGAACGTGTAGGCGCGCCTCGACCACCCTCGGGAGAGATAGCGCTCGCGCACCGCCTCGCCGAACGCGAGGACGCCGTGATACCCGTCGAGCTCGAGCTCTGCGCTCCAGCGCTCGTCGGTGACGCTGCGATGGTGGGTGTCGTGGAACAGGAGCTTGAACGAGCTCGATGCGCGCGCGCTCAGGCGTCCGAGGCGCCTCACGAGCTCGGGCTCGTTCCACTCGTGGACGATCACGAGGTCGGCTCCGTCCGTGGCTTCGTCGAGATCGAGCTCCTCGAGCCGGTAGCGGGTGACGTCGAGCGCCGGATAGCGCTCGAGCGCCGCGTCGAGCGCTGCCTCGCCCGCCTCGGCCACGAGGTTCGCGGCGCTCCAGGCGTCTTTCGGCTCGTAGGCGCGGACCCGATGGCCCAGGAGCACGAGCTCGGTCACGAGCCCGCGCAAGAAGTGCGCGTTGCCGTGGTTCCAATCGGAGAGCAGTGAATGGCAGAAAACGACGATGTTCATGGGCGGTCCTCGGAGCGCGACGCCGCGCTTCGCGTTTCGGAGCGTTGGCGCAGGCGTGGAGCGGGAATCCGAGCGAGCTCGCGGTAGGCATCGAGGTACGCGCGAGCCATCCTGCCCGCCGAGAGCTCGAGCGCACGCGCGCGGGCGCGCGCCGAGAGCTCGGCGCGGAGCGCTGCATCCTCCGCGAGGCGCGACGCCGCATTCACGAACGCGTCGTTCGCGTCGGGCGGAACGAAGAGCGCGGCGGGACCCCAAATCTCCCGAAGCGCGGGGATGTCTCCGAGCACGAGCGCGGCCCCCGAGAGCGCGGCTTCGAGCGGCGCGAGGCCGAACGGTTCGTAGCGGGCTGGGTGCAGGAACACCGCAGCGCGCCCCATGAGCGCCGAAAGCTCCGCCCGGCTCCGCGCCCCGAGCCAGCGCACGGCCGGCCCCGGCGGGCTCCCGCGCAGCTCACCCGCCACGAGCACCGGCCAGGGCAGGCGGTGGGCGCAGCGGGCGACGAGCTCGAGGTTCTTGGCCGCATCCCAGAGCCGGCCGGCCGCGAGAAAAAAGGGCTCCTTCGTCGCCGGCTGGAAGCCATCGGGGCGAATGCCGTTCGGGATCACGCGCGTCCACGGCAGCTCGCCGTAAACCGCGGAGAGCTCCGCGAGGAAGGCCGCCGTCGGGGCGACGACGAGGGTCGCCCCCGCGAGCCCGGCCCGCACCCGCCTTCCGTACTCGGCGTAGGCGGGCGGCAGCTCCTGGCCACGGACGGCGCGAAACCACGAGGCGACACACGAGTGCGCGACGACGAACACCGGTCGCGACCACGGCAACGCGGCGTGCGCGAAGCCGTTCAGGTGGATGACGTCCGGACGAAACGTGGCCTCCGCCTCGAGGAGCCATGCAGCGGCCGCGTCCACGTCCTTCCACGGATCTTCCATCCACTCGAGCGCGTAGGTGGTCTCGAGGCATCGCAGGTTCGGGATGCTCGAGAGCTCCTCGCGCTGTGCATCGGTCAGCGAGCGCCCCATCGTGACGAGCGTTATTTCCACCCCGGTCTCGGCGAGCTCCCGCGAGAGCTCGACGGCGTACGAAAAGACCCCGCCGACCGTGTCGGCCGTCATCAACACGCGCCGTGGGAAGGTCATCGCTGCACCTCGAGCGCGGACGCGCCGGAACGGACGGAGAGCGGCTCCGATTCGCTCGAGCGGTCTCGCGACGAGTGCCCGCCCTCGAGCCACTCGCAGAGGCGCGAGAGCCCGGACTGCAACGAGTACCGCGGGGACCAGCCAGTCTCGCGCCGGAAGCGGGAGATGTCCGAGACGTAGTAGCGTTGATCGCCGATCCGCGGCGCGCCGAACTTCACCCGCGGCGCCTGCCCGACCAGCGACTCGATGCTGCCGAGGAGCTCGACGAGGCTCGTGGTGTTGACCGGGCCCCCCCCGATGTTGAAGGCGCTCCCCGAAAGCCGCTCGACGTTCTCTTGGGCGAGGAGCAACGCGTCCACGAGATCGTCCACGTAGAGCACGTCGCGAACCTGGAGCCCGTCGCCGTACACGGTGATCGGCTCGCGTGCGAGCGCGCGTTTCAGGAAGTGCGCGACCCAACCCTGATCTTCGTTCCCGCACTGATGCGGGCCGTAGATGCAGCTCATCCGGAACACCACCGCCGGGATTCCGAAGCTCCGCGCGTAGTCGAGCACGTATTGGTCCGCCGCGCCTTTCGAGCACCCGTACGGGCTGTGGAAATCCAGCGGTCGCTCCTCCCCGATGCCGCGCGCCGCCAGCGCCGGATCGGCCGGTTCGTAGCGCGTCGCGCGCCGTTCGAGCGCCACGTCCGAGAGCGCCCCATACACCTTGTTCGTGGAGGTGAACACGAGCGGCGGTGCCGGTGACAGCGCGCGAACCGCCTCGAGGACGTTGAGCGTTCCGAGCGCGTTCACCTCGAAGTCACGGCGGGGCTCGACGAGGCTCGTCGTCACCGCGACCTGAGCCGCGAAATGGAAGACCTGCGTCGCGCCGCGCACGGCCGCGGCCACGCGCTCGAAATCCCGGCAGTCGTCCCGCCGGAGCTCGACGCGCCCCGCGCCCGCGCGCCGCAGGAAATCGGCATTCCGCTCGGTCCCCGGCCGCGACAGATCGTCGAGGACCATGACGTCGGTGCCCCGCGCGACGAGGCGCTCGACGAGATTCGTGCCGATGAACCCCGCGCCGCCCGTCACGAGGACGTAGCCTCGTTCGAGGCCGCGCGCCGCGCTGCTCTCAAACGGTGAGTCCACGGGCCTCGAGCTCCCGGCAAGCGGCTTCCCAGCCGTCCACGGCAGTTTGCGCGCGCAACCAGCCCGTCAAGCGAGCGAGACCCGCGTCGAAATCGACGAGCGGCTCGTAGCCGAGCAGCTCGCGAGCACGACCGATGTCGGCGAAGCAATGCCGGATGTCACCGACTCGGTACTTGCCGCTCACCTCCGGCGCCAGGAAGTTCTTGCCCAGCATGTCGGCGAGGCGCCGCGCGACGTCGACGATGCGCACCGCGCGCCCGCTGCCGACGTTGATCGCCGCGCCCGGCGCGGACGGCGAGACGAGCGCGAGGCGACACGCCCGAGCGACGTCGTAGACGCTGACGAAATCGCGTCGCTGTGCGCCGTCCTCGAAAATCAACGGCGCCTTGTCGTTGAGCAGCCGTGACGCGAAGATCGCGAGAACGCCCGTATACGGGTTCGAGAGCGCCTGGCGAGGGCCGTAGGTGTTGAAGAACCGCAACGCGACGGTCGGAATCCCGTACGCGCGACCGACGATCAAGCAGAGTCGCTCCTGATCGTATTTCGAGAGCGCGTAGACCGACGACAGGCAGGGGGTCTTTTCTTCCGGAGTCGGCAACGGGATCAAATCGCCCCCGCCCCGGGTGCGCGGCTCCCAGCGCCCGGCGCGCAGCTCGTCGTAGGAGCGCTCGACGTCGTCGTGGACGACGCCGTCCCCGTCGCGATAGCGCCCTTCGCCGTAGATGCTCATGCTGGACGCGACGACGAGCCGCGACACCTTGTGCCGTGACAGCTCTTCGAGCAGCACCGCCGTCCCGACGTTGTTCGTCTCGGTGTACTCGCAGATTCGATACATGCTCTGGCCGACACCCACCGCGGCCGCCAAATGCACGACGGCGTCGACTCCGGCGAGGGCTCGGCGGACACAGGCCGCATCCCTCACGTCCCCGATCACGAGCTCGGCGCGCCCGTCCAGGTACTCGGGACGCTGCGCCATGGCTCCGTGCACCTGGGGCGTCAGGTTGTCGAGAACTCGAACGGCATAGCCGTGCTCGAGGAGCTCATCGACCACGTGAGACCCGATGAACCCCGCTCCCCCGGTAATTAGGATGTTTTGGCGCATTCAATATTACCTTGTTGCATCCCGATGAACGAGGTTTGTACCTCGTCAAAAAGCTGTCAAGTGTGGGGTTTGCCACACTACGCGCACCCTTGCCCGTCATATCACTACCAGAAATATCGAAACACAAACTCGCCCCACCACACACCACATTTGCAAACGAGCCACACACTCACGGCGACTTCCAACTGGTGAGTCCAGCGAGATTTCCCGGCGCCGCGCCGCGGAAGTTCGCTCTCGCCGAACGCCGCGCACACGTCACGAGCGCACCCGGAGTCCCCCTCGGCTCAGGCCCGTTCACGATTCGATGGCAACTCGCCGGTCGACAGCGAGAAAGGCGAGCTCGCGGACCAACATTGAGGTTGCTAACGCGCAAAAACAGCCACCCAAAGCGCTTGACAACTCTGGACGAGGCGCTCAGAAATCGCCCTATGAGCGTCGGCACTCGCACGATGCGCGCGGCTCGCCTCGTAGGCCCGCGTGAGGTGAGAGTCGAAGAAGCGGCGCTGCCGGAGCCCGGTCCCGGACAGGTGCGTTTCCGCGTCGAGGGCACCGGCGTGTGCGCCTCGAACTTGGGCAACTGGTTCGGAATGCCGTGGACGCGCTATCCCCTCGGCCCGGGCGAGTCCGGGCACGAGGCTTGGGGAGTCGTCGATGCGCTCGGCCCCGGCGTGCGCGGCATCTCCGAAGGCGATCGGGTCGCGGCGATCTCGTACGATGCCTACGCGGAGTACGACGTCGCGGGGACGGACGCCGTCGTCAAGCTCCCTGCGTTCCTCGGCGCCGATCCCTTTCCGGGCGAGGCCCTCGGTTGTGCGATGAACATCTTCGCGCGCAGCCGGATCGAAGCCGGGCAAACCGTCGCGGTGGTGGGCGCCGGCTTCTTGGGCTCCATTCTGATTCGCCTGGCGAGCGACGCCGGGGCGCGCGTGCTCGCCGTATCGCGAAGCCGCCACTCCCTCGCGCTCGCGGCCCGCATGGGGGCCTCGGAGGCCCTCTCCGTCGTCGATCCCGGGGGCACGCTCGAGCGCGTCTCGGCGCTCACGCAGGGCAAGCTGTGCGAACGCGTGATCGAGGCCACCGGGAAGCAGCAGCCGCTCGACCTCGCCGCCGCGCTCACGGGCACGCGCGGCACGCTGGTGATCGCCGGCTACCACCAGGACGGTCCGCGACAGGTGAACCTCCAGATGTGGAACTACCGCGGGATCGACGTGGTGAACGCCCACGAGCGGGACGTCGCCGTGTACGTGCGCGGTGTGGAAGCGGCGCTCGATGCGATCGCTTCGGCACGCCTCGATCCGCGGCCGCTCTACACCCATCGCTATTCGCTCGAGGAGCTCGGCGCGGCGCTCGAAGCCACGGCGGAGCGCCCCGACGGCTTCGTCAAAGCGTTGGTGATGCCATGACGGCCCTCCCGCGGCTCGGGTGTCTCGGTGTCGGGTGGATCGGGCTCTCGCGCCTCGCTTCGCTCGCGACGAGCGGGGCCGCATCCATCGTCGCCGTCTGCGACCCGAACCCGGAGGCGTGCGCGCGCGCTCGCGAGATCGTGCCCGACGCACGAGTCCTCGAGCACTACGAGGAGCTGCTCGAGCTCCCCCTCGACGGCGTCGTCATCGCGACCCCGAGCGGCCTGCACGCGCGCCAATGCATCGACGCCCTCGAGCGGGGCCACGCGGTCTTCTGCCAAAAGCCGCTCGCGCCGTCGGCGAGGGAGGTCGAACGGGTGCTCGCGACCGCGCGCGCGGTCAATCGGTTGCTCCGGGTCGACTTCTGCTATCGGCACACGCGCGCGCTGTCGATGGCGCGTGAGCTCCTCGCCTCGGGGGAGCTCGGCACGATCCACTCGGTCGAGCTCGTGTTCCACAACGCGTATGGTCCGGAGAAGGCCTGGGCGACGGATCCCGCGTTGTCCGGCGGCGGGTGCTTGATGGACCTCGGCGTCCACCTCGTCGACGCGGCGCTCTGGGCGCTCGGATCGCCGCGCGTCGAGCGCGCCGTTGGACGCCGCTTCCGCGAGGGGCGGCAGCTCCCCGCGCACGCCACCGAAGTCGAAGACCTCGCGATGGGTCTGTTCGACCTCGAGGGCGGCGTGAGCGCGAGCCTCGCGTGCTCCTGGTGGTCGTCCTTCGGCGATCACGCCCGGATCCGCGCGGAGTTTTTGGGCACACGGGGCGGCGTCGTCGTCGAAAACGTCGCCGGCTCCTTCTACGACTTCGCCTGCGACCGCCTCCGCAACGGGAGCCGCGAGCGGCTCGTGAGCCCACCGGACGACTGGGGCGGCCGAGCGCTCGTATCGTTTGCGGAGGAGCTTCGCGTCTCGGCCGCGAATCGACCGCAGCCCGAGCTCCTCGAAGTCGCCCGCGCCGTGGACCTGCTCTATGGGCGCACCGCGCTCGAAGCGGGCGCCAGTGGCCCCGAGCGGCTCGACGCCATCGGAGTTTCATGAAGCTCGTCGTCTTCGGCCTGACCGTGAGCTCTTCGTGGGGCAACGGGCACGCGACGCTTTGGCGAGGGCTGTGCCGGGCCCTCGCGCGGCGGCGGCACACCGTCGTGTTCTTCGAGCGGGACGTCCCCTACTACCGCTCGGCGCGCGATCTCTTCGAGCTCGAGGGCGGCCGCCTGGTGTTCTACGAGAGCTGGGAGGCCGTGCGGGAGCGAGCCGAACGCGAGCTCGCCGACGCCGACGTGGCCATGGTCACGTCCTATTGTCCCGACGGGGTGGCCGCGACCGAGCTCGTGGCCGGCGCCCGCTCGCTCCGCCGCGTCTTCTACGATCTCGACACGCCCGTCACGCTCGCCTCGCTCGCCTCGGGCGAGCTCCCCGCCTACATCGGAGAGCGCGGGCTCACGGATTTCGACCTCGTGTTGAGCTTCACCGGGGGGCGAGCGCTCTCGCTCTTGCAGGAGCGGCTCGGCGCGGCGCGCGTGGCCCCGCTCTATGGGCACGTCGATCCGGAGGTGCACCGCGCCACGACGCCGACCGAGCGATACCGCGGGAGTCTGTCGTATCTCGGAACCTACTCGGCCGATCGCCGCGCTGCCGTCCATGAGCTCTTCATCGAGCCCGCGTTGGCAGCGCCCGAGCTCCGATTCGTGCTGGGCGGCGCGATGTATCCCGAGTTCGAGAGGTATCCCCCAAACCTCGTCCACCACCCGCACGTGCCTCCAGGCGAGCACGCGGAGTTCTTCTGTTCGAGCCGGCTCACGCTCAACGTGACACGGAGAACGATGGCGGAGCTCGGATTCTGCCCTTCCGGGCGCCTGTTCGAGGCAGCCGCTTGTGGCGTCCCCATCCTCAGCGACTGGTTCGAAGGGCTCGATCTCTTCTTTCACCCGGGGAGCGAGATCCTCGTTGCGCGCGATCGACACGACGTGCTCGCCGCGCTCTCCGCAACGGACGAAGCGCTCGCGGACATGGCGCGGCGAGCGCGAGCTCGCGTGCTGGCCGAGCACACCGCCGAGCACCGCGCGCGTTCTCTCGAGACGCTTCTCACCGACACGGGCCCCTCGACGGAACGCGGCTCAGTGCGCGGCACGAGCCATCAGCTGGGAGCGGAGCGCTGAATGTGGGGCATCGTGCCCGCGGCGGGGCGAGGGAGTCGCATGCAGCCCCTCGCGTTCTCCAAGGAGCTCCTTCCGGTGGGGAGCCGAACCGATGCCGACGAGGACCGCCCCGTCGCGGTGAGCGAGTACCTGGTGGATCGGATGCTGCTCGCCGGCGTGACCCGGCTCTGCTTCGTCATCTCGCCGGGGAAGAGCGACATCCTCGAATACTACGGCGGCGCCGTCGGGGCCGCGAGCGTCTGCTACGTGGTCCAGAACGAGCCAGCGGGGCTGTGCGACGCGCTCTTTCGCGCTCTTCCGTTCATTGGACCGGACGAGTGGGTCTGCGTCGGGTTGCCGGACACCGTCTGGTTCCCGGAGCACGGGTTTGCGACGCTGGGAGAATCCCCGTTCAGCATGCTCCTCTTTCCCGTCGAGCAGCCGCATCTGTTCGACGCCGTCACGCTCGACGAAGCGGGGTTCGTGCGCGCCATCGAGGTGAAGGCGGAGAGCCCGAAGAGCCGCTGGGTCTGGGGTGGGTTCAAGCTCAAAGGCAGCGTCCTCGCCGACCTCCACCGACTGTGGGAGCAACCGGGGCGGCGCGACGAGTATCTCGGCACGCTGGTCAACGAGTACGTGCGGAGCGGAGGGCGCGTGCAGGGCGTCGCACGCGGGCGAGCCTACGTCGATGTCGGCACCTTGCACGGCTATCGCGAGGCGACGCGTCTGCTCGAGGCGGTGCGACTGCTCTCGGACGTGCAACTCGCCCCGAGAGAGGACGCGGAGGCTTTGGGTCGTGTCGCGTTGCGAAGGTAGCATTCCAAAGCCCTCACCCGGGGACCTCGAACGGGCGGAGCCCGCGATCGGAAGGAGGCGAGCGTGATCGAAGCCGTGATGCTCTGGAACGAGCCCAACAACCTTTCGCACTGGGACTTCGAGCTCGACACGAACTGGGAAATCTTCGCGGACATGACCAAGCTAGCGGCGCGCGCCATCGCGAGTGAGCGGCCGGGCTTGCCGCGCGTGCTCGGCGGGATTTCACCGATCGACCCGAACTTCATGCTCAACATGCGCGAAAAGGGCGTGCTCGAGCACGTCGAAGCCGTCGCCGTGCACGGCTTTCCGCTCGACTGGAATCACTGGCAAATCGACGAGTGGCCCCAGCGCCTCGCGGAAATCCAAGCCGTCACTCCCTTGCCCGTCTGGGTCTCCGAAGTGGGGGTGTCCACCTTCGGCGCCGAGGAAGTCCAGGAGTTCGGGCTTCGTCGCACGGTGCAGCTCCTCCGCGGGCGCGCTCCGCGCATCCACTGGTATTCGCTGTTCGATCTACCCAAGACCTGGCCCGCCACCACGCGCCACCGCGAGAGCGAAGGCTCGGCCTATTACCGCCATTTCTACATGGGTCTCGTCCGTGAGGACGGCACGCCGAAGCGTGCGCTGTCGTCCTTCTTCGAGTGCGTTCCCGAGTTCGGCATCTGTCAGTGGTTTCATTTCGAAGATCCGCGACTCGAGTCCGCCGTCCGCTGGTTGCGCGAGCTCGGGGTGACACGCCTGCGCACGGGCTTGAGCTGGGCGGACGTACACCGGCCGAACGCGCTCGCGTGGTTCGACCGGCAAATGGCGGCGCTCGAGGAGTTCGAGGTGACGCTCACGTACTGCTTCACGCCTCCCTCGCGTGGCATCCGGGACCACTACACGAGCCCGCCGCGCGTGATCGACGAGTTCGCCGAGTTCTGCGCCGCGATGACCCGCCGCTACGCCGCGTAGACGCGGTGCCCCGAGCGCGTGGCCACCGTCCTCAACGTTGCCTACCCGTTCGCGCCCGTGACGACGGACAGCGTGGGCGGCGCAGAACAAGTGCTCGCGCGGCTGGACGCGGCGCTGACTGCCGCGGGGCACCGCTCGGTCGTGCTCGCGCGAGCCGGCTCGGTCGTTTCGGGCGAGCTCGTTCCGATCGAGGTGCCAGAGGGCACGCTCACGCCCGCGCTCCGGAGCCGCGTGCTCGCAACGGTGCGAGCCCAGCTCGAAGCGCTCCTGGCCCAGGGCGGCATCGATCTCGTCCATCTCCACGGAGTCGATTGCGCGGAGTACCTGCCGCCAGCGTCGGTTCCGCGAGTCGTGACGCTCCACTTGCCCCCCGAGTGGTACCCCCGAACGCTCTACGAATCGCGAGACGGCCCGCTGCTGATCTGCGTCTCGAAGTCCCAGCGCGCGCGGTGCCCCGCGTCGCGCGCGCTCGTCATCGAGAACGGAGTGGATCTCGAGCGGTGGTGCCCCCTGCCCTCCGCCGCACACGGGAGCGCGGTGTGCCTCGGCCGGATCTGCGCGGAGAAGGGCTTCGACGTGGCGCTCACCGCGGCTCGCGCCGCCGGCGTTCCCCTCGTCTTGGCGGGCGAAGTGTTTCCTTACCCCGAGCACCAGGCGTACTTCGTCCGTGAGATCGAGCCGCTGCTCGACGACCGACGCCGCTTCGTCGGTCCGGTCTTCGGCAAGCGGAAGCACGAGCTCCTCGCCGGCGCGTGCGCCGTGCTCGTGCCGAGCCGCGTCCCCGAAACGAGCTCGCTCGTGACCATGGAGGCGCTCGCCTGCGGGACGCCCGCGATCGTATCGGGCCGGGGAGCGCTGGCGTCGCTCGTCGAGACCGGGCGCACCGGGTTCGTGGCGGAGGGGGCGACCGCGATGTCCGCAGCGCTCGGGCAAGCGCAGCACCTCGATCGGGCCGAGTGCCGTCGCCACGCCGAGCGGCGCTTCGACGGCCGCGTCATGGAACGCCGCTATCTGCTCCTCTACGACCGAATCACGGCCGCGCCGAACCGCGGCGCCCACCCGACACTCGAGGAGCTCGGGGAGTGACCGACACGCGCCTCGAGGCCGAAATCGTCACGAACGCGCCCGAGCTCGCGCGCAGAGAGCCCGAGCTTTGGGAGCTGTTCGAGCGCGACCCGAGCGCGACCCCCTTCCAATCCCCCGCCTGGCTCCTGCCTTGGGTTTCGTGTTTCGCTCCGAGCCAGGAGCTCCGCGTCCTCTTCCTTTGGTGCCGCGCGCGGCTCGTCTTCGTGCTGCCCCTCTACTTGGAGAGCGGCGCCGAAGAGACGGTAGCCCGGCTCGTCGGCGCGGCGATCAGCGACTACTTGGGTGCGCTGTCGGATCCGGCGCATCACACCGCTGCCGTCCCGCGCGCGAAGGAGTTCCTCGCTGCCCTGCTCGACGAGGCCGATCGCATCGAGCTCACGGACTTGAAGCGGGGTGCCGTGCTCGAAGCGGTCGTACGGCAGATGCCCACCGCGGCGTGCGCTCCTTGCGAGCCGTGCCCGAGGCTCGCGCTCCGTCGAACCCTCGAGGACCACCTGCAACAGCTCCCCTTCCACCTGCGTCGGAACCTGAAGCAAAGCGCGGCCCGCCTCGCGCGCCGCGGCCGCGTGGAGTGGCGCAACGCCGGAAGATCGACGCTTCCATCGCTGCTTGCCGCGTTCTTCGAGCTGCATGGAGCACGGTTTCGGGCGCGCGGCGAACGCGGGGTGCTCGCGGACCCTCGGGTGCAGCAGTTTCATCGCCTGGCCGCGCCCCGATTGCTCGAGGCGGGGCTGCTCTCGCTTTCGGGGTTGTTTCTCGACGACCGCCCCATCGCCGTTGCCTCCGTGCTCCGGCGGACGGAGGCACACCTCTATCTCACGGGGTTCGATCCGACGATCGAGAAGGTGAGCCTCGGCAGCCTGCTCATCCTCCACACCCTGGGGGATGCGATCCACGCGGGCCTCGCCGCGTACGACTTTCTCCGCGGTGCCGAGGCCTACAAGTACGCCTGGGGCGCGGAGGATGTTTACACGACGCGCGCGCAGTTCTGCGCAATGCCCAAACGGAAGGCGGCCCTCCGATGACCGTGCTCTTGTTGATCCGCCATGGTGAGACCGATGCCGTAGGCCGCCGTCTCGTCGGACGGCTCCCCGGCGTGCCCCTCAACGCGCGCGGGCGCGAGCAAGCCGAACGACTCGCCGCGACGCTGAAAGGCGTGCCGCTCGCGGCTGTCTACTCGAGCCCGCTCGAACGAGCGGTCGAGACGGCCGAGCCCATCGCGCGCGCGCACGGCCTCACCCCGGTCGTCCGCGACGGCTTGAACGAAGCCGATTTCGGCGACTGGACCGGCCTCGAGTTCCGGGAGCTCGGGACGCGGCCCGACTTTCGACGCTGGAACGAAGAACGCTCCGCGATGCGCCCCCCTCGGGGCGAGCACGTGACGGAAATTCAGGCGCGCCTGGTCCGCGAGTTGCTCGAGCTCGCGAGGCAACATCCCGACGTCACGGTCGCCGTCGTCGGCCACGCCGACCCGCTGCGCGCCGCGATCGCTTCCTTCGTCGGGCTCCCGAGCGATCTCTTGCTCCGCATCGAGCTGTTGCCGGCCTCCATCAGCGCGCTCCGCATCGCGCCCGGTGGAGCGACCCTGCTCTGCTCGAACCTGACACTCACGAGCGACGGACGCTTCGTCATCCCGCACGCTCCGTGAAGACGACCGTCCGAGGAAGTCGGTACGATGACGTCGGTGCAAGTGCGCGCAACCGAGGGCTCGCCGGCACACGGCGTGCATCCTACGCGCCCGTGTCGGCGACGCGCGCATCGCACGAGCTCCTTCGCAACCGTCGAGCGCGCATCACCATCGCCGCGTCCTACGAAAGGAACGAGTAATGCCGCGAGGAACGACGGGACGAGCCAGCAAGCGGGCCGTAGAAGAGCCGAACTCCGATGCCACGGAGAGCTCGAGCGCCAGATCCCGGCGCATGGAACCGACGGGCAGGCGCGCGAAGCGGAGCTCGAAAGCGAGCTCCCGAGCGGGGACGAGCCGGCGCCGCACGGCAGGGCGTGCGGAGACGCCGGAGGGCGGACGCCGTGCGCGATCGTCGACGAGCCCGAAACCGCGCCGCACGGCGAGCGCTCCACGCAGAACCAGCAGGAAGGCAGCGGCCAGCGCGTCCAGCCGGCGCCGCACGGGAGCGCGCGCGAAGC
>CAYYWA010000064.1:0-10362 GCA_964475255.1 uncultured Sorangium sp.
TATCGCTGCGCGCGCCGAACGCGAATGCGTCAGGAAATCCGCTTCGGTCTCGGCCATCCCCTCCGGCGTCAGCCCGGAATCGAGGCCGACCTAGATTTCGGGCTTCCTAGTCGGGGAAGGCCGATTCCTCGCGTCTTTCCGCCGCCTTCGCGCCCGTCGTGCTCGCGATAGCGCTGCTATCGCTGCGCGCGCCGGACGCGAATGCGTCAATGAATCCGTTTCGGTCTCAGTCATCCTGAGGGGGCATCTCGGGCACGAGCTCGACGGTGAACGTCGTCGTGCACACGTCGGGCTCGAGGCGGAGCTCCTGGTTGATGGGCTCGTAGTCGGCCGCGCTGACCTCGAGCAGAGCCGGGCCCTCCGTCCACAAACGGCAGACGAGGTGCGCGACGCTGTCGTCGGTCGCTCCCGCAGCCCCCGCGGCACCACTCGCGAGCTGCGCTTCGCAAAACAGCACTTGCGGACTCGAGGGATCGGCGAGCGTGTACGTTTCCCGACCTCCACCGTAGTCGACCGTGACGCTCACGTCGGACGGCAGCGGCGCCGCTTCGGCGCCTATCGTCACGAGAAAGTCAGGCTCGTCTCCGCACTCGATGGGCGGCGGTCGCGACGGCCCGCAGCGCGCGAGCGCGAGCGCCAGCAACGAACCGAGGAGCCCGCGACGCACCATGTCGCCGTGCTGTAGCGTGTTTTCGTAAGGCGGCACGCCGCAGCGTTCCTCGGTCGTTCACCGTCACGGTACTTCCTCGGAGCAAGCCCGGACGGGCGCCCGACAGGGACGCCCCGAGGTGTGCGCGTCACCGGGCTGGGCGAGGAGCCGCGCCTCGGGTTCCTTCGCCGACCAGCCACCGCGAGGGCACTTGGTGCGGGATTCGGCGGGTTGAAATAGTAGGCTGACCGAAATGGCTTTCGAGCGGCTCTGCCATCGCCTCGGTTCCGGCCGCCCCCTCGTGCTCGATGCCGACAGCGGGGCGTGCATGCGGGCCCGCGGGCTCTCGTTGGATTTGCCCGGCGCGCTCGGGCTCCTGTTGCGCCAGCGCGCGCACGAGGTGCTGGCTCACCACCAGGCAGAGGTAAAAAGTCGGGTCGACGTGCTCACCGCGCTCACGGCGGACACGACGCCACGCGCGCTCGCCGAGGTCGGCATGCAGCACCGGGCCGCGGCCCTGACCGGGCTCGCCGTGGAGCTCGCGATGGACGCGACGCTCGGGTTCGAGAAACCAATCGCCGTGGCCGGCGTACTCGGATCCGACATGGTTGGCCCGATCGCCGCTGGCCGCCTGGACGAGGAGTTCGCCGAGCACGCGGACCGCCTCCGCGCGGCTGGCGCCGAGCTCATCGTGGCCCGTGGTCAGGGCTCGCGCTCCGGGCTCATCGCGGCCGTCGCAGCGGCCGGACGGACGGAGCTGCCGACCTGGGCCGTCATCGAGTGCACGGACGATGACCCGGAGACGGTCGCCACGGATTCGATCCAGGCGCTCGCCAACGCCGGAGCGAGCGCGGTGCTGTTCGAGGTGGCGTCCGTCGATCGGGGGCTCGTCGAGCTGGAGCGCGCGCGCGAGGCCCTGCACGGCGCGGGGCTCGTTCCGGGCGTGCTGCTCGCCGCGGGTCCGTCCGCGGTGCGTGGCTTCGAGCATCCCGACTCGGACCCCGAGCGCTGGGTGCAGCGCGCGCTCGAGCTCACCGAAGCCGGGGCCCGCATCATCGGTGGCGGCGCGGGCACGACCGAGGCTCATACGCGCGCGCTCTCGCTAGCGCTCGGCGTGCTGCATCCTTCGGCGCCCCCCGCGCGGAGCGATGCACCCCTCGACCGCGAGACGAGCGGCTGCTAGCGCACGTTCCCAGCTCAGGCGCACATGGCAGACGACACACCCGAAGACAGCCGTCCAATCCGGGGCACGGACGATCTGCTCGCCATCTTCCAGGCTGCGGAGAAGCCAGCTTCCGCGTTCCGTATCGGCGCCGAGTCCGAGAAGTTCGGCGTCCACGCGGAGACCGGCGCGCCGCTCGCGTACGACGGTCCGTTCGGGGTCGTGCGGGTCTTCGAGTCGCTGATCGAGCGCGGGTTCGTCGCCGAGCGTGAAGTGGAGGGCGGGCCGATCGTCGCGCTGCGACGGGGCAGGACGTCGATCACCCTCGAGCCGGGAGCCCAGCTGGAGCTCAGCGGCGCCCCGCTCGCGGACCTGCACGCCGTCCGCGCGGAGCTCGGGGCCCACTTGGCGGAGCTCGCGCCGATCTCCGAGCGCCTGAACATCGCGTGGCTGGGCGTCGGGTTTCATCCCGTCGCGCGACAAGAGGATCTGCCGTGGGTCCCGAAGCAGCGCTACGCGGTGATGCGCGAGTACCTGCCGCCGCTCGGCTCGGGGGCGCTCGACATGATGCGCCGGACCGCCACCGTGCAGGTCAACCTCGACTTTTCGAGCGAGGCGGACGCGATGCGAAAGCTCGTGCTCGGGCTCCGGCTCTCGCCGATCGTGCACGCGATGACGGCGAACGCGCCGTTCGTCGAGCGCCGCTCGGCGGGCAAGAAGAGCCTGCGCGGCGACGTGTGGTTGCGCATGGATCCCGCCCGCTCGGGGCTCGTGGAGCGCGTGCTCCGCGCGCGTGAGCCGCGCTACCTCGACTACGTGGAGTGGGCCCTCGACGCGGGCATGTTCTTGATCAAGCGCAACGGTCGCGTCCTCGCCAACACGGGGCAGACGTTCCGCGACTTTCTCGCGAACGGGTTCCAAGGCGAGCGCGCGACGCTCGCCGACTACAAGCTGCACCTGAACACGCTCTTCCCCGAGGTGCGTCTCAAGAACACGCTCGAGATGCGCGGCTGCGACATGCTCCCGCTCGAGCTCGCGCCGTCGGTTCCGGCGCTGTTCACCGGCATCCTCTACGACGACCGCGCGCTCGAGCAGGCCGAGGCGCTCGTTGCACCGCTGTCGTTCGAGGTCATCGAGGCAGCCCGTCCGGACCTGGTCACGCGCGGGCTCGAAGGACGCATCGGCGATTCGACGGCGCGGGCGCTCGCCGAATCGTTGATCGAGATCGCCGCGGGCGGCCTCGATCGCCGCGCGCGAAGGAACGCCGAGGGACGCACGGAGCGCATGCACCTCGAGCCGCTCGCCGCGCGGGTCCTGCGCGGCCGAACGCCAGCGGACGAGCTGCTCGCGGGGCTCGACGGCCCGGGACCGTACCCGGTCGCGGAGCTCATCCGACGCAGCCGAATGACGCCGGGTTGACTCTCGGTTGCGGGCTCCCTGGTCCGCGCAACGTTTTGGGCTGAGCCCAGCCGCGCGCGGAGGGCCGGTCAGCTCACTCGAGCGCGCGCACGGCGTCGAGCAGCTCGCGGCCGTGGCCGCGCGGCGTGACCTCCGAGAAGACGCGAGCGACCCGCCCCTTTGCGTCGATCACGAACGACATGCGTGCCGCGCGTCCGTTGCGGAGCGGCACGCCGAAGGCGCGCGCGACCGAGCCGTCGGTGTCCGCGGCGAGGTGAAACGGGAGCGCGTGCTTCTCCGCGAACGCGCGGTGGGAGCCCGCGTCGTCGGTGGAGACGCCGATCACGACCGCCGAGGTCGTCTGGATCTCGGACCAGAGATCCCGGATCTCCTGTGCTTCGACGGTGCACCCGGGCGTGTCGTCCTTCGGGTAGAAATAGACGACGACGGGCCGCCCCCGGAGCGCCGAGAGCGCGAGCGCTTCGCCCGTGTGCGTGTGGAATCGAACCTCCGGAGCCGCGGCGCC
Organism: uncultured Sorangium sp.; assembly: GCA_964475255.1. Taxonomy (GTDB): domain Bacteria; phylum Myxococcota_A; class Polyangia; order Polyangiales; family Polyangiaceae; genus PMG-095. Next base: position 3,736 of record CAYYWA010000064.1, read on the forward strand.
CGGACGGAGCAAGGCACCCTGCGCGCTCACAGCGGACGTCGCGCTCGCGGCGGTCGTGGACGGGTCGCTCTCGCGGTCGCGACACCCGAAAGCCGAAAGCGCCGCGCAGGCGAGGCCGAGCGCGGCGAGCCGGGTCGATTTCGAAGGACGACGGCGCATGAGCTCTCTTTGGCGCGATCCGCGCTCGAAAGGAAGGCGCGCGAGTCCGAAAAACCTGCCGCGGACGCTACGCGGCGCGCGCCAGGCGGATCTTTTCCGCCTGACCGGCGCGATAGAAGCGGCGCAGCTCCGCGAGCAACGCCCGGTCCGACGCGCCCGGACCGAAGCGGCGCACGTATCGGGACGCGAGCTCGTTGGCGAGCCGATAGCGCGCGCCGTCCTCGCTCGACGGATCGTGCAGGTAGCGAACCCGCTCGTAGAGCACCTCGTGGAGCGCGGCGTGGTCTTCGGCAAACCGATCCCGGCGGTCGAGGGCGAGCAGCACGAACTTGTCCACCTCGGCCTGGAGCTCGAGCTCGAGTCGCGTCGTCGGCAGACGCGTCCGCACGCGCTCGGCGAGGTACACCAAGTGGCTCACCCCCTCGACGACCTGGAGCACCGTGTCCGCGTCCAGCGCCGCGTGCGGCTCGAGCGCGCGGCGCGGCAGGAGCAAGGCCACCTCGACCCCGTCGTCCGACTCGCGGACGAGCAGGGTCTCTCGCTGATCGTCCGCGACCTCGCGCACGAAGTCGCGGACGTCAACGGAGCGCTCGAGGCCGTAAAACCGCTCGAGCCGCGTCTGGATGGACCGGAGCAGCCCGCTCTTCGACGCGAGCACGGAGCTAATGCACCCCTCCGGGACCGCGCGAGGGCATGAGGCCGCGGTTGGCGAGCGCGGCGGCGAGCTGGCGCGAGCCGGTGTGGAGCCAGCGCTCGTAGACGCGGAGCGTTCCGGAATCGCCCGACTGCGCGGAGCGCGCGAAGAACCCGTCGGCGACGTTGCCCAGCACGTGGACGAACGCGGTGAACTTGTCCGCGAGCTCTTCGAAGAGCTCCGGTGCGCGCGGTCCGTTGCTCCGATCCGTGGTGCGCAGCATGCTCGCCGCGCCGTCGTAGGCGCGAGCGCCGAGCGAGCTCACGTACTGGAGGCGGAGCCCTCGCGTCTCGTAGTGGTCCTTGAAGAAGCCGCTCGTGAAGAGCACCGCGTCGCCGAGCGCGCGCAGGCGATCGAAGCGCTCGCGTCCCACCGTGTTCATCGCCTCGCTGAGCAGGAACGGAATCGGGCGCTCGAGCGCTTCGTGTGCCAGCTCGTCGGGCTGGACGAAGTCCACGAGCAGCGCGACGAGGTAGTGCTCCGTCGGAGCGCTCGTGGCGACGTTTCGTTCGGTCAAAGCAAGGCCAAGCGCTTCACGGAAGAAGGCGTGCAAATTCAGGTCCGTATCGATTCGTGCACGCGTGTTCGAATCATCCGTCACCGTCTTCACCTCCTTTTCCCCGAGCTCGCGGTCCCACGCCGTCGGGCAGAGTCGGGCGCTGCCGGCTCGCGAGCGCGGCGGTCCCGACTGGTCGAACCCTCCTCCCCTGGACACGGCGCCGAACCGGCCTTCCGGCCTCCTCAGGGGCCCGTCGAGGCTGCGCGTAGCGACTCCCCCTCCACAGCGAGAGCGCTCGGTGATACCAGGGTGGAGCGGATTGGGGCCGCAGCCTCACGGACCCTCTCAGTGTATCCCCGGTTCGGACTCCTTCTCCTGAGCAGGTGTGCAGAGGAGGGCGGTTCTTCAGCAGCGGGGCGGGATGGCTGCTAGGAAATACCGCTGATCACCGCGGGTTTGCGCGGGAGTGTGCGAACCTGGGATTCCGCCGACACTCGAGTGGTCTGTCGGGCTCTGGGCCGAAGTCGGAAAAGATTCGAAGTGCGGGGGCCCGCGCCTTGACACCCCGGGGGGCGTGGATAAGTTCCGGCTCGCTCGTTAGCACTCGCCATTGGTGAGTGCTAACAGCCGGCGGTCACCGCTGAGTTTTTGGGCAGTTCCGGGCTCTTGCGAGGGGCTGGGGCTGTCCACGCCCTCCGTCAGGGATGGGCGGAATGGGCTCTGTCCGGGGCCTCGTGGCCCCGAGTTGGGAGGAAAGCAACTCATGAACATCCGACCCCTGCAAGATCGCGTGATCGTCAAGCGCGTCCAGGAAGAAGAGAAGACCAAGGGCGGGATCATCATCCCCGATACCGCGAAGGAGAAGCCCATCGAGGGCGAGGTGCTCGCCGTCGGCAACGGGAAGATTCTCGAGGACGGCAGCGTCCGGAAGCTGGACGTCAAGGCCGGCGACCGGGTGCTGTTCGGCAAGTACGCTGGGACCGAGGTGAAGATCGATGGGGAGGATCGCCTCATTCTGCGCGAGGACGACATCCTCGGTGTGATCGAGAAGTGAGCGGAGGAAGCTGAATCATGGCTGCCAAGGAAATTGCATACGAGGAACGCGCCCGTAACCTGATTCTGAGCGGCGTCAACGCGCTCGCCGACGCGGTGAAGGTCACCCTGGGGCCGCGCGGTCGCAACGTCGTGATCGAGAAGAGCTTCGGCTCGCCCACCGTCACCAAGGACGGTGTGACGGTCGCCAAGGAGATCGAGCTCGAGAACAAGTTCGAGAACATGGGCGCGCAGATGGTGCGCGAGGTCGCGTCGAAGACGAGCGACGTGGCCGGCGACGGCACCACGACGGCGACCGTGCTGGCGCAGGCGATCTTCCGCGAGGGCAGCAAGCTCGTCGCGGCGGGCCACAACCCGATGGAGATCAAGCGCGGCATCGACAAGGCGGTCGAAGCGCTCGTCGAGGAGCTGAAGCGCCTCGCCAAATCCACCAAGGACCCGAACGAGATCGCGCAGGTCGGCACGGTCAGCGCCAACGGCGACACCACCATCGGCAAGCTGCTCAGCGAGGCGATGGAGAAGGTGGGCAAGGAAGGCGTGATCACGGTCGAAGAGGCGAAGAGCGCCGAGACCACGCTCGAGGTGGTCGAGGGCATGCAGTTCGACCGCGGCTATCTCTCGCCGTACTTCGTCACGGATCCGGAGCGCATGGAGGTCTCGCTCGAGGACTGCTACATCCTCCTCAGCGAGAAGAAGATCAGCAACATGAAGGATCTTCTGCCGGTGCTCGAGGCGATTGCCCGCTCGCAGAAGCCCCTGCTGATCATCGCCGAGGACGTCGAGGGCGAAGCGCTCGCGACGCTCGTCGTGAACAAGCTCCGCGGCACGCTGCAGTGCTGCGCCGTGAAGGCGCCGGGCTTCGGTGATCGACGCAAGGAGATGCTGAAGGACATCGCGATCCTGACCGGCGGTCAGGTGATCGCGGAGGAGCTCGGCCTCAAGCTCGAGAACGTCACGATCAGCGACCTCGGCCAGGCCAAGCGCGTCAAGGTCGACAAGGACAACACCACGATCGTCGACGGCGCCGGCAAGAAGGAGAAGATCAAGGGCCGGCAGCAGGAGATCCGCACGCAGATCGAGAACACGACGAGCGACTACGATCGCGAGAAGCTCCAGGAGCGCCTCGCCAAGCTCGTGGGCGGCGTCGCCGTGATCAAGGTCGGCGCGGCCACCGAGACCGAGATGAAGGAGAAGAAGGCGCGCGTCGAGGACGCTCTCCACGCCACCCGCGCGGCTGTGGAAGAGGGCATCGTCCCGGGCGGCGGCGTCGCTCTGATCCGCGCTCAGAAGGCGCTCGAGGCCCTCAAGGTCTCCGACGAGCAGCAGTTCGGCGTGAAGATCATCTCGCGCGCGATCGAGGAGCCGCTCCGCCAGATCGTGGCGAACGCCGGCGAGGAAGGCTCGATCATCGTCCAGAAGGTCAAGGAAGGTCAGGGCAACTTCGGCTTCAACGCCGCGAGCGGCACCTTCACCGACCTCGTGACCGAGGGCGTGATCGATCCCGCCAAGGTGGTGCGTTCCGCGCTGCAGAACGCCGCCAGCGTCGCGGGCCTCATGCTCACGACGGAGGCGCTCGTCGCCGAGAAGCCCAAGGAGGAGAAGCCTGCCGCGGGCGGCCATGCCCATGGCCCCGGCGCGGACTTCTGAGCTCTGAAAATCCGACTCACGTCGGCGGAAAGCGCGGCGCTGCCTTCGGGCGGGCCGCGCTTTCTGGTTTTTGTGCCTCGACCATCCGGTCGCAGTGCCCGGGCTCGAGTGGCGATCGTGTCGCGGCTCGCCGCGCTCCTCGCCGAGGCCTTTCGCGGGCGCTTCGGGAATCCTGCTGCGACACCGAGGCGATGGGGACGTCGGGAGCGCCTCGGGGCGGGCATGGTCCCTGCACTCAGACGCGGACAGCTCTCGAGGCGCCCGGGGTCCTCGTGGGGGATCCGCGAGGTCCCGCTCGTGCTTCGTGAGCGCCATGCCGCGAGACGAGAGGACAGGTGATGGGGCCAGTGATGGTCGTGGAGGACGATGAAGATATCCGTACCGGGATCGCCGAGGTGCTCCGAGACGAGGGGTACGCCGTCGTCGAGGCGAAGGACGGCGCGGAAGGGCTCGAGCGCGTGGACGCCGGGGACGTACCGGCCCTGATCTTGGTGGATCTGACCATGCCGCGCGTGAGCGGCCCCGAGTTCGTGCGGGCGGTTCGCGATCGCTCGCGGCTCGCCCAGGTGCCCATCGTGCTGCTGACGGGCGCGCTCGACTCGCAGCGATACGTCCAGGAGCTCGGCGTCGCGGGCTGCCTCGGAAAGCCCTTCTCGCTCGGCGCCCTGCTCGACGTGGTCGCGAAAGAGAGCCGGTCGACGTAGCGCACGGACGCCTCGATTGGGATTGGGGTGGGGCTCCCCAATCCCTTGGGGGTGAAAGAGTGGCCGCGACGCGTCGAGTCGGGTGGGGGCACGTGTCCGAACGCGACGTCGGCGCGCGACGCCGGTACGGCGCGAATCGTGCCTCGTCCGTGACGTTTGGTCGGCGACGTCCAGGAGAAACGAGGATTCGATGGCAAACGGCAGACTAGCCGAGATTCTGCAGCGACATCGCAGCCAGGTCTTGAGCGACTGGATCCGGGAGCAGACCGCCGACGGGGCGCTTCGGGACACGCGCATCGCCGAGGCAGAGCTGCGCGGGCAGTGTGACGAGTTTCTCGCGTTGCTGGTGCGCGCTACCCTCGAAGCGGGGACGAACGTCTCGAGCCCGGCATTCGCGCCGGTCCGCGAGATGCTCGAGCGCATTTCGCGCTCCCGCGGAGAGCAGGGTTTTTCTCCCTCTCAAACGGCGGTCTTCGTGCTCTCCCTGAAGAAGCCCCTCTTCTCGCGCCTCCGCGTGGACCTCGAGCGCGAGCCGGGCGCCCTCTTCCAGGAGATCTGGCGCGCTACGGAGCTCATCGACGCCCTCGCCCTGGTCACGACCGAGGCGTTCCAAAAGGGCCGTGAGGCGGTGATCAGCCGGCAGCAGGCGGAGATGCTCGAGCTCTCGACGCCCGTGGTCAAGCTCTGGGAGGGCGTCTTGGCGTTGCCGCTGATCGGCACGCTCGACTCGGCGCGGACCCAGACCGTCATGGAGACCCTGCTGCAGCGCGTGGTCGATACCGGCTCCGAGATCGTGATCATCGACATCACCGGCGTGCCCACGGTCGACACGCTGGTCGCGCAGCACCTCTTGAAGACGGTCTCCGCGGCTCGGTTGATGGGTGTCGAGTGCATCATCAGCGGCGTGCGTCCGCAAATCGCGCAGACGATCGTGCACCTCGGGGTCGCGCTGTCGGACGTGATCACGAAGGCGAACCTCGCCGACGCGTTCAAGCTCGCGCTCTCGAAACGTGGCATGGGCATCGGGGCGCGGGTGACGGGCGCGTAGCCGAGCCGATGGAGGGCCGCGATGGACAGAATTCCCATTCTCAAGATGGGTGAGTTCCTCCTGGTGACGATTCAGGTCGACATGCACGACCGGGTCGCGTTGGCGCTGCAGGACGATCTCACGGCCAAGATCGCCGCCACGGGAGCGCGCGGCGTGCTGATCGACATTTCTTCCTTGGAGACGGTGGATTCGTTCATCGGAAGGATGCTCGCCAACATCGCGGCCACGTCGCGAGTGCTGGACGCGGAGACGGTGGTCGTCGGCATGCGCCCTGCCGTCGCCATCACGCTCGTCGAGCTCGGCCTGTCGCTCTACGGGGTGCGGACGGCGCTCAACGTCGAGCGCGGGATGGAGATGCTCTCCACCGCGATCTCCGCGGCGTCTCGGGAAATGTTCCATGGCCGTGATCAGGCGTGAAACCATGGAACTTCGAGCCGAGGACGAGATCGTGAAGGTACGGCACCTCGTGCGGCAGTGGGCGAGTGAGCTCGGCTTCGGTCTCGTCGATCAGACGAAATTGGTCACCGCGGCGAGCGAGCTCTCGCGAAACACGCTGGTCCACGGCGGTGGCGGCACGGTGGAGCTCGAGGCGCTCGAGGAAGGGCTGCGACGCGGCTTGCGGCTGACCTTCACGGACTTTGGCCCTGGCATCGCCGACATCGAGCTCGCGCTGCGCGACGGATACACGACCGGCTCCGGCCTCGGGCTGGGGCTCGGGGGCGCGAAGCGCCTGGTCAACGAGTTCTCGATCACCTCTCGCCCCGGCGAGGGCACGCGCGTCGTCATGGCGCGTTGGAAGTGAGATGGGAGCACAAACGAGCTA
>CAYYWA010000064.1:10372-21085 GCA_964475255.1 uncultured Sorangium sp.
TCCTGCTCGGGCGCACTCCGGGCGGTGCGGGCGCGGAGGTCGAGATGATCGCCCTCGATCGCGGTCCGGGCATGCGAGACCTCGCGAAATGCCTGCGCGACGGCTTCTCGACGAGCGGCAGCCCCGGCACCGGGCTCGGCGCGATCATGCGGCTCTCTTCGGCCGTCGACATCTACACGCTGCAGGGCGCGGGGACGGCCGTGCTCGCGCGCGTGCGCGCGCGGCACACGGACCCGGTGAAGGCCCGCGGGCGTCTCGCGCTCGGCGTGGTCAGTCTGCCGGTCGCCGGGGAGAGCGTCTCGGGAGACGCCTGGGCCGCCGTGGACTCGAGCGAGCGCTCGGTGATCCTGGTCGTCGACGGCCTCGGCCATGGCATCCTCGCGGCGAGCGCGGCCGAGGCGGCGGTCCGCGCGTTCGACGAGAGCGCGGACGAGCCGCCGGAGCGGCTGATGGCGGTGCTGCACGGCGCTCTGCGCGGCACGCGCGGCGCCGCCGGCGCCGTCGTCGAAGTGAGCTGGGCGGAGCGTCGACTCCGGTTCTCGGGCATCGGCAACGTCTCGGCGGGACTGTACACGACGCAGGGCAGTCGGAGCTTCGTGTCGCTGAACGGCACGTTGGGCGCCGAGCTCCGCAAGGCGCAGGCGTTCGACTACGAGTGGGGCGAGCAGGCGGTGCTCGTGATGCACTCGGACGGCCTCGCGACGCGCTGGGAGCTGTCGAGCTACCCGGGCCTACTCTCCCGCGATCCGAGCCTCATCGCCGGCGTGCTCTATCGAGACCACGTGCGGCGGCGTGACGACGTCACCGTCGTCGTGGCGCGGGAGCGCCCCTTCCGACCATGAACGTTCCGATCCTCGACCTCGAGATCCGACGGGAGCACGACGTCGTGCTCGCGCGCCAGCGCGCGCGGCAGCTCGCCGAGCTGCTCGGGTTCGAGCAGCAGGATCAGACGCGCATCGCGACCGCGGTCTCGGAGATGGCGCGCAACGCCTTCCGGTACGGGGGGGGCGGTCGGGTTCGGTTCTCGGTGAGCGGCGACCCGCCGACATTCACGGCGCGTATTGCGGACGACGGGCGTGGCATCTCCGATCTCCGCGCGGTGCTGGAAGGGAGGTACGAGTCCGACACGGGCTTGGGGCTCGGCATCCTGGGCGCGAAGCGGCTCATGGACGGCTTCGAGGTCGACTCCTCCCCCGGACGGGGCACGACCGTGGTGCTGAAGAAGCTGTTCCCGCGCCGCGTCGAGCCGCCCACGCGGGAGTCGATCGCGCGCATCGCCGCGCAGCTCGCGCGGGAGCGAGGTTCCGACCCGCTCGACGAGGTCGAACAGCAGAACCGAGAGCTGCTCCGGCTGCTCGAGGAGCTCCGGAGGCAACGGGAACAGCTCGCCAACGTGAACAAGGAGCTCGAGGAGACGAACCGCGGCGTGGTCGCGCTGTACGCCGAGCTCGACATGCGCGCCGACTACCTCCAGCGCGCGAACGAGGTCAAGTCGCGGTTTCTGTCCAACATGACGCACGAGTTTCGGACACCGCTGAACTCGATCCTGAGCTTGACGCGCATTCTCCTCGACCGCCTCGACGGCGACCTCACGCCCGAGCAGGAGAGACAGGTTCAGTTCATCGCGAAGGCGGCGAGCGACCTCTCCGACCTCGTGAACGACCTGCTCGACCTGGCCAAGGTCGAAGCGGGCAAGCTTCGCGTGCGGACGTCCGCGTTTCGGGTCGCGGATTTGTTCGGCGCCTTGCGCGGCACGCTGAAGCCTCTCCTGGCCCAGAACTCCTCGATCACCCTCACCATCGAGGAGCCGGATCCCGGGCTCGTGATGGAGACGGACGAGGCGAAGGTCTCGCAGATTCTCCGGAATTTCGTCTCCAACGCCCTCAAGTACACCGAGCACGGGGAAGTTCGGGTGTCCGCCGGACCCGGCCCGAACGACAGCATCGTGTTCTCGGTGGCGGACACCGGCGTGGGCATCGCGGCCGAGCACCAGGAGCGAATTTTCGAGGAGTACACGCAGCTGGAGTCTCCGCTCCAGCGGCGGATCCGCGGCACGGGTCTCGGCCTGCCGCTGTCGAAACGGCTCGCGGCGTTGCTGGGCGGCAGCATCCGCGTGGAGAGCGAGCTCGGCAAGGGCTCGACGTTCTACGCCGTGCTGCCGAAGCGCTTCGAAGGCCCCGCGGAGGGGACGTTCGTTCCCGAGGTGAGCCGGGAGCTCGATCCGTCGCGTGCCCCGGTCTTGATCGTGGAGGACAACCCAGAGGCCCTCTTCGTCTACGAGAAGCTCTTGAAGGGGGCTGGGTTTCAAATCCTCCCGGCTCGCACGCTGTCGGAGGCGCGGCAGTGGCTGAAGCACGTGCGGCCAGTGGCCGTCGTGCTCGACATCCTGCTCGAGCACGAGAGCACGTGGGGTTTCATCGGCGAGCTGCGCAGCGCCGAGGCCACGAAGAACGTCCCGATCCTCGTGGTGACCATCGTGGAGAACGAGCAGCGGGCCCTCGCGATGGGGGCTAGCGCCTTCCACGAGAAGCCCGTGGACAGAGCGTGGCTCGTGCGGACGCTGCGCTCCCTCGTCGAAGAGCAGTCCCGCGACACGCTGCTCGTCATCGACGACGACGAGGCCTCCCGCTACATCCTGCGGAGTCTGCTCGCCGACACCCGCTTCCGTGTGGTCGAGGCGGAGAGCGGACCCGTCGGGCTCGCCCGGGCGCGAACGGAGCGGCCGAGAGCGATCTTTCTCGATCTGTCGATGCCCGGGCTCGACGGCTTCGCCGTGCTCGAACGGCTCAAAGCAGACCCGGAGACGCGGGACCTCCCGGTCATCGTGCAGACGTCGAAGCCCATCGACGAGCAGGATCGGCGCCGCCTCGCCGCCGCCAGCGCGATCCTGCCCAAGGACTTTTCGTCACGGGAGATCGCAACGGCGCGCGTTCGCGACGCGCTGCGCGCGGCCGGCGCGATCTCGGCCGGGGAGGAGCATCGGCCATGAGCGAGCGAACGAAGGTGGTCGTCGTCGACGACAACCCGGGCAACCGCTACGCGGTCGCGCGCGTGCTGCGCGTGGACGGCTATCAGGTCCTCGAGGGGGAGAGCGCCGCGGACGCGCTCCGGCTCACGCGAGCGGAGCAGCCGGAGCTCCTCGTGCTCGACATCAAGTTGCCGGACATGCTCGGCTTCGAGGTCAACCAGATCCTCCGGGAAGACCCGGCGACTCGCCACGTGAGCATCCTCAACGTCTCGGCGAGCTACACCAACGCCGAGTCCCAGGCCCTGGGGCTCGGGCAGGGCGCCGACGGCTACCTCGTGCATCCCATCGATCCGCAGGTGCTCCGGGCCACCGTGCACGCGCTGCTGCGCCTGCGCGCGTCCGAGCGGCGCTTGGCGGACCTGCTCGTCAAGGAGCAGGAAGCGCGGGCAGAGCGCGAGCGCTTGTTCAGCGCCCTCGAGCAGAGCGAGGCGCGGTTCAAACGGCTCTGGGACGCGGGTCTCCTGGGCATCCTGTACTGGAACATCGACGGGCGGGTGACCGACGCGAACGACGCCTTTTTGCGCATGCTCGGGTACACCCGCGAGGACCTCGCGGCGGGGCGGATCGACTTCTGCGCGGCGAGCGCGCTCTACAGCCAGTCGGGACACCCGCACGCGGCGCAACTCGAGGCCATTCGGACGCGCGGCGTCACGGACCCTTTCGAGAGCACTCTCCGCCGCAAGGACGGTTCCGAGGTGGAGCTCTTGATCGGGGCGGCCGCGTTCTCGCACGAGCCCGGCTCCGGAGTCACGTTCGCGCTCGATATCAGCGATCGCAAGCGCTACGAGCGTGAGCGCTCGAAGCTGCTCCGGGAGCTCGAGGAAGCGCTGCGTTCGCGAGACGAGTTCTTGGCCATCGCATCGCACGATCTCAAGGGGCCGCTCGCCGCCATGTCCCTCAAGCTCGACGTGCTGCTGCGCGCGGCGGAGAAGAGCGGCGAGGCGCTCTCGCCGGATTTCGTCGTGCCCAAGCTCTCGGGCCTCCGCAAGCAGGTGGACGACCTCGTGCGGCTGCTCGAGGACCTGCTCGATATCTCGCGGATCGCCAGCGGAAAGCTCACGATTCGACGCGAGGAGATGGACCTCGCCGCCACCACGCGGGGGGCAATGGAGCGCCTCGCGGAGCAGGCGAAGCGCGTCGGGTCGGCGCTCACGTTCACGAGCGAGGGGCCCGTCGTCGGGTGTTGGGATCCGCTGCGCGTCGATCAAGTCGTCACGAACCTGCTCACGAACGCGCTCCGGTACGGCGCGGGCCGTCCCATTCACGTCGGGCTCGCCGCGACGGCGGCTTCGGCGCGCCTCTCGGTGCGCGACCAGGGAGTTGGCATCTCTCCCGAGAACTTGCAGCGCATCTTCCAACGCTTCGAGCGAGTCGAGTCGGGCCGCGGGGCGAAGAGCTACGGGCTCGGCCTCTGGATCGTGCAGCGCATCGTGCAGGCGATGGGTGGCACGATCTCGGTCGTGAGCGAGCTCGGCAAGGGCTCGACCTTCACCGTGGACCTGCCGCGCAACGCACCGTGACCGTCGCGCCCGGTGCACGCGCGCGCCACCGCCGACTCCGCGGTTTCGAGAGCAGGGGTGACGCGAAGCGCGCGCTGCGTGCTTCGGCGAAGTGAGGGTGAGGCGAGCCAGAGTGGGAGTCTGGCGGCTTTTTGGAATTCGTCCGTCCGACGCGGTCATCGAGAGTTCCACCTGCTATCGTGAGTATTGGATGATCCGGATCATCGAGCTCCGGAGGGCGGAACCAAATGGTCGAACGAGTTTTACGCTATGTTCGCTATCGGCTGTGGGCGATGCAGCAGTATCCAGATCCCGAGCTCCTCTTCGTCCGAGGTGGCATCGGCGATGTCGTGCGGTATCTCGCCGAGTGCAACTCGCCCGACAAGACGAAGCAGGTGCTCGTCCGCTTCGGCGCCCGGGTTCACGCCGAGGCGATGCCTCTCGGTCCGCGCCTGTCGCTTCACGAGGTGCGGAACGATTTTCGGAATCTGAGCGTCGGGCGGAGCGCTCACATCGGGTGCGAGGTGTTCCTCGACCTGAGCGACGAGATCCGCATCGAGGAATCCGTCACCGTCGGCATGCGGTCGATTCTGCTCACGCACATGAACCTCGGCGACGGCTACCCGAACAAGCCGCTCGCGCGGATATTTCGGGCGACCACGGCGCCGATCGTGCTCCGCCGCGGCTGCTCGATCGGCGCCGGGGCGATCGTGATGAAGGGCGTCACGATCGGAGAAGACTCCGTGATCGGCGCGGGCGTCGTCGTCTCGCGCTCGGTGCCGCCGCGAACGGTCGTCCACTCCACCCAAGCGCGGCCCGATCTGCGCATCGCCGATCGGTGGTTCGAAAGCGCGAGCGAGGGCGAATGACCACGATCGCGAGGATTGTACGCAGCGGCGAGCGGGCTCGAGCTCACGAGCGAGCCGAGCGTGGAATGACGAATCGATCTTCGTGCACTCGGTGCTATCCATTGCGTTGAGCTCTACCGTTCTCGCTGGAGTGGCGCGCGCGCTCACGAACCATCGAGTGTCGATTACAGTCGCGAACGTGAAGGGGTCATCATGACGTTGCCGCTCAGGGAGACGAGTGCGTTTTCACGGGAGGTCCTCGCGCTGGACGCGGGGGCCGAGGCAGAGCGCATCGCGGTCGCGATCCGAGAGCAGGTGCTCGGTGTGCTTCGTCGGCGCGGAGTGGTCGTGGGGTTGTCCGGAGGCGTGGACAGCTCCGTGGTCGCCGCGCTGGCGGCGCGCGCGCTCGGGCCGGAGCGGGTGCTCGCTCTGTTCATGCCGGAGCGGGATTCGTCGGCGGACTCGCTGCGCCTCGGGATGGAGGTCGCGCGAACGCTCGGGGTCGAGGCCGTGCTCGAAGAGCTCTCGCCCGCGCTGGCCGCTGCCGGCTGCTACGAGCGGCAGGAGGCCGCGATTCGCATGGTGTTTCCGGAATACGGCCCCGGTCACCGCTGCAAGCTCACGCTCCCGTCGCTGCTCGACGGAGATCGACTCAATGTCTCGCAGCTCACCATCGAGAGCCCGAGCGGCGAGCGGAAGACGGCGCGGTTGCCGCTCGCGGCATACCTCGGGTTGGTCGCAGCCACGAACTACAAGCAGCGCATGCGCAAGCTCACGGAGTACTACCACGCCGACCGCTTGGGCTACGCGGTGCTCGGCACGCCGAATCGGCTCGAGTACGATCAGGGATTCTTCGTGAAGGGCGGTGACGGGCTCGCCGACGCCAAGCCCATCGCGCACCTGTACAAGACGCAGGTGTACGCGCTCGCCGAGTCCCTCGGAATTCCGGCGGAGGTGCGGAGCCGTCCGCCGACGACGGACACCTTCTCGATCCCTCAAGGCCAGGACGAGTTCTACTTCTCGTTGCCGTACGACAGGATGGATCTCTGCCTGTGGGCGCACAATCACGGGGTTTCGTCGGAGGAGTGCGCGCCGGTCGTCGGCCTCACGCCCGAGCAGGTCTCGCGCGTGTACAAGGACATCGAGGCGAAGCGCCGCGCCACTCGGTATCTCCACACGCCTCCACTCCTCGTCGAGCCCGTCGAAGGGCCGAGTCCGGCGCGTCCCGAAGGAGCCGAGTGATGTGCGGCATTGCGGGCGTGGTCGCGCTCGCGGATCGGGCGAGCGCGCCGGACCTCGTGGCGCTCCGAGCGCTCGCGGGCGCGCTGCGCCATCGCGGACCGGACGAGCTCGGGCTCTATCGCGACCGTCGCGCGGGCCTCGCGCACGCTCGGCTCGCGATCATCGATCTGGCGACGGGGCAGCAGCCGCTCGCGAACGAGGACGAGTCGATTTGGGTCGTCTACAACGGCGAGATCTTCAACTACATCGAGCTGCGCGCGGAGCTCGAGGCGCTCGGCCATCGCTTTCGCACGCGGAGCGACACCGAGGTGATCGTCCACGCCTGGGAGGAGTGGGGCGAGCGGTCGTTCGAGCGGTACAACGGGCAGTTCGCGCTCGCCTTGTGGGACGCGAAACGAAGCGCGCTGGTCCTCGCTCGCGACCGGCTGGGCGTGCGCCCTCTGTACTACGCCGAGCACGAGGGGCGCGTCTGGTTCGCGAGCGAGGTCAAGGCGCTGTTCGCCGCGAGCCCCGCGCTGCGCCGTGAGCTCGACCCGATCGGGATCGCCGAGACCTTCACGTTCTGGAGCGTGCTCGCGCCGCGGAGCGTGTTCTCCGGCGTGGCCGAGCTCGAGCCCGGCCACGTGCGCACGTACGCCGACGGGCGCGTCGTGGACCGCGCGTTCTGGCGACCGTCGTATCCGAGTCGGAGCGACGACTCCGAGCACGCGCGGTTCGAGGGCGCGCTCGACGAGGCCGTCGAGCGCGTGCGCGCAGCGCTCGAAGCGGCGACGCGACTTCGACTCTTGCGCTCGGACGTTCCGGTCGGAAGCTATCTCTCGGGTGGCCTCGACAGCTCGCTGGTCGCCGCGATGGCGCTTCGCGCCAAAGGCGAATCGTTTCACACGTTCTCGGTGCGCTTCGAGGACGCCGAGTACGACGAGACGGAGTTCCAGCGCTTGATGGTGGCCGAGCTCGGCAGCCGCCACCACGAGGTGGTCGTGTCTCGCGGCGACATCGCGGCCGTCTTCCCCGACGTGATTCGGCACACCGAACGGCCCATCCTCCGGAGCGCGCCGGCCCCGCTGTTCGTGCTCTCCCGCCTCGTGCGGGACGCGGGCATCAAGGTGGTGCTCACGGGCGAGGGGGCGGACGAGATGTTCGCGGGCTACGACCTGTTCCGCGAGGGAAAAATCCGGCGCTTTTGGGCGCGTCACCCGGACTCGGAGTGTCGCCCGCGCCTGCTCGAACGGCTCTATCCGTACCTCGCGCTTTCGCCCGTCGCTCAGCGCGGGATGGCGCGCCAGTTCTTTGGTCGCGACCTCGAGCGCTTCGGCGAGCCGGGCTTCGCGCACCGGACGCGCTGGCAGACGACCACTGCGTTGTTTCGACTCTTCTCGCGAGACGTGCGCGCGGCCATCGGAGAGCGCGACTTGGTGGGAGAGCTGCTGGCGGACCTGCCGCCGGAGTTTCCGCGCTGGTCGCCGCTCGCGCAGGATCAGTATCTGGAGGTCCGTACCTTGTTGTCCGGGTACATCCTCGCGTCGCAGGGCGATCGGATGTCGATGGCGCACTCGGTGGAGGGACGCTTCCCCTTCCTCGATCGAGACGTCGTGACGCTCGCCAACGCGCTGCCCGACGACTACAAGCTCCGCGTCCTCGACGAGAAGCACGTCGTCAAGCGCGTGGCCGCAGCGCTCGTCCCCGCGCGCATCCTGAAGCGCAAAAAACAGCCCTATCGTGCGCCGGATGCGCTCTGCTTCGTCGCGGACAGGGCGCCTTCCTGGGTCCGTGAGGTGCTGTCGGAGGGCTGCGTGCGCGACGCGGGCGTCTTCGACCCCCGTGCGGTTCGGGGGCTCGTCGAGAAGTGCCGCGCGCGCAGCGACGAACGCCAGCTCTCGAACACCGACAACATGGCGCTCGTGGGCGTCCTGTCCACGCAGCTGCTCTACGAGGCGTTCGTGCGGCGAGCGCCCGTCGCGTCCGAGGTCCCCATCGAGACGCTCGTTGACAGAGGTTAGACATGCACGGTGCCGTTCCACAGCTCCACGACTATCTGAGCGCGTCCGCGGCGCGCTTGCCGGACAAGGTCGCCCTCGTCTTTCAAGGGCGGAGGCTCTCGTATGGCGAGCTCGAGGAGCGCTCGAACGCGCTCGCCAACGCGCTCGTTCGACGCGGCGTCGCTCGCGGCGACCGGGTGCTCGTGTTCGGCGAAAACAGCGTCGAGGCCGTCGTCGCGTTTTGGGCCGTGCTCAAGGCGAACGCGGTGGTCTCCGTCGTCAATCCCCTCACGAAGGGGGACAAGCTCGCGTACTTGTTCGGCGATTGCCGCCCGTCGGCCCTGATCGCGGACGCGCACCTCGCGCCGGTCTTCGCGGGGCCTGCGCGCGACGCCCCCTCGCTCAAGACGGTCGTCGTCGGCGGCTCGTTCGATCCAGGGGCCGTCGCGTCCGTTCCGGGAGTCGTGTCCTGGGACGAAGCCCTGAGGGGCGAAGACACCGGGCGGCCTCCACCGCGTCGGAACATCGACATCGATCTCGCGGCGATCGTCTACACGTCGGGCAGCACCGGCAACCCCAAGGGCGTGATGCTCACGCATCGAAACATGCTCACGGCCGCCACGTCGGTCTCGACCTATCTCGAGAACGTCGAGGACGACGTCATCCTCGGCGCCCTGCCGCTCGCGTTCGACTACGGGCTCTATCAGATGATCATGGCGTTTCGCCTGGGCGCGCGGCTGGTCCTCGAGCGGGGGTTCGCCTATCCCGCGCAGGTCATGAAGGTCGTCGCGGAGGAGGGCGTCACGGGGTTCCCCGGGGTTCCCACGCTGTTCGCCCTGCTCTCCGAGATGACGAGCTTGAAAAGCCTCGAGTTCTCGCGGGTCCGCTACGTCACGAACACCGCCGCGGCCCTGCCGCAAAAGCACGTCGCGCTGCTCCGCGAGCTGTTCCCGAACGCCAAGATCTTCAGCATGTACGGGCTCACCGAGTGCAAGCGGTGCACGTACTTGCCGCCGGCCGATCTCGACAGAAAGCCGGACAGCGTGGGCATCGCCATCCCGAACACGGAGCTTTGGATCGTGGACGAGAACGGGCGCCGCGTCGGGCCCGGCGAGGTCGGCCAGCTCGTGATTCGGGGCGCGACGGTCATGAAGGGGTATTGGGAGAAGCCCGAGGCCACGGCGGAGAAGCTGCGCCCGGGGCCCCTGCCGGGGGAACGGGTGCTCTACACGGGCGATCTCTGCCGGCTCGACGAGGAGGGCTATCTCTACTTCGTCGGGCGGATGGACGACATCATCAAGTCGCGCGGCGAGAAGGTGGCTCCGAAGGAGGTCGAGAACGCCCTCGTGAACGTTCCGGGCGTTCGAGAAGCCGCGGTCATCGGCGTTCCCGACGAGGTCCTCGGACAGGCCGTCAAGGCATTCGTCGTGCTCGAGCACGGGGCGACGCTGACACCGCGTGACGTCATCCGCGAGTGTCAGTCGCGCCTCGAATCCTTCATGGTGCCGAAGCACGTCGTCATCGTGAGCGAGCTTCCGAAGACCGGGTCCGGCAAGATCAAGAAGACGGGACTGTCCTGACGGGCAGCGAACGACTCGGTTCGAGAACGGGAAGGAGAAGGCGCCGCATGCAAGCGGAGAATCCACAGAGAGACATCGCTCGAGAGGTCCGGGAGTTCATCGCGAAGAACTTCTACGCGGCGAACGTCGAGGCCATCTCGGACGATTCGTCCTTGCTCGATCAAGGCATCATCGACTCCACGGGAGTCCTCGAGCTCGTCGCGTTCCTGGAGAGCACCTACGCAATTCACGTCGAAGACGAGGAGATCGTTCCGGAGAACCTCGATTCCATTTCGGCGATCACCGTCTATGTTCGCCGAAAGCGCCTGGCGCCCGCGGTCGAAGGCGACCCTCCGTCGTCCGGCATCGTCGCCTGATCCGGGGGAAGGGGGGCGTTGGCCCGAAATCCAGGCTACGCTCTGCCGTCCGATGGACGAAGAGGACGTGCGCCCGGGTACGCTCGAGATGGTGATGACCGCAAACGGGCTCCGCTATGCGTTGCACGGAAAGCCGCTGTATGGCGGTGACACGGTGGCGCTCTGCTTCTCGGGCGGGTGG
>CAYYWA010000065.1:0-20918 GCA_964475255.1 uncultured Sorangium sp.
GCGGCGTGCCAGCGGAGATCCGCGTCCTGCACCGCGTCTTCCGCGTCGGCGCGCGTGCCGAGCATGCGGTACGCGAGGGCGAAGAGGCGCGGACGGTGGCGCTCGAAGGCGACGCGTGGGTCGGCGAGGGCCGGCGCTTCGGGTGCGGTTGGGCCGGGTGCGTGGTGCGGAGCGAGGGAGTGATGCGGGGAGCTGGGCATGGCGAAAGCGCTGTCACAAACGGGGCCGAGCTGCGTCTTCCGAGTGAAGGAGAATGACCATGCCGCGCCGACTCGACTATCATCGCATCTCGCCCGACCTGTTCAAGGCGTACCGGAACGTGGAGGCCACGGTCCGCGCGTCGGGGCTCGAGCACTCGCTGCTGCACTTGGTGAAGCTGCGGGCGTCGTACCTGAACCACTGCGCGTACTGCGTGGACATGCACACGAAGGACGCGCGCGCCGCGGGCGAGTCGGAGCAACGGCTGTACGGCGTCGCGGTTTGGCGCGAAACGCCGTACTTTACGCCGCGCGAACGCGCCGCGCTCGCCTGGACGGACAGCGTGACACGGCTCGGAGAGCACGGGGTGTCGGATCAGGAGTTCCGGGCGGTGCGCGAGCAGTTCTCGGAGCAGGAGCTCGCGAGTCTGACGTTCGCGATCGTGATGATCAACGGCTGGAATCGCCTGGCCGTCAGCCTGGGCGCGGAGGTGGGGAGCTACGAGGCGCGCGCGCCGGCGTGAGCTTCTCGCCTTCCGACGATTCGATTCACCGGCCCACCCCGCCCGCCGACATCGGCTTGCGTCGTGTCGCCTCGCCGAAATCCGAAGACGGCGGGCGAGCGCTGCGTCGTGATCTCGGGCGGGGTGAGCGGCTCAGCCATCTCCGGAAAGCGCCCGCCGTGATCCCAGGCGGGTGAGCGACCTACCGAGCTCCGGCAAGCGCTCGCAGAAGCTCCGGGAGTCGACGCCGCTGTGCCTCGGAGAGGTCGTTCTCGCTCACCACGATCGGAAGCGGCGAGAGCAGGGGCGCTTCGAAGAATCGGCTCGGCCGCGTGCCGAGGACGAGGACCTTGAAGACGGAGTTCCCGACCAGCTCGTCGAAGGGTGACTGCTCGGCGACGGGAAGCAGAGCGGGAATTTCGTCGCCCGCCAGGTCCGTCTCGGGGCCGAAGTGGAGGACGCGAAGGCCCGACTCGGCCGCGGCTCTGCTCAACACCGTGAAGTCTACGTCGGCGGTGACGTCCTGGGTTCCTGGTGCCGTATAGGGGTCGTTGGGCCTCGGGACGTGGCTCGCGCTGGCGTCGCCATAGATGCGCAGGCGGAAATCACCGCGCCGCGCGCCGCGGACGAGGCCGAAGGTGGTGTCGCCGTAGTCGATGGTGAGGACGAAGCCGGCGGCCATCGCCGCGCCGAGGCCGCGCGCGAAGCGGGCGGCGTGGAGGTTCACGTAGAGGATCACGCCGGAGTCTTCGGCGGCGAGGGCGATCGCGTAGTCGTCGGCGTGGCGCGCGAGGTGGGCGGCGAGCTCCGGGATGAGGGAAGCGGGGACGTAGATTTCTTCGAACCAGAGCGACGCGACGAGCGCGTCGCGCTCCGCGGGTGAGCGCGCGGCGAGCGCGCGCATCACCGCTCTGTAGGTGGCGCCGTCCAGGTACGACTCTTCGGGGTGATCGCGGAACGCGAAGGCGTCGCGCACGGCGCGGTCGGCGCTCGCGATGTGCGCGGCGAGAGAGGCGCCGAGGGCGTCGCGGAGACGGGCTTCGACGCGCGGGACGACGAGGGTGGCGAGCGGTTCGTCGCTTCGCGGGAAGAGGACCTTGTGCGTGCCAAACGCGTCGGGCACTTCGTTGCTGAGCACGAGGCCGCGCACGCCGTTCGGGAAGTCGCGCGCGAGGCACACCTCGGGAGACCGCGCGTCGCCCTCGGCGAGGATCACCTCGGAGCCGAGGAGCGCGCGTTGCTTGTCGCGCAGGCTGGCGGAGATTTCGTAAATCCGGTAGTCGAGCCGCTCGCCGAAGCGACGCCAGTGCTCCCGATCGGGCAGCGTCCGATCGGCGGCTTTCTGCGCGACCGCGTCGAGGAAGTCGCGCGCGAGCCGCCCGTTGCCGGCCCCGAGCTCGATGACGGGAAAGCGATCGGCCAGCGTGATCTCGTCGTGCTCGAGCAGGTCCCGAAACGCGCGGAACGCCCACGTCGCGAGCCACCGACCGTAGTGGGGCGAGAGCGCCTCGGGGTGCGTCTCGAAGTGACCGCGCCGGCCGATCTCGACGCGATGGGCGTAGTAGCCCCACTCGGGGTCGTGCAGCGCCGAGTCCACGTACGCCTCGAAGCTCGGAAAGGTGCGAATCGCTTCGTCGGCGAGCGAGCCCGTGAGGACGCGGGTTCCGAAGTGCTCGCGGTTGGCGAGGATGCGCGGTTTCTTCGACGACTGCGGCCTCTCGGTGCCGTCGCTGATGCCGGCGAGCGCCTCAGGGAGGGGGGCCTCGATGGACGCAGCCGCCTCGGACGCGCCGGTGCCCTGTGGCGGCGAAGGCTCGAGGTCGTTGCCGATCTCGAGCGCGAGGCGATCGAGGAAGGCGCGCACGGCGTCCGCCGCAGCAGCGTCGCTCGCGTTTCCGCCGTGGCGAGCGCGGAGGGCGAAGAGGCCGTGCTTTTGTTCGAGGGGGTCGAGGCGCCACCAGCGCTCGCGCAAGTCCGAGCCGAACTCGAGCGGGAGGCGGCCCGCGAGGAAGCGCCCGACCCAAGGACGATAGGCGCGGCCCGTGCGGGAGCGCCCGAAGTGCTCGAGCCACGCGTGGGCTTCGCGAACGCCGGTTTCCTCGGAGCCGCCCAAGTCGCGATGGCGAAGGCGGCGCCCGCGGACGAGCCCTTCGAAAGCGACGGACGGGTTGGAGACGACGACGGGGATGCCGAGCGGCTCGCCGTTCACGTGAAAGGTCTCGTAAGCCACGAGCTGCACGAAGTAGAGGAGCAGCAGCTCGGGCGGGATCGCCGGCTCGAGCCAGCGCAGGGCCGCGAGGCGCACGGCGAAAGAGCCGTCCGTGCGGCGCTGCGCGACGAAGTCGCCGTCGTTGATGGAGAGATCCGTGACGGCCGTGCCGCCCGCGCTGTCGGGGTCGTACAGGTACGCGAGCGCGGCGACCATCTCGGCCAAGAGCTCCGCCGTGTCCGCGAGGCCGAGCGGCACGATCGACGCCTGCTCACCGCGGTGCAGGCGGAGCCCCAGCGCGCCGCGCTCGAAGATCAGCGGGTGATGGTCGGGCAGCGCCGGGAAGAGGGCGGCGTGCAAGCGATCGCCGAGGGGGACGAGGCCCTTGGGCGCGATGGTGAAGCGCGTGAGGCCGCGCTCGATGAACGCCCGTTGGTGCTCGAGCGTGCGTCGCGGGATGGCGCTCAAGCAGCGGCCCTCGGGGCCCGGGTCGTCAACGGCGAGCGGCACGTGCAGGACGGAAGCTCCGTCGGCGCCGTCGACGGTGAGCTGCCAGCCGAAGGTGCCGAGGCGCGCCTCGCTCACGCGAACGGGGCCCGTCGCCTTCTCGAGCTCCTCGACGACGTAGTCGAGCGACTCGTCGGTGACGACCTCGCGCACGGGGCCGCCGTAGAAGCGAGCGGGATGGCCCGTGACGAGGTTGTCGCGCGACCACGCCGTGGAGAGCAGCGAGGAGGCATCGGGCAAGTCGGGGAGCGGCGTGCGGGTCACGGCATCGAATCCGGTACCCCGAGGCGCGGCGCGTGCGTCACGATTCGTCGCCGTCGCTCGGATTCGGGTCGCGCGCGCCCTCCCAGCCGAGCGCTTGCTGCACCTTTTCCAGGAGCGAGGCGGGGGTGAAGGGCTTTTCGAGGTACGACGCGTCGTCCCCGAGGCGCACCGGGGCGGGGCCCACGCCCGAGTATCCGGACATGAAGAGGACGGGCAGGCCGGGGATCTGCCCCGTCAACTCCTCGGCCAAGCGCGGCCCGTCGATTTCGGGCATCACGACGTCGGTGAGCAAGAGATCGATCTTCGGCGCATGCTCTCGGCAGAGCCGTCGCGCTTCCGTCGCGCGCCGCGCTTCCAGCACCGAGCAGCCCGCCTTCTTGAGGATGCGCGCGGCCACCTGGCGGACGGCGTCGTCGTCCTCGACGAGCAGGACGGTCGCGCGCGCGGTGGGCGGCAGCGTCTTGACCCGGGCGCTCCCGAGCCGGTCCGTTCTGCCATCCACTTTGGGGAAGAACAGCGTGAACCGAGTGCCGCGGTCGAGCTCGCTCGAGACGCGGATGTGGCCGTCGCTCTGCTGCACGATGCCGTAAACGGTCGCGAGCCCGCGGCCCGTGCCGCGCCCGGCCTCCTTGGTGGTGAAGAAGGGCTCGAAGATGTGCTTTTGCGTCTCGGCGTCCATGCCGGTGCCCGTGTCGCTGACGCTCAACATCACGTACTCGCCGCTGGCGGCGTCTCCGAGACCGAGCTCGTTCGGCGCGGCGACGTTCGCGGTCTCGATCGTCAGGCGGCCGCCGCGCGGCATGGCGTCGCGCGCGTTCACGCTCAAGTTCAGGATGATCTGCTCCATTTGCCCGGCATCGGCCCGGATGGCGCCGAGCGACGGCGCGAGCAGGGTACAGAGCTCGATGTCTTCGCCGATGATGCGCCGGAGCATGCGCTCGAGCCCGGAAACGACCTCGTTCAGGTCGATCTGGCGCGGCTGCAGCATGCCTTTGCGGCTGAAGGCGAGGAGCTGTCGCGTCAGCGAAGCCGCCCGATGGGCCGCCGCGAGCACCTCCGCGAGATCGGGGCGGCGCGGATCCCCGTCGGAGAGCTCCTGGAAGACCAGCTCGCCGTAGCTCGCGATGACGGCGAGCAGGTTGTTGAAGTCGTGGGCGATGCCGCCCGCGAGGCGCCCGATCGCCTCCATCTTTTGAGAGTGGAGGAGCTCTTGCTCGAGGCGGCGCTGCACGGTCACGTCGCGCAACAGGGCGATGCCGCCGACGAGCCGATCCTCGTGGTCGTGGAGCGGAGTCGCCGTGATGGCCACCGAGGCGCCGCGGACGTCCTCGTTGTCGATGAACACCTCCATCTCGCGCACCTCCTCGCCCTGCATGGCGCGGAGCAGCGGGTGCGTCGCTGCTTCGAGCGGCGTCTTCCGATCGGGGAGCACCATGCCGTAGCGCGCGGACCATTGGTGCGGATGCACGTCGTGCGGGCCCGGGCCGAGTAGGCGCTCGGCTTGCTGGTTGAAGAGCAGAAATCGCCCGTTCCGATCGACGGCGACGACGCCTTCGCCCATGCTCTGCAGGATCGAGTCGAGGAGCTGCGACTGCTTGCGCGAGCGCTCTTCGCTCGCGCGGAGCGCTTCCTGCGTGGCGACGCGCTCGGTGACGTCGCGCGAGATGCACACGAGGCCGATCGAGCGCCCGATCGCGTCGCGGATCGGCGCGCGCGTCTCGGAGAACCAGCGCCGGCTGCCGTCGTGGAGACGATACTCGCGGAGGACGTCGACCGTCGGCTCCCCCTGCTCGAGCACGCGGCGTTCTTCGTCGTCCGTCGCCCGCGCGAGATCCGGGGCGAGCACGTCTTCGCTCCGCTTGCCCGTGAGCCCTTCGGGGCTGGCCCCGTTCACGAGCCGGGAAAACGCCCGGTTCGCCCGCAAGAACCGGCGCTCGCGATCCTTGAAGTAGATGCCGTCCGGGACGTTGTTCATCAGGTCGTGCAAGAGCTGCCGCTCGTACGAGAGCTCCCGCGCGAGCCGGAAGTGCTCGGCGGCCTTCTGCACCTTGAGCCGCAGATCTTCGGCGTCCCAGGGCTTGGTCACGTAGGCGAAGATGCGCCCTTCGTTGACGGCGCGGACGACCGCCGAGAGATCCGCGAAGCCCGTGAGCAGGATGCGCAGCGCCTCCGCGTCGCCGAGCTGCGCCAAGAGCTCGTCGCCCGTCATGTCCGGCATCCGTTGGTCGCTGACGACCACGGCGATGTCCTTTTGGGTCTGCACGAGCTCGAGCGCTTCGCGCGCCGACCCCGACTTCAACACGACGAACTCGTCCGACAGCATGTCCTCGAGCGCCACGAGCACCTGCGGCTCGTCGTCCACGACCAGAATGCTGTCCCTTTGCTCGGCGCGCATGGCTACTTCCTCCTCCCTTTGTCGAGCGTGAGCGGGATGCGAACGATTGCCTGGGTCCCCCCGCCATCACGGTCCAAGAGCTCGAGTGTTCCTCCGTGTCGCTTCACGATGGAGTAAGCGATGGAAAGACCGAGCCCCGTCCCTTGTCCGACCGGCTTGGTCGTGAAGAACGGCTCGAGCACGCGCTCGCGGAGCTCGCTCGGAATCCCCTTTCCCGTGTCGGCGACGACGATCTTGTACATTCCGCCCTCGACGCTGGACGACAGCGTCACCACGCCGTCTCCCTCGATGGCGTCGATCGCGTTCGAGACCAGGTTCATGAGCGCCTGGTTCAAGAGCCCCGGAAAGCACTCGATCACGTCGGGCTCACCGAGGGCGAGCTCGACGCGGATGCGATCGCCGAGCCGGTGGCCCAGGATCGTGAGGATGGAATCGACGGATTCCCGCAGGCTCACCGGCTCGTGCTCCCCGGCGTCGAGGCGTGAGAACGTGCGCAGCTTGACGACGAGCTCGCGGATGCGCTCGAGCCCGACGGACATCTCCGAGAGGCGAGCGAGCGCGCGCTCCCAGTGCTCGCGCGCTGGCGCGAGCTGCTCGTCGCCGAGCGCGTCCTGCACGCGGCCGAGGCTCTTTTTTACGGTCGCGAGGTGACTGATGCCGAAGGCGAGGGGATTGTTGATCTCGTGCGCGACGCCGGCGACGAGCTCGCCGAGCGAGGCCATCTTGGCCGACTGCACGAGGAGGCTCTGCGTCTCTTTGAGGTGCTCGTACGCCTCGGTGAGCTCGACGTTCGTGCGCTGAATGCGCTCCGAGAGCGCGGCCTCGGCGCGGATGGCCTCGTGGAGCTCGGCGTTCTTCTTCTCGAGCTCGGCCTTGGCCTGGGCGATGAGGTGCCGGCTCGAGTACACCTCGAGGAAGACGCGCACCTTACTCTTCAACACCAGCGGGTTGACGGGCTTGAACAAGAAGTCGACGGCCCCCGAGCCGTAGGCGCGCAGGACGCTCTCCTCGTTGTGGTTCGCCGCCGTCAAGAAGATGATGGGGACGTCGCGAGTCGCCGGGTTCTGGCGCGCGTAGCGAGCCACCTCGTTCCCGTCCATCTCGGGCATCTGGACGTCGAGCAGCATCACCGCGAACTTGCGCTTGAGGAGCTGCCGGAGCGCCTCGTTCCCGGACGACGCCAGGACGACGTCGCAGTCCATCGGCTCGAGGAGCGCCCGGATCGCGAGCAGATTCGCCTCCACGTCGTCCACGACGAGCACCGCGGGAGACGCGGCGAGGCTCGCGCTCGCGGACGGCGCCGTGCTCATGCCTGCCCTCGACGGCGATAGATCCGCTCGGCGGGAGCGTAGTCCTCGAACCACGCGGAGAGCGAAGGCGGCAGGTGCTCGCTCTCGCCGAGGCACAAGAAGCCGCCCCGGCAGAGACCGTGAGCGATGACCTGGAGAATGCGCTCGCGCAGCGCCGGCGTGAAATAGATGAGGACGTTGCGGCAGAACACGACCTGCATTTCGCCGAAGACGTAGTCGGACACGAGATCGTGCTGGAAGAAGACGATGTTCCGGCGCAACGCCTCGCGCACCACGATCCTGCCGTACGCCGCCGTGTAGTACTCGTCGAACGAGCGCCGTCCTCCCGACTTTGCGTAGTTCTCTGCGAACACCGCCAGGCTCGCCTCCGGATAGGTTCCCTCGCGCGCCTGATCCAACGCGGCGCGGCTCATGTCGGTAGCATAGATCTGCGTGCGCTCGTACAGGTTCTCCTCGAGGAGGAGGATGGCAGAGGTGTACACTTCCTCTCCGTTCGCACAGCCCGCGTGCCAGAGCTTGATTTGCGGGTAGGTGCGGAGCATCGGCAGCACGCGCTCGCGAAACGCGCGATAGAAGGGCGGCGAGCGGAACATCTCGCTGACGCGCACGGTGAGCTCGTCGAGCACGAGCGCGAAGAGCGCGGGGTCCCGCAGCACGTGATGCAGGAGCTCGCCCAGGTGCGAGAGTCCCGACTTGGCCAGGGCGAGGCGCATCCGGCGCTGGATCGACGCCCGATCGTACTCGCGCAGATCGTATCCGTACCGCTCGTGGATGGCGTCGAGGAGGAGCCGGAGCTCGAGCGCTTCGACCTCAGTTGGGGACATCGCTCGTTCTTCGACGCAGCCAGGCGTCGAGCAGCGCGAGCAAGCGCTCGCCATCCACGGGCTTCGTCAGGTAATCGCTCGCGCCGGCCTCGAGGCAGCGCTCGCGCTCCCCCTTCATCGCCTTGGCGGTGAGCGCGATGACGGGCAGGCGCGTGAAGCGCGGATCGGCGCGGAGCGCGCGCATCGCGCCGTAGCCGTCGAGCTCCGGCATCATCACGTCCATCAGCACGCCGTGCACGTCCGGGTTGCGGTCGAGCACGTCGAGCGCCTCGCGTCCGGTGTCCGCCACGAGGACCTCGGCGCCCTTCGCCCGCAACATCGCGGAGAGGGCGTAGACGGTGCGCATGTCGTCGTCCGCGATCAGGAGCTTCATCCCGCGGAGGGTGACGTCCGTGCCGAGCGCCGGCGCGCGCGACGACACGGGGAGCTCTTCACGCACGTGACGGACGAAGCAGCGCACCTCCTCGAGCAGGCGTTCCTGGGAGCTGCCGTCCTTCAAGATCACGGCCTCCGCGTACGCCTCGAGCTCTTTCACCTCGCTCTTCGTGAGCGCTCGGCCCGTGTGGACCACGACGCGCGGCGCGCGCTCGCCGAGCTTCTCGCGCATCGCTTCGAGCAGGCCGAGGCCGTGCATGTCGGGCAGGCCGAGGTCGAGGATCATGCAGTCGAAGGGCTGCTGCTCGAGCAGGGTGAGCGCGGCCTTTGCGCTCGTCGCGAGCGTGACGTCGAAGGCTTCGCGGCCGAGCAGGGAGACGAGCGCGTCGCCGTCCGCGGCGTCGTCCTCGACGACCAACACGCGCTGCTTCTCCCGAGACGCCGTGAGCGTCCTCACCATGTCGAGCAACGCCGCGCGCGTGACGGGTTTCGTCAGGTACCCGACCGCTCCGAGCGACAACCCGCGCTCGGGGGTGTCGACCCCGGACACGAAATGGACGGGGATCGTCCGGGTGCGCGGATCGTTGCGGAGGCGCTCCATGACCGCCCAGCCGTCGATGTCGGGCAGCGTCACGTCCAAAATGATCCCGATCGGCCGGTGCTCGAACGCGAGCCGGACGCCCTCCTCTCCGGTCGTGGCGACGAGCGCCTCGAGCCCGCGCGCGCGGATCATCTCCGCGAGCTGCTCCGCGAGCACGGCGTCGTCCTCGACTACGAGGAGGTGGGGAGCTCGGGCGGCGAGCTCGGCGCGATCGGCGGAGCTCGGCGTCTTCACGGAGCTCGGCGCCGAGCGCGGCGGCGCCTCGCTCTCGCTCGCGCCCCCGTTCGCGGGGAGGAAGCAGGTGAACGTGGTTCCGCGGCCGGGCGTGCTCTCGAGCGTGAGCTCGCCGCCCAACAGCCGCGCCGACTCGCGCGCGATGGCCAGGCCGAGACCGGTTCCGGACGGTCGATTCTGGGTGCGGGAGCCGAGCTGCTCGAAGGGAACGAAGACGAGCTCGTGATCGGCCGGATCGATCCCCGGGCCCGTATCGGCGACCGCGAAGACGACGGTCGTCTCCGGCGTGAGGTCCGCGCGCGGGAGCTTCGTGCCCGGCGCGGGCCGCCCGATGGTGAGGCGGACCGCTCCCTGGTCCGTGAACTTGATCGCGTTGCCGACGAGGTTCGTGAGGATGCCCTCGAGGCGCTGCTTGTCCGTCGTCAACGCCGTCGGCGCGCCCTCGCCGACCTCGACGAAGAAGGCGAGCCCCTTCTCCTCCGCGAGCGGGCCGAACACGCGCTGTGCGAAGGCCGAGAAATGCGACAGCGCGACGCGCGTTCGCTCGACCTCCTGCCTGCCCGCTTCGATCTTCGAGAGGTCGAGGACCTGATTGATGAGCGCCAGCAAGTCCTTGCCGGCAGCGTGGATGGTTTGGGCGTACTCGACCTGTTTCGGCGAGAGGTTCTCCGTCTCGTTCTGCGAGAGCAGGTGCGAGAGCAGGAGCATGCTGTTGAGCGGCGTCCGCAGCTCGTGCGACATGTTCGCGAGGAAGTGCGACTTGTAGGCGCTCACCTTGCTGAGCTCCTCGGCCTTTTCATGGAGGCGGAGGCGCGCTTCCTCGAGCTCCGCGTTTCGCTGGCTCAACGTGCGGCGCTGCGCCTCGAGCTCCTCGTTGGCGAGCC
The DNA here is from genome assembly GCA_964475255.1 of uncultured Sorangium sp. Lineage (GTDB taxonomy): Bacteria > Myxococcota_A > Polyangia > Polyangiales > Polyangiaceae > PMG-095. The sequence goes on from CAYYWA010000065.1 coordinate 10,304, forward strand.
TAAGCTCCTCCTGCTGCGCTTGGAGCTCCTGGTTGTTGAGCCGCAGCTCCTCCTCCTGGGCCGCGAGGCGCTCGGCCTGCGCCTGGGTTTGCTCGAGCAGCTGCCGGGTCGCCTTGCGCGCGTGCGCCACTTCGAGAGCGATGCCCAGCGACTCGGAGACCGAGGACAAGAGATCCCGAACGCGATCCGTGCAGGGCTCGAGCAACGCGAGCTCGAGCACCCCGAGCGTCCGAGACAGGCGCGCGAGCGGCAGGAGCACGAGCGCCCGAGGCGCCGACTCCGAAAGGCCGGAGCGAATCGTGAGGTGCTTCGCGGCCGGCTCGTCGACGACGATCAGGCGTTGCTCGAGCGCCGCCTGACCCACGAGGCCCTCGCCGGGACGAACGGTCGCCGCGGGCTCTGGCTCTCGAGCGTTCTCGGCGTCGTTTCGAGCGAGGGCGTAGCTGCCCGCGAGTCGCAGCGAGTCGTCGTCCTCGACGACGTAGAGGGCGCCGGCGAAGGCGCTCACCGTCCGCGCGAGGAAACGCACCGCCCGATCCGCGACCGCTTCGGGATCGAGGTCGTAGCGGAGCTCGTCGGAGAGCCCGACCTGGCCCGCCTTCAGCCAGTCGGCGGCCTCGCGCTGCCCCTCGAGCTGTTTCAGGCTCGCGGCCATCTGGTTCGCCTCGCGAGCCACGTGCGCGAGCTCGTCGTTGCTCTCGACGCGAATCTGGTGATCGAAGTCGCCCTTGCCGAAGTGCTCGAAGCCTTCCGAGAGCTCGTCGAGGCTCTGCAGCATCCGACGACTCGCGACGACCGAGAGGCCCACCACCACGACGAGCCCGAAGAACCCGAAGAGGAACTGGAGCTGGGTCGCGCGGTGGCTCGCCGCGCGGACGGCGGCGAAACCCGCGCCAAGCTCGGCCTTGTCGATCCCCGTCGTGCGCCGGATCAGCGTCTCGGCGCGCAGATACGTCCGCTGCATCCTCGGAAAGTCGCGGACGATCGCCTCGCCCGTCTCTCCGTCGATGAGCCGGAGCGAGAGGGCGCGCGCGACCTGGTAGTACTCGTTCACGGCCGCGCGTAGGCGCTCCGCGTCCGACGCGCTCAGCGCCGTGCCGCCTTCTTCGAGATGCGCCGTGAACGCGTCGCGGTGCGTGTCGCTCTCGTCGAGCGCCGCGCGATCTTTGGCCGCGACGGCATCCTGCAGTCCTCGACGCAGCCGCTCGAGATCCGACTGGAGGCGTGGACCGAGCTCGAGCTTCGGCACGAGGCGTCGTTCGAGATCATCGAGCCGGCTGTCGTGTTCGGCGCCGAGCAGAAGGCCCGCCCCGACCGTCGAGATCAACACCAACGCTGCCGTCCCGACGATCAGCAGCAGCTTGCCACGGAGTGTTCGCACCACGCTTCGCTTCCTCGTCCAGGTGGGACCGGGAGTGTGCTCTCGGCCTCCCGTGTTGGGGCGAGCCCCCGCGACCTCATCGCTCCAATCTCATTTTTCCGATTCCCCGACGTGTGGCCGCGTCCTCTCGAACGCGTGGCCGGCGCGGCGAATGATAGGCAATGGTTGCAGGTCCAAGCAAGCTGAGGTGAGCGCCTGTAGGTCCCTCGTTTCGTGGCCGCCTGCCCACGAACAGGCGGTTTTCTCGAGGTTTCCTCGTGTGTAGGACATGTGCCTACAGGCGTTGTCTCGCCGAGTCCTTTTCGAGCGTTTCGACGCTCGCGCCGAAATTCGTGCGTTCGGCGCGGGGGACTACAAACGGGCGAAGTAGACGGTCGCTCCGTGCGGCTCGAACGGCGCGACGTCGGGATCGAAGGGATGCGCGAGCTCGACGGTCTCGAGGTTCGTCCCGATGGCGAGCACGGCGCTCACGTCCGCGAGGTTCTCGACGGTCGCTTCGACTTGCGTCGCGCGCTCTTGGAACGGAATCGCGATGCGGCCCATGGCGACGCCGTTCTCGTCGAGGCGCACGAGCTGCCAGTGAAAGCTGACGGGAGCTTCCCACTCCGCGCGGAACCCGAGCGTCGCCTTGCCGGGATCTCGATCCATGTCGAGCCACACGAGCACGGAGCCCGTCGAGTCGACGGGCGGGCTCACCGCGACGCGACGAGGCAGCGTCGAGAAGGGCAGCACCCAGTCGAAGCGCACGCGCCCGAAGTCGCCGGACCACGCGAGGCCCGGCAAGTGCAGTCCGTCGTCGCGCGCGCCGACGAACGCGCGCGCCACGGCGAAGTCGACCATGAGGTTCGCGAAGGCGCCGTGGCGGTCGTTCAGCGTGTGGCGGAGGACGTCGAAGAGGTCGGGCTCATTTATGTAAGTGGGGCCCGCGGGCGGGCGTGGGCTCGCCGCCGCCGAGAAGAGCGCGGTGTTGAGCTCGGCGAGCTCCCCGGCGCCGAGCTCCGTCTCGAGAAACTCGAAGAACAGGGCGGCGCCCTCGCTCAGGGGCGTGAGGTCGCGCGCGCCGATCGCCGCCTCGGGATGGGCCTGCGCCGCGTCGATGGCTTCGAAATCCAGCGCAGTGGGGAATCCCACAAGCCACCACATCCAGGTCGCGAACGCGCGGCGGAGGTGCGGGGGTTCTCCCGGGTCCAACCGCATCACGACCGCCTCGGTGACGCACTGCACGGCGGCGCGCTCGATCCGGATCGAGTCCCCCACGGGCAGGCGGCACGAGGCCGAAGCCGCGGCGAACGGCGTCCCGGCGAGGTCGTCGGCGACCGCGCTGAACGCGCTGTCTCGCGGCACGAGGTAGGCGTCGAGCGCGTCGGAGCCGCCGAGCCCGCCGTCGGGGAGCGGCGGTGGGAGCGAAAGCGCGAGCACGACGCGCTCGTAGGCCGATTCGAGCGCGGAAAGCGCCTGAAGCGCCGCTGCGTCGGTCTCGCCGCCCGGATGGACGCACACCGGCCGTTCCGTCGAGCAAACGGGCAAGTTTTCGCTCTCCGGGCGCGGCACGCTCTCGATGGGTGCGCCCGCCGGGAGCGGACCCTCGGCCGCGTGCGCCCGAGCCGTCGCGAAGAACACGAGCAGCGTGGCGAGCGGGGCGCGAGTCACGGCGGCAAGCATGACAAAGCTTCCGAGCGCCTGCCGAGATTTGACAGTCTTCGTCCCCGGCGCCCTATACTGGGTCCTCGCTTTCGGGTTTTTCATGACGACCCGCTTCGATCCGTCCTCCAGCGTTGCGTTCGATCTGCCGCGCGGGGCGATCGAGCTCCGGGGCTCCGGGGCTCGCGTGCTCGTGTCTGCCGATGCTCTGCTCTCCTTGTGCGCCTCCGCGGATCCCGAGGTCGCGCGCGACTTCTCGCGGCACCTCGGCACGGAGGTGGGCCGGCGCGCGGCCGAGCGGCTCGGTCGAGACGACGGAGTGGGCGTCGAGACGGCGCTCGATCAGCTGTCGCTCGAAGTGGCGCTGATGGGCTTCGGCGTGCTCGGCCTCGAGCGCTGGGGGCGTGCGCTGGTGTTCACGCTGGAAGACTCGCCCTTCGGGGACGCGGGCGACGCGCTCGTCGCGGGACTCCTCGAGGGCGCGCTGCAGCGCGCGTTCAGTCGCGAGGCCGTCGTGGTCCGCCTGTGCCGCGAGGAGAACACGGCGCGCTTCCTCGTCACGGGTCGTTCCGGCGCCGACCGCGTCTCGGAGTGGCTGCGCTCCGGCGTGGGATGGGGAGAAGCGCTCGCGCGCTTGCAGCCCCGAACCGGGCGAGGTGACGCGTGAACACCGAGGAGCGCGTCGCGCGCCTCGAAGCCCTGCTCGAGCGGGTGCAGCGCAACGCCGCGTACCTGCGCGCCGAGCGCGGCGTGGTCCCGACGTACGATCCCTACGGCGACGAAGCGGAGCCCGTGCCGCTCGTCCGCGTGACCTCGGCGCCCCCGGGACGGCTGCTCGAGCGGCTCTCGGAGAGGCCGCCGCAGGGGCCCGCGGAGCCGGTCTCGAGCGTGACCGCGTCGGTGGACTTCGACGACGGCGAGATCGTCGACGTGCCGGCGGACGCGCTGGAGTCGTTGCCGCCCTCGATGCCGCCGCCCGAGGCCGACGAGTCCGCGTTGCTCGCCGAGCACGCGGAGGAGCCGCCGGACTCGTCGCAGCGCCCGCGCGTGGCGTCCACGATGGACGAGGCGCTCGCCGCTGCCGCCGAGAGCGAGGCGGAGGACGGGCGCGAGGTGCCGATCGTCACGCCGCCGCCGGAGTCCGGGCCGCAGGAGGCGCCGCTTCCCTCGGGGCTCGCCGCGCCGAGCACTCCGGACGTCGAGGTGTTCTTCGAGTCGGAGCCGCCGTCGGCGATCGCGGTCGAGCCGCAGGTCGGGTCGTCGCCGGGGCAGCCCGGTGAGCGCTTCGACTCCGGCGAGCCGTCGTCGGGACCGGCGATCGAGCTGGAGCCGCCCGCGCCGTCGGCGCCCACGGCATCGGGACCGGCGTTCGAGCTGGCACCGCCGTCGGAGCCCGCGGCATCGGGGCCCGTCTTCGAGCTGGCACCGCCCGCGCCGTCGCAGCCCGAGCCGTCGCAGCCCGTGGCGTCGGAGCCGGCGCTGGAGCTCGAGCCGTCGCAGCCGTCGGAGGCTCCGCCGGTCGCCGCGGATCTCGAGGCGGCGCTCAGCGCCGCGGCCGCGGAGGAACGGACGCTCGCGCCTCCGCCCGCGCCCGAAGCCTCCGTGGAGCTCGAGGCGCTCGATCGCGGATTCGCGCCGAGCGCGCCGCCGCCGCCCGTGGAGTCGGGAGAGGTCGCCCGCGGGTACGAGTCCGCGGAGCCGGGCACCGTGGCCCGCGAGCGCGCGAGCGAAGGACCCGAGGTGTATCGACCGTCGTTGCCGACGGGCGTGGCCGTCGCGCAGGTTCGCGCTCCCGAGCCCGCGCCGCGACCCGCCACGTTCCTCGAGCTGCTCGACGCCTCGCTCGCCCTCGGCACCGACGAGTAGTCGGAGCGCGAGCTCGATCATGCGGCTCGCGACGGTGCACGACGGAACCCGCGACGGCGCGCTCGTCGTCGTGGACGCGACGGGCACCCGCGCGGCGTCGGCGACCGCGATCGCGCGCTCGCTGCAAGCGGCGCTCGACGATTGGGACAACGCCGAGCCGCGCTTGCGCGGGCTCGCGGCCGACCTCGACGCGGGCCGCGCACCGGCGATGCCCCACGCGCCCGCCCCGCTGCTCGCGCCGCTACCGCGCGCCTACGAATGGATCGACGGCTCGGCGTACCTGAGTCACGTGCGCCTCGTGCGGCGCGCCCGCGGCGCGGATCCCCCTCCCACCCTCGAGACCGATCCGCTCGTGTACCAGGGCGGCTCCGGGCACCTGCTCGCGCCGACGGAGGACGTCGCGCTCGTCGACCCGAAGTGGGGTCTCGACTTCGAAGGCGAGGTCGCGGTCGTGCTCGGCGACACCCCGCAGGGCACGCGGGCGAGCGACGCGCTCGCTCACATCCGGCTCGTCGTGCTCGTCAACGATTGGACGCTGCGCGAGCTGGTCCCGGCCGAGCTCGCCAAGGGGTTCGGGTTCTTCTGCTCGAAGCCGGCGAGCGCTCTGTCGCCCTTCGCCGTGACCCCGGACGAGCTCGGGGCCGCGTGGCGCGACGCGCGCGTGCATCTCCCGCTCTCGGTGGCGCTCAACGGCACCCGCGTGGGCAGCGCGGACGCGGGCGCCATGCACTTTTCGTTCGCGGACTTGATCGCGCACATCGCGAAGACCCGGAGCTTCGTCGCGGGCACGATCCTCGGCGGCGGCACCGTGTCGAACGACGATCCGGCGCGCGGCGTGAGCTGCCTCGCGGAGCGGCGCGCGCGGGAGATCATCGAGCACGGCCGTCCACTTTCGCCCTACCTCGTTCCGGGGGACGAGGTCGCGCTCGAGATGAGGGACGAGAACGGACGGAACGTGTTCGGCACGCTCCGCCAACGCGTGGTCACCCCATGAAGCTCTACGGCTACTATCGAAGCTCCTGCTCGTACCGCGTCCGCATCGTGCTGAACCTCAAGGGCATCGAGGTCGAGCACGTCCCCGTTCACCTCGTGCGCGGCGGCGGCGAGCAGTTCGCGCCCGACTTCGTCGCCAAGAATCCGATGGCGCAGGTGCCGCTGCTCGAGCTCGACTCGGGCGAACGGCTCGCGCAGTCGGTGGCCATCGTCGAGTACCTCGAGGAGACCGTGCCGACGCCGCCGCTCTTGCCGCGCGAGCCGATCGCGCGGGCGCGCGTCCGTGCGCTCGTGGAAATGGTCAACTCCGGCATTCAGCCGCTCCAGAACACGCGCGTGCTCGGCGAGCTCACGAACCGCGGTGTCGACCCGGGGGAGTGGGGGCGGCTGTTCGTTCGGCTCGGCCTCGAAGCGATCGAGCGCACGGCCGCCGCGAGCGCCGGGCAATTCCTCGTCGGGGACGCGCTCACACTCGCCGACGTGTACTTGGTGCCTCAGCTCTACAACGGTCGGCGGTTCGGCGTCGATCTCTCACTCTTTCCGACGTTGCTCCGGGTGGAAGCGGCCTGTCTCGCGCTTCCGGCGTTCGATCGCGCGCGCCCCGAGCGTCAACCCGACGCCGAGCCGTGATTTCCCGCGGTGCGCCGGCGCGGCCGCACGGCTCGCGCTCGGAGCAACGGTTGCTCGCGCGGAGCGGGATGCAAAGCTTTCCTGAGCTCGGTGTTTCGCTCAATGTAAGAGAGCTCCGGGCTTCGGAGCCGTAGAGCGCGGCGTCCGGACCCGCGACGAGGTGCTCACCATGGCAGTCGAGTCGCTCGGAATCCTCGGAATCGAAGGCATCCACTATTACGTGCGCGACCTCGAGCGCAGTCGCCGCTTCTACGTCGATCGCCTCGACTTCGCGCTCATCGGCGAGCGCGGCCCCGAGCAGGTCCCGGGGGACCGCCAACGCTCGCTCGCGTTTCGCGCGGGAGACTGTACGGTCGTGTGCTCGATGCCGCTCGGGGACGGCGGTCGCGCGCAGCGCTTCCTCGCCAAGCACCCGGACGGCGTGGGCACGATCGCCTTCCGCGTGCAAGACGCCGAGCGCGCCTTCGCGCTGCTCGAGGCGCGGGGCGGAACGCCGATCTCCGACATCGAGCACATCGAGGGCGACGAAGGATCGCTCTCCACGTTCTCGATCACGACCCCGTTCGGGGACACCACGTTCCGCTTCATCGAGCGGCGTGGAACCATGCCGCTCTTTCCCGGGATGCGGCGCATCGACCCGCCCGAGGGCGGCAGCAACCGCTTCGGGTTCGTGCGCTTCGATCACATCACCTCGAACTTCCAGACGATGAGCCCGGCGTTGCTCTGGCTCGAGCACGTGCTCGGATTCCAGCGCTTCTGGGACGTCGCGTTCCACACGCGCGACGTCGCCGCCGAAATCCGCGACGGCTCGGGCCTGCGCTCGGTCGTGATGTGGGATCCGGGGTCGGGCGTGAAGTTCGCGAACAACGAGCCGTACCGCCCGAACTTCAAGCGTTCGCAAATCAACGTGTTCCACGAGGAGCATCGCGGCGACGGCGTGCAGCACCTCGCCCTCGAGGTGCGCGACATCCTCGAGGCGGTGCGCGCGCTGCGCGCACGAGGCGTCGAGTTCATGCCGACGCCGGCGGCTTACTACGACCGCTTGCCCGAGCGGCTCGCCCAGCTCGGCATCGACCGCATCGACGAGCCCCTCGAGGCGCTCCGCGAGCTCGAGATCCTCGTCGATGGGCACGGCAAGGGCTCGTATCTTTTGCAGATCTTCCTCAAGGATTCGGCGGGCCTCTACGGCAACCCCGAGGCGGGCCCGTTCTTTTACGAGATCATCCAGCGCAAGGGCGACCCGGGGTTCGGGGAAGGGAACTTCCGCGCGCTCTTCGAGAGCATCGAGCGCGAGCAGACGAAGGGGGAGGCGCCGTGATCGAGCGGCGCGTCGAAGGCGACGTCCCGAAGAAGCCTCACATCGCGTTCCGCGGCGCGGATGGGTCTCTGCGCTACGAGCAGTGCCTCACGCGACAGGGCTTCGACGGGCCGTACACCATCCTCTACCACCTCGGGCGGCCCCACGAGGGCAGCGCGGGTCGGCCCGCGCGCGGCTTTCCCGTGCCGGAGGCACGCCCGCTCCCGCCGCTCGCGCGGCGGCATTATCGCTCGGGCGCGCTGCCGCCGGGCGGCACGGCGTCGTTCGCGCGGGTTCCGTTGCTCTTCAACGAGGACGTGGTCGTCTCGGTGGCGCGCCCCACCGAGAACGACACCGCGTACTTCTCGAACGGAGACGGCGACGACCTCGTGTTCGTGCTGCGCGGCGGGGGCAAGCTGAAGAGCCTGTTCGGTGAGCTCGTGTTTCGCGAGCTCGACTACGTGTACGTGCCGAAAGGCGTGTTGCATCGCTTCACGCTCGCCGCGGGGCTCGAGCAGCACTGGCTCGTCGTCGAGTGCAAGGGCGGGCTCGGCCTGCCGAGCGGGTTTCGCAACGAGCTCGGGCAACTGCGCATGGACGCGCCCTACTCGCACCGCGACTTTCGGGCTCCGGTCTTCGAGGGGCCGTGCGACGAGGGGATTCGCTCGCTGGTCATCAAGCGCGGGGGCGCGTTCCACGCCGTGGATCTCTTTCGCTCGCCGCTCGACGTCGTCGGCTGGGACGGCACGGTGTACCCGTTCGCGTTCTCGATCCTCGATTATCAGCCGCGCGTCGGCGCCGTGCATTTGCCGCCGACGGTCCACGGCACGTTTGCGGCGCGCGGAGCGTTCGTGTGCAGCTTCGTCCCGCGGCCGCTCGATTTCCATCCCGAGGCCGTGCCCTGTCCGTATCCGCACGCCTCCGTCGATATCGACGAGGTGCTCTTCTACGCTTCGGGGGACTTCACGTCCCGGCGGGGCATCGGCGTGGGCAGCATCTCGCACCATCCCGCGGGCGTCCCGCACGGCCCGCATCCCGGCGCGTACGAGGCCAGCATCGGCGCCAAGCAAACGCGCGAGCTCGCCGTGATGCTCGACGTCGCGGCGCCGCTCGCCCGCACCGAGCCCGCCGCGTCGATCGAGGACCCGGACTACCACGCGAGCTTTCGGGCGGGCGCCTAGAGCGACAAACGGTTAGGAACGCGCCGAGATATGCGGAAAACTGCGTCGGACGGAGTGCCCGCGTGGAGCGGGGCCGCCGAGCTCACTTCGGCGGGAGGGGCGGCGTGTGCCGCCTCTCCCGAAACGAGGCGCGCGTTCAGCCGCGGAGCCGCGCAAGGACCGCGCGCAGGTCGGCGGGCATCGGGCTCTCGAAGTGGAGCTCGGCGCCGCTCGCGGGGTGCACGAAGCCGAGCTCGAAGGCGTGCAGCATCACGCGCGGCACCGCGATGGAGGGCGGCTCGTGTCCACGGACGTAGACGCGCTCGCCGAGCAGGGGATGCCCCGCTTCGGAGAGGTGGATGCGGATCTGGTGCGTGCGGCCCGTCTCGAGCCGGCACTCGACGAGCGTGGCGTCGGAGAGCCGTTCGAGGGCGCGGACGTGGGTGACGGCCGGGCGCCCGAGCCGGGGGTTCTCCGTCGAGCCGCGTCGGCCGTCACCGCGATCGGCGACCAAGCGGCTGCGGAGCGTCCGGGACTCGAGGTGACCGGAGACGAGCGCCCAGTAGCGCCGCGCGACCGTGTGGAACCGGAATTGGTTCTTGAGGTGTCGTTTCGCGGCGAGGGTCCGCGCGAACACGAGCAGCCCGCTCGTCTCCTTGTCGAGGCGATGGACGACGCCGAGCGGGCCGCGGCGCCCGCGCTCGCGCCGCGAGAGCTCCCGCTCGACGAGCGCGTCGAGCGTGTCGCGCTCGGTGTCGTCGTACGGCACCGTGCTCACGTGCGGCGGCTTCTCGACGACGACCACGTGCGCATCGACGTGAACGAGCTTCTCCGCCGCGAGCCGGGGCGCGCTCGGGCGCGGCGCGGTCGGGACGAGCTCGAGGCGTTGCCCCGCGCGCACGGTGCGCGTCACCTCGACGACGGGCGCGCCGTCGAGCCGCACCTTTCCCGTAGTGATCGTGCGGCGCACCGTGTTCCAGCTCGCGCCGCCGAGCAGCGTGCGGAGCGCCCGAGCGAGCGGCTGCGCGCCGAGCGCTTCGGGGATCACCCACTCCTTTGCCGCGGGTGCGTTCGGTCGTTCGCCGGTGTGGGGCGGCCCTTTCGATCGCGACGAGCTCGGAGGGCGCCCCATGAGCCTCAATCGACCTGCAAGGCGGCCGCACCCTCGACCCACTCGACGGGCTCGTCCCGCAGCCAGGTGCGCTGCCGTCGCGCGAAGACGCGAGTCGCGCGGACGATCTCCGTCGTCAGCGCGGCGCGATCGACGACGGGCTCGGCGAGGGCTCGGGTCACCTGGCGATAGCCGACCGAGCCCATCGGGCGGGTCTCGCCGTAGCCCCGGGCGAGCAGCGCGCGCACCTCGTCGAGCCAGCCGGCGTCGAGCATGCGCTCGACGCGCGCGTGAATGCGGGCGTCGAGCTCCTCGCGCGGGCGCCGCACGCCGACGAGGCGCACTGGGCGCCGCGGCACGCGAAAGCCGTGCTCGGCGTGGAAGCGACTCAGCGGAACGCCCGTGAGCTCGTAGACCTCGAGCGCACGGCTCACGCGCACGGCGTCGTTGGGCGCGAGGCGCGCCGCGCTCTCCGGATCGACCCGCGCGAGCTCGGCGTGCAGCGCCGCGCGCCCCTCGCGCTCGACGCGCTCGGC
>CAYYWA010000066.1:0-13490 GCA_964475255.1 uncultured Sorangium sp.
GATGTGACCCGCTGTTCGGCCTCGCGCCGCCCGCGCCGGACGACGACGCGCCGGAGGAATGCCGCGAGTACGCCGACTGCATGGAAGCCGGCTGCGGGAACAGCTACGCGACGTGCTTCGGTCCCGACTGGGCAGAAGAGAAGTACGGGGGCCTGTGCGGGCCCGCTCTCGAGTGCGTCCGCGCCTGCGACTGCGACGAGGCCTGCGCGCTCGGCTGTCTGGCTCTCGGCATCACCTGCGTGTCGTGCGTCACGCAGTTCACCGGCTGCTACGACGCGTGCCGGGCCGAGGCAGACGCCTGCGAAGCCGCTCGGTAGCCGAGCGCCGCGCTGCGGCGGGCTCGCCAAGCGTGGCAGGCGCCCGCCGCCTCGGACGTCGAGCGCCCGTGCAGCCGAGAGCGGGCGCGCGCCAAGCGGAGGCAGACGCCTGCGAAGTCGCTCGGTCGCCGAGCGCCGAGCAGCCGAGCGGCGTTGCCTTTCGCCGGCGCGCACTGGTGCACGCGGGCTGCCGCGGGGCAGCCCCTTCAGTCTGGACCTCTGGCTTCTTCGTCGGCCCAAAGCCGGGTCAAAGCGCGTCCGCCTCGAAGGAGATCGGCTCGAGAGAGACGTCCGTGATTTCGAGCTCGGTCGCGCCGGCTTCGGGGGGCAGCGCGAAGACGACCTCGGTGTGGTTGCCGGGTCCCGGAGCACGCCCGGCGAGCGACGGCACTCGCGCGACGTGTTGGTACTCGCGCCAGGTTGCGTCGAGCGCGTGCGCACGGGCGGCCGTGCCGGGGTTCGGGCCACCGTCGTGAACTTGGAGATAGAGGTACGAGAGCAGCGTCGCGGAGCGGGCGCTGCGAGCGCGAAAACGGAGCCGCACCGGGGCGCCCGCCGTGCGCGCTACGTCGGGGATGCGCTGTAAGAGCAGCGTCGGACCGCCGCCGGCGCGTGTGCGCCGCACCCGAGCGGCCAGCGCGCCCGCAGCGCTCGATTGGCGGACCCGCGCGGAGCCGCCGCTGAAATCGCAGAGCTCCCAGCCGTCCGGGCCCTGCTCGCCGAGCCCGAACGGACCCGGCCCGCGCGACCAGCTCGTGAAGTCGCCGTTCCGGAGAGAGGCGTCGAGGCGCGTCGTGGCGAGCTCGTCGAGCCGTTCGAAGAGGAGCGCTTCGAGTCGATCCGCGGGCGCGATCTCGGGTACGAGCTCGAGGGGGCTCGCGCCGGCTCGGAACGCGTGCACGGCGTGAGTGAGGGACTCGGCGAGCCAGGCAGGGTCGAGCGTGAGCCTCTCCGGCACGAAGTAGCGAGCGACGAGCCACCCGAGCACGCGATCGAGCGCCTCCGTCGAGGGCACCCCGTTCGCTCGGAGCGCGTGGCCGAGATCCGGCGCGGTCGCGAGCGCCGCGAGGTGACTCGTGCCGATGGCGACGAGCGGCTTTTCGAACAAGAGCGCTTGGAGGCCGAGGGAGCTGCTGACGGACACGACGAAGTCGGCGTGGTGCAAGACGTACTGCCCCGCGCCCTCGATGCTTCGAAAATCGACGAGCGCGACGTTCGGGTACTTTCGTTCGAGGAACGCGCGGGTATCGGGATCGATGACGTCGCCCAGCCAGTGCGCGGTGGAGTGCTCGGTCACGATCAGCGCGACGTCCTCGGGGAGGCGCTCGACCACGTGCAGGAGGAGCTCGCCCTGGCTCCGAAAGGGAGCATTGGCGTCGAAGCCCGGCTCGCCTGCGAACTGGAGCGGGAGAAAGCCGATGCGCCGAAAGCGGGAACGGAGCGCGCGCTCGAGCTCGCCGAACGGGCTCATCGCCGCGAAGTACGCACGGAAGCGCCGGCGAAAGCGCGCGAGGAGCGCTCGCTCGTTCGGCGTGAGCTCGCGATCGCGGAGGGCTCGTGCGCAGTGCGCGGGAACGGAGCGATCCCAGAAGCCGCGCGGATCGAAGAACCAACAGTAGGGGAACGGGAACCGGCTGTACGCGGCGGACTCCGCGTGCAACAGGAGCGCGTCCGGAAAGGCGGCGCGCAAGTGGTCCGCCGGCGTGAGCGTGAGGACCACGTCCGGCACGAAGCCGCCGAGCGCATCGCGCGCCAAAGCGGCGTACGCCTCCGTTTGCTCTCGAGGGAGTGTTCCGCGGTGCAGTCCCTCGAGCACCGCCGCGCTCGGCACCCCGAAGAGCGGAGTGATCTGCATTTGGCGGAGCGCGACTACGGCCTCGGCCGGCACCTCGTGGCCCTGCCGCGTCGGAGGCAAACCGCTCTCGTGCCGAGCCGTGGCGGAGAGCGCGAGCGCCTCGTTCGTGAGGAATCTCCCCTCGACTCCCAGCCGCGAAAGCCCATGGTACATCGCCGCAAAGCGTCCGAGCCCCGACCAGTAATGCAGCGGTCGCCCATGCACCACGAGCGGCTCGACGTGAAACAGAACGCGCACCCGCTCACGCTACCATCGCCCCGGCTCGGACACCGCGCGGCGCCTACCTCGATGACCGCGCGCGGCGCCTACCTCGATGACCGCGCGCGACGCCGCAGCGCGAGCGGCGCGAGCGGCGCATGGCCGATCTCGATGGCGCGACAGCGCCGCACGGCCGATCTCGAGGACGCGAGAGCGCCGCATGGCCGATCTCGAGGACGCGAGGAGCGGCGCAGCAGCGCCGTCCACTGACAGCGCCCATAGGCCTCGGGGGCTATCGCGTCGGTGGGTTCCTCTCGAGCTGGGCGCAGTGAAACGGCCGCTACCGGGATGCGTCCGGCGATTCTCGAGCTGCCCCGAACGGTGCCGCGGCGCAATGCTCCAGAACGCCGGACACGGCCATGGAGCGCAACCGGTTCAGGGCCCCGAACGGTGGACGGTCGCAATGCTCGAGGAAGCTCCGAAGAGGGCCTTCGCACGCGCAGAGTCGCGAGGGGCGCGTCCCCCTTGGGTTCCGTCCAGCGCTCTGGCGCGTCGCCATGGGCGGGTCACCCGCTCCAAAGGCGGGTCACCCGCTCTCGCCTCCCCTGCGACGGTCGAAAAGAGCGGGTCACCCGCCCTTATCGACCCCCCGACACCCGAATCGGGCGGGTCTCCCGCCCTCCGGACCCCGCGCACGCCCTCCAAGAGCGGGTCACCCGCTTTCCGGGCACCTACTGCACGCCCTGCCGGGGCGGGTCACCCGAGCACGCCACCCGTGAGCAACGGCGCATCGGTATCGGGGTCGAGGATGCAGTCGCTCCCGACGGGATCGGCCGGAGCGCGGATACCCGAGGCATGGCGAAGAAAAAACGAGCGTTGCACACGTCCGTGTCGCGCGAGGGGCTTCCGCTCCACCGAGTAGCTAGAAGCTGTCGGCACGCGCGTGGAGATCAACGTGAGGAGCTCTCGCTGAACTGGAGGGCATCGGGTTGAAGAGGGCCGTGCGTCGAGCACGGTGGAGGCGCATCGCGCCACGAATGCTGCGCAAAGAACGCCTCTCCAGACATGTGCGCGCGCAAGTCAGGGGAACAATCGGACCCAGCGCGCAAAGCGAAGCCCGAAGGAGCGCACGAAGCTCGCAGGGCGCGTGTGGCCCGCCACAACGTCCGGTGCACCTCCCGTATGTCCGGGGTCGAACTCCATGTCCACCGAGAGCGCCTCCCGAGACAACGGGTGCGGCCCAGTCCACAGTGCACAAGGACCCGAAATCGGACTCACCGTGCAAAAGGGAATAGCCCGAAGTCGGGCTCAGTGCGCAGAGCGCGGTCTCTCGAAGAGGCCCGCGCGCCCATGCCGAAGCCAACCCGTCCGCAAAAGCCAGGTTTTGGGATAGGCCGTGAGCGGAGCGTGGTCGTCGAGCGCCAGCGCGCGCGGCACGAGCTCCGGAGCGCAGCGAAGGGGCGCGCCCGAAAGCCCCGCGAAGTGCAAACCTGAACCCAGGGTTCGCGCGTCGCGCGCCTCGACGATGAGGTGCAAATGGTCCGCCTGCACCGAAAAGTGAACGATACGAAAGGCGTCGCGATTCGAAGGCCCCTCCCCAAGCGGGCGCTCGGCTCGCCGCTGTCTTCCGCACGGTTCGGCGCGTTTCGCTCGAGGGCAGCGCTCAGTGCCGGGTGTACCGGTGTTTCACACCGGTCGGGAAATAGTCGGGATGGCCGAGGGGCAGGAGCGTGATGCGCGTTTCGCTCGAGGGCAGCGCTCAGTGCCGGGTGTACCGGTGTTTCACACCGGTCGGGAAATAGTCGGGATGGCCGAGGGGCAGGAGCGTGATGCGCGGGGTGCGGCGTTCGGCGGGGGTGTAGTTGAGAAATTCGCTGTTGAGGCGCTCGAGCTCGGTGCGCACGGAGCTTGCGACTCGAGCGGAGAGCTCGTTCGTTGGCTCGATGCCGGGCGCGAGCTCGACGGTGATGGCGAGCTCGCGGTCGTGGGATTCGGTCTCGCGGAGCTCCATGACGAATTTGCCGGTGACGAAGGGCGCAATGTGGGGCTGTTCGAGGCCGACCGCGACGTTTTCGGGATAGACGTTGGCTCCGTAGAAGGAGAGGGCGAAACCTTGTCGCCCGAAGACGTAGACGAACGGGAGCTCCGCCGCAGGGGGAGCGCCGTCGGGCAATGGCTCGAAACCGTGCTCGCGCACGAACGCGAGCATCCGCTCGTAGGGCACGATGCCGCCACGATCGAGGATGCGGTAGCGAATGAGCGGGACCGTGCCGTCGGCGGTGAACGAGAGCTCGTTGTTCGCGACCTCGAAGTAGCGATGCAAAGGGTCGTACTGGCACAGGGTCGGCAACCGGGATTCGCCGAACAGCTCGCGCGCCGCGTCCGGCTCTTGCGCGAGAAAGCGCCGGATTCGGATCGAGAGCGGCGTCTCGTTGGCGAGGACGCCGCCATCGGCGGTGCCGTAGAGCGACGCCGTGCACCGCTCGGGCTCGCGAATGCCGACCCGTTCGCAGACGAGCGAGCGCCATTCTTCGCTGAAGACCTCGCCGGCAGTGACGAGGTGGACGCGAAAGCGGGACCAGTCGAGCCCTTCGGCACGGCCCGCATCGATGACGTCCTTGAGGGACGGCGGGTAACCGAACAACACGAGCGCGTCGAAGCTCGGTCCGAGCGCGCGCACGACGCGCAGGATCTCGGCGCGCTGGTTGCCCGGGGTGACGAGCGTCAGCGGGTAGCCCTTCGCGGCGACGTTCCGGCACGCGAACGTGGTGTACATGCCGCCGACCCAGCTCCCGAGCGCGAAGCACACCACGCCGAGCGTGCGGCGCCCCCGCAACCCGAAGCCGTGCCCGAGCACCTGCTCGAAGCGCGTGCTCGTACCGTATTCGTCCCGGGCAGCGCGCGGCCAGAACGTCGGGACCCCTGTCGAGCCCGACGAGACCGCGACGAAGTCCGCCCCGTCGAGCCGCCCACCGCGGCACAGCTCCTCGAGCGCGTACGCCTGGTGGTACTCGGCCTTGCTCGTCGCGGGCAGCCCGGCGAACGCCTCCAGCGTCGTGATGCGTTCCGGATCCACACCGCGCTCGGTGAGGAAGCGCGCGTACGCCGGCACGTCGCGCACCACGCTGCGAAACAAGCCGAGCACGTGCTCCGAGACATCCTGCTCGCGCACGCGCCCAAGGAGCGACGCAATGTCGGTCGACGAGAAATCCTCGAGCGCCTCGATCCCGCGCGCGCCGCGCTGCCCAACGGGTCCCATGTCCCTCGTTTCCATATCATGGCCGCCGGGAGACCGAGTTCCGGCGTTTCGCGCGCGTGAAAACCCCTCGACGCGACCCTGCTCCGCGCGCCCAACGGGTCGTCGCTCTACCGCTTGACGAAGCTCGCCACGAAGTAGCCGTCCGTCCCGTGAGCTCCGGGCAGAAGCCGCAGCGCCGTAGTCCCGGCGAGCGAAAGGCGCCCCTCGAGCTCGGGCGCGTCGAAGGGCGCGGGCTCGAGGAGGTCGCGCACGCGCTCGACGACCCCCTCGCCCTCATCGGGGAGCACGCTGCACACGGCGTAGACGACCCTTCCGCCGGGGCGCGCGCGCGTCGCGGCGGTCCGCAGGATGCGCGCTTGCACGGCGGCGAGGCGCGCCGGATCTTCGGGGCCGAGTCGACCGCGGATCTCGGGGCGGTGGCGGAGGGTTCCGGTGCCGGTGCAGGGCGCGTCGACGAGGACGCGATCGAAGCCGTCGGGGAGCGCGCCCGGGCCGAGCTCGAGGTTTTCGGCGCGGGTCTCGACCGCAGGGAGACCGAGACGGGTGAGCTCCGCGGGAATGCGGGACAGCTTCTTCGGGCTCAGGTCGGAGGCCCACACCACGCCCGCGGGACCGACGAGCTCGGCGAGCAGGGTCGTCTTCTGGCCACGGCCGGCGCACGCGTCGAGGACGCGCTCACCGGGACGCGCACCGAGGAGCAGGGCGACCGCTTGGGCGCCTTCTTCCTGGAGGACGAACGCGCCTTCGGCGTAACCGGGGCGCTGGCGCGGGTCGCCGAGATCCCGAACGAGGCGCGCGCGCGGCGAGACGCGGCCAGCACGCTCTCGGGAGAGCCACTCGGGCGGCTCGCGGCCCGCAACGAGGCGGAGCCCCAGCTCCGGCGGGCCCGCGCCGCCGAGCAGCGCGACGGTCTCGTCGCGACCCACGACGGCGGTGAGGCGCTCGATGAGCCACTCGGGGCCGCTCTCGAGCAGGGCGTCTTGCAACGGGATGCGCTCGCCGGACGCGGCGAGCCGCCGGAGCACGGCGGTGACGAAGCCGGCGAGGCGCGCCCCGCGCTCGGCGCGCACGGCGCTGACCGCGGCGTCCACGGCCGCGAACGCGGGAACGCGATCGAGGAGGAGGAGCTGGTAAGCCGCGACGAGCAGGTGCACGCGCGTCATGGCGTCGCTCACCGGCCGCGCGATGTACGGCGCGAGGTGGCGCTCGAGGGCGCCGCGGGTCCGAAGCACGCCGTAGACGAGCTCCGTCGCGAGCGCGCGATCCCGAGCGTCGAGCTCGGTGTGGCGCGAGAGCTCGGCATCCAGCGCTGCCGCGGCGTACGCCGCGTCGCGGAAGACCCGATGCACGACGCGGGCCGCGAGCGTGCGCGCCGTGGCGGGCGGCGCCGCCGACGAGGGTCGAGCCATCGAGCTTCAGCCGAGCCGGGCGGGGGCCTTGCCGAAAACGCCGTCCCAGCGCTTTTCGACGTCGTTCTTGAAGGCGAGCAGCATGAGCCCGATCAGGATGGCCATGCCGACGATGTGTGCAAGCTCGCGAAGACGCAGCGGGAGCGGCCGCCGGAGCACCGCCTCGATCGCGAAAAACATGAGGTGGCCGCCGTCGAGCACCGGGATCGGCAAGAGATTGAACAGGCCGAGGTTGATGCTGATGAGGGCCATCGCCCAGAGGAAGTAGTCGGTGCCTTTTCGGCCTTCCTCCCCCGCCACCTGGAAGAGCGTGATCGGGCCGGAGAGCGAGTCGAGGCTGATCCGCCCCTGGATCAAGCGCACGATCCCGACGAGCACGAAGCGCGTGACGCTCGCCGTCTCCTCGATCGCCTTTTCGAGCGCGTAGCGAACGGGCGCCGGGTGGGAGACACGCTCCTCGGGCGCCACCGGGATCCAGTGCTGGAGCTGCAGCACGTAGCGCTCGAAGGATTGCCCGTGCTCGTCGGTGAACTGCTCGCGCCGGAGCTGGATCGTGCCCGAGCGGGTGCGGCCGTCCCGCGCCGCCTGGTACTCGATGCGGTGCGGGCGATCGGGCTCGGCGAGCACGCGCTCGCAGAAGGTCGACCACGCCGGCACGGGCTCGTCGTCGAGCTTCAGGATCTTGTCGCCGGGGCGCAGGCCCGCTTTGTGGAAGACGGACTGCTCGGGCACGATGGCCGCGTACAAATCGGCGAGCTCGATGCCCGTACGCTCGAAGAAGCTGGTGCCTGCCGGGTTCGGCGTGAGCGCCACGACGCCGGCTTCGAACACGGCGACCTCGGCGAGCCCGCCGAGCGCGTTCGGCACGAGCACCGGTCGGAAGTACGTCACGGGCAGCGTCTCGCCCGAGTTTTCGCTGAACGCCGCGGTGAGGTCCGTGAACTTGCGGATCGGCATGCCGCCGACGTGGGTCACGAGATCGAAAGTTCGGAGCCCCGCGCGATAGGCGGGGGCCTCGGCGTTCGGGACCCCGATCACCGGCGCCGGCGGGCTCGGCTGGATGCCGATCGACCCGACGCGCTCGACGATGTCGAGCTGCTGCCGCTCGATGCGATCTTCGACGGTGATCTCGACGTCGGTGTGCTTGTTGTCGCGGAAGACCTTGAAAAGGAGCGTGTTGCCCGGATTCTTGGCGACGATCCGCTTGAGCTCGTCGAAGGTTCCAATCTCCTCGCCGTCGACCGCCATGATGCGATCTCCCGGGAAGAGCTTGCCGTCGGCCGGGTGGTTCGGGAGCACCACGCCCACGGTGGGCGGCAGGAACGGCCCGTCGCTGACGAACACCGAGAAGTACAGGAGGACCGGGAAGACGAGGTTCATCATCGGCCCGGCGAGGACGACGATGATGCGCTTCGAGAGCGAGAGCGACTCGAAGGTCCGGTTCCGGTCCTCGGGCAAGACGAGATCGCTGCGCGACTCCTCGAGCATCCGCACGTAGCCGCCGAGCGGGACGAGGGAGATGCAGTACTCGGTTTCGCGGCCGCGGATGCGGAGCAGCTTGGGCCCGAACCCCAGGCTGAAGGTGAGCACCTTCACCCCGAAAGCCTTGGCGAACAGGAAGTGCCCGAGCTCGTGGACGAAGATCAGCGAGCTGACCAGGATGACGAAGTAGACGACGTCCATCGCGACCGCGAGCGGCCGTCGAGACGGCCGGGCCGGTGCCGAGGCACTCGGCGGGCATGCGACCGTAGCATGTGCCTCGAAGCGCGGGTAGCTTCGGGGCGATGGCCGCCCTTCTCCCGAAGACGCCCGAGAGCACGCGGGTCACGTTGCATCAGCTCATGCTCCCCGAGCACGCGAACGCGCTCGGAAATGTGCACGGAGGGCTGATCATGAAGATGGTCGACGAGGCCGGGGCCATCGCCGCGATGCGCCACGCGCAGCGACAGTGTGTGACGATCGCCATCGATTCGATGACGTTTCGGGAGCCCGTGCACCTCGGGGAGCTGCTCGTGTGCGATGCGCGGGTGACCTACGTCGGACGGACGTCGATCGAGGTCACCGTCCACGTGCAGGCGGAGAACCCGATCACCGCCGTGACCACGCACACGAACTCGGCGCACCTCGTCTACGTCGCCCTGGGGGATGACGGGCGGCCGTGCGAGGTGCCGCGGCTCGAGCTCGTGACGGACGAGGATCGCCACGCGTGGGAAGAAGGGGAGCTGCGCCAGAAGGAACGCCTCGCGCGCCGTGCGCGGGAACGCCGGAACGGTGGCGCCCCCGGCGCCCCCGCTAGCGGGAAATCGTGAGCGCTCGGGGCCCGCAACGCACGCCAGATCGCCCCGTTTTCGGCCCGTTCTGCCCGTCCGAAAAGGCAGTGGCACGGGCCGGCCCGAAGGGGTAGCTTCCCCCGCCGACCGGGAGAAGCCGAAATTCCATGCTCACTTGGCTCGCGAAAAAACTGTTCGGGACCTCCAACGAGCGGGCGCTGAAGCGCATCCAGCCCTTGGTCGTCGCCATCAATGGGCTCGAGGATGGACTCAAGCGGCTCTCCGACGCCGAGCTCCAGGCCAAGACCGCGGAATTCAAGCAGAAGCTCGACAACGGGGCCACGCTCGACGACATCCTCGTCGAGGCCTTCGCGGTGTGCCGTGAGGCGAGCCGCCGCGTGCTCAAGATGCGGCACTACGACGTGCAGCTCATCGGCGGCGTCGTGTTGCACCGGGGCTCGATCGCGGAGATGCGCACCGGCGAGGGCAAGACGCTCGTCGCGACGCTGCCCGTGTACCTGAACGCGCTCGAGGGCAAGGGCGTCCACCTCATCACGGTGAACGACTACCTCGCGCGCCGCGACGCCGAGTGGATGGGCCGCCTCTACAACTGGCTCGGCCTGTCGATCGGCGTGATCGTCAACCAGCAGGGCGACGAAGAGAAGAAGCGCGCGTACAAGTGCGACATCTGCTACGGGCAGAACAACGAGTTCGGCTTCGACTACCTGCGCGACAACATGAAGTTTTCGGCGCTCGACTACGTCCAGCGCCCCCTGAACTTCGCCATCGTCGACGAGGTCGACTCGATCCTCATCGACGAAGCCCGAACCCCCCTCATCATCAGCGGCCCCGCCGAGGCGGCGAGCGAGAAGTACCGGACGCTGAACGAGGTGGTGGCGCAGCTCCGCAAGGACGAGCACTACAACGTCGACGAGAAGGGCTGGAGCGCCACGCTGACGGACGACGGCGTCGAGTTCGTGCAACGGGCGATCGGCATCGGGAACCTCTACGACCCGGTGAACATCCAGACGCTCCACATCCTGAACCAGCTCCTCCGTGCGCACGCGCTCTACAAGCGCGACCAGCACTACATGGTGTCCCCCGACGGCAAGGTGCTCATCATCGACGAGTTCACGGGACGCGTGCTCCCGGGACGCCGCTGGAGCGACGGGCTGCACCAGGCCGTCGAAGCCAAGGAGAACGTGCGGATCCAGGAGGAGAGCCGCACGATGGCGACGATCACGTTCCAGAACCTGTTCCGGCTCTACAAGAAGCTCGGCGGGATGACGGGAACGGCGGAGACGGAGGCGCAGGAGTTCGCTTCGACGTACAAGCTCGACGTCGTCCAGATCCCGACGAACAAGCCGATGATTCGCGTCGACGACCACGACGTGGTCTACAAGACGGAGCGCGAGAAGTTCAACGCGATCGTGCGCGACATCATGGAGCACCACGAGGCGGGTCGCCCCGTGCTCGTCGGCACCACGAGCGTCGAGAAGAGCGCGGCGATCAGCCGCATCCTCAAGAAGAAGGGCATCGAGCACAACGTGCTGAACGCCAAGCACCACGAGAACGAGGCGTTCATCGTGGCGCAGGCGGGCAAGAAGCACGCGGTCACCGTCTCCACCAACATGGCGGGGCGCGGCACCGACATCATGCTCGGCGGAAACCCGGAGATGCTCGCGCGCTGGGAGCTGAAGAAGCGCGGCCTCGACGCCGATCAGGCGCCCGAGGAGTTCGAGAAGCTCGTCAAGACCTCGCAGGAGCAGTGCGCCATCGAGCACGACGAGGTGGTCGAGCTCGGGGGCCTGCACATCATCGGCACCGAGCGCCACGAGTCGCGCCGCATCGACAACCAGCTCCGCGGCCGCGCGGGTCGCCAGGGCGACCCCGGCTACAGCCGCTTCTATCTCTCGCTCGAAGACGACCTCATGCGCATCTTCATGGGGGATCGGGTCAAGAGCCTGATGGACCGCATGGGGATGCCCGATGACGAGCCGATCGAGCATCCGCTCGTCACGCGCAGCATCGAGAACGCGCAGCGCAAGGTCGAAGAGCGCAACTTCGACATTCGCAAGAACCTGCTCGAGTACGACGACGTGATGAACGCACAGCGCAAGACGGTGTACTCCTTGCGCCAGCAGCTGCTCACGGGTCGGTACTCCCCCGACGAGATCGACGAGACGGGCAAGTCCACCGGCAAGCCCCGCGAGATCCCGATCGATCCGGAGATCGCGGAGCAGGTAGAGCCGCAGATTGCCACCATCGTGGGCTACTTCTGCGATCCGCAGATCCACCCGCTGGGGGACGACAAGAAGCCGCGCCCGCCGACGCGCGAGGAGCTCGAAAAGGCGGAGAAGCTCGTCGATCCGGAGGTGCTTCGGCACGAGGTGTACGAGGCGTGGGGAACCCGCCTCGAGCTCTTGCCGCGCAAGACGAAGGCGCCGATCGAGGTGTACGACGAGCTCATCGACCTCGTGCCGCGCGGCCTCAGCGAGCAGCGCGAGCGCCTGCTCGACCTGATCGACCGCGTCGTCGCGGCCATGGTCGAGGAGAGCTGCCCCGAGAACCGTCCGCCGGAAGACTGGGACTGGGACGGGATGTTCCAGGGGTTCGAGGAGCACTTCAAGGTGCGGCCCGATCCGTCGCTCGCCGAGCTCGGTGACCGCGATCTGGTGGTGAAGCGGCTCTACGAGCTCGCTCAACAGCACTGCATCGAGAAGGAGGCGGAGCTCGGGCTCGAGAACACGCTGCGCGTGTTCCGGCACATGTACGTCGAAGCCATCGACGAGGCCTGGGTCGACCACCTCTCGAACATGGAGCACCTGCGCGACGGCATCGGCCTGCGTGGGTACGGCCAGCGCGACCCCAAGAACGAGTACAAGAAGGAAGCGTACAACCTCTTCCTCACGATGATGGCGAAGGTCTCGAGCAACGTGCTCGTGCGCCTGTTCGAAGCCCGCCCGCGTCGCCGCGAGGAGCTCGCCGCGGCCGAGGCGGAGGCCGCGCGCCGCTACCAGGAAGAGCTCGAGCAAGCAATCGCCCGCCACCCGAGCACGGAGACGGCGGATCCTTCGACGCTGCTCGCCGAGCTCGAACGGGTCGTGCAGCAGGCAGCCGCACCGGCCCGCCCGACGCCGCAGCGCCGCCGTGAAGGACCGAAGATCGGCCGCAACGACCCGTGTCCGTGCGGCTCGGGCAAGAAGTTCAAGAAGTGCCACGGCGCCGCTCTGGAGGACGAGACCACGGCGGACGGCGACGAGGACGAAGAACAACAGCCGCGGGCGTGACGTCGCTCGCCCGTGAGGAGGCTCGCGTCACGCGCCGGGAGGGAGGCTCGCCCTCACCGGCGCCCGCGCTCGAGGGGCGCCGACCCCTGAGTCCCTGGGAATCGGAGGCCCGATGATCGAGGTGTCGAACCTCGTCAAGGACTACGGAACGGTCGTGGCGGTTCGGGACATCTCGTTCCGCGTGGGCCGGGGCGAGGTCGTCGGGTTCCTCGGCCCGAACGGCGCCGGAAAGAGCACGACCCTCCGCATGCTCGCGGGCTTCCTGGGCCCGAGCGCGGGAACCATTCGCATCCACGGCCACGACGTGCAGCGCGAGCCGCTCGCGGCGCGCCGGCACCTCGGGTACATGCCGGAGGCCGCGCCGCTCTATCCGGAGCTGCGCGTCCGCGAGTACCTGCTCTTTCGCGCGGCGCTCAAGCGCGTGCCCCGTCGCGAGCGCGCCCGAGCCGTGGAAGCGGCGATGGAACGGGCCGCGGTGACGGAGCTCGCGGACACCCTGATCCTGCATTTGTCGAAGGGCTATCGGCAGCGCGTCGCGCTGGCCGACGCGCTCGTCGCCTCCCCTCCCCTGCTCATCCTCGACGAGCCGACGGCCGGGCTCGATCCGAACCAGAACCGGGAGGTGCGCCGGTTGATCCGCGAGCTCGGGGAGACGCACACGATCCTGCTCTCGACGCACATCCTCTCCGAGGTCGAGGCGACCTGCGATCGGGCGCTGGTGATCGACAGGGGGCGGCTGGGCGCGGAGGGCTCGCTCGACGAGCTCCTCGCGCTCGGCCGGCGTCGCGGCCTCGAAGGCGAGCTCCGGGATCCCGAGCGGCGCGCCGCGGAGCTCGCGCGCCCGCTGCCCGGCGTGCGCCTCACGTGGGACGAGTCCGAGCTGTCGCCGGAC
>CAYYWA010000066.1:13500-15693 GCA_964475255.1 uncultured Sorangium sp.
CCAGCATCAGCCGCGCGCGCTCACCGCCCGAAAGCCCGCTGCCCGGCGTGCGCACCCTCTCGCTCCGAGACGGCGAGGCCGCGCCCGACCTCGTTCGCGTGACGATCGAGCTCGAGGACGACGCGGACGAGCGAGCGGTCGCCGAACGCCTCGTCGCCGCCTGGGCGCAGGCAGGGCTCGGCGTGCGCGCGCTCGGACCGGGCAAGAGCTCGCTCGAAGACGTGTTCGCGGCGCTGACCGAGCACCCCGAAGCGGGAGCCCCGCCATGACCGGCTTTTTCGCGGTGTACCGGCGCGAAATGCTGAGCCTGTGGGTGACCCCGCTCGCCTGGGTGCTCCTGGTCGTGTTCCTGCTGCTCGAGGGCGCCGTTTTCTATTCGATCGTCGTCCACTTCGCGACGCTGCCAGACATCTCCGTCGACACGGGACCGGTGCAGGCCTTCTTCGGTCAGGAGTCGATCCTGCTCTTGCTCACGCTGATGCTGCTCTGCCCGGCGCTCACCATGCGCACGTTCGCGGAGGAGCGGCGGAGCGGGACGATCGAAGCCTTGCTGACCGCGCCGGTGACGCCGACGGCGGTCGTGCTCGGCAAGTACCTCGCCGTGGTGACGACCTACGCCCTCATGTGGGCGCCGACGGTGCTCTACGTCCTCATCCTGCGCAACACTGGGACCGTCGACGTGCCGGTGGTGCTGACGAGCTACGCGGGGCTGCTCGGGGTCGGCGCGACGTACCTCGCCGCCGGAACGCTGATGAGCGCGATGACGCGGAGCCAGCTGGTCGCGCTCTTGCTCACGATCTTCGTGGTCTTCGGGCTCTTCGTGCTCGGCGTCGGCGAGTACGTGTTCGACGACGGCCCGCTCCGCGACATCGCGGCGCACCTGTCGATGGCCTCGCAGATGGAGGACTTCTCGAAGGGCGTCGTGGATTCGCGCCGGCTCGTCCTCGATGGCTCGCTCGTCGCGCTCTGCCTGTTTCTGACGGTGCGCGTGGTCGATTCGTGGAGGTGGGGATGAGCCGGCTCCGGCTCTCGCGGCTCGGACGCGCGCAGGCGCTCTCCGCCGCGGGGGTGTTCGCCGCCGCGGTGCTCGCCGTGAACGCCAATTGGCTCGCCGCGCGCACCTACGTGCGCTGGGATTTCACGAGCCAGGCGCTCTACACGCTCTCGCAGCCGACGCGCGAGCTCCTCCGCGCGCTCGACGAGCCCGTCGAGATCGTGGTGCTGCTGAGCCGCGCCGATCCCCTGACCGTCAGCGTGAGGCACCTCCTCTCGGCCTACGGCGCGGAGACGTCCGCGCTGCGCGTCACCGCGATCGACCCCGATCGCGAGCCGGCGCGGTTCCTGGCCATCCAGCAGAAGTACGGGATCCTCTCGGGCAAGGCGGAAGACGGTCGCGTCGTCACCGACGCGAGCATCGTGGTCGCGCGCGGGGATCGTCACTGGTTCATCACTCCCGACGATCTCCTGAAGTTCGACGAGGCCGCGGGCCGCGTGCAGCCGGCGCTCGAGCAAGCGCTGACCGAGGGCATCGCGAACGTGCTCGGCACCGAGGAGGCGACGATCTGTTTCTCCCGGGGCCACGACGAGCTCGGCCCGAACGACGCGGGTCCCGAGGGGCTCGCGGAGCTCCGCAATCGCATCGAGAAGAACAACTACAGGGTGGAGGAACGAGATCTCCGGAGCGATGCGGACGCGGCGCTCTCTGGGTGCCGGCTCCTCGTCATCGCGGGGCCGAAGCTCCGTTTCGGCGAGGCAGCGAGCGAGTCCATCGTTCGCGCCGTTCGCGGCGGGATGAGCGCGCTGGTGCTCGCGGGACCCACGGTCGGCGAGGACGGGCGCATGGCCTCGAGCGGGCTCGAGCCCTTGGCCGCGCTCGCTGGCGCCGAGCTCGAGGACGACCTCGTGATCGAGACGGACGCCGCGCGCAGGCTGCCGCGAGGGCTCGGTGAGGTGTTCTTCGCCGAGCCGAAGGAGCACGCGGTCACGCGCGGGCTCGTCCACGGCGCGCGGCCCGAGCTCGATGTCCTCGTCAGCGAGAGCCGGAGCATCCAGCCGACGCGCGGCGCGCTTCCGGTGCTCACGACGAGCGACGACGCGCTGAGCATCCGCGACGTGCGCCCGATCCTCGAGGGGCGGGGACGCGGCCGGGGGGGGCCCCCCCCCCCCCGGCCGGTGGGGCTCGCCGGCGCACCC
>CAYYWA010000066.1:15703-20848 GCA_964475255.1 uncultured Sorangium sp.
CCCCCCCCCCGCGGGGCCCCGGAGCGGGGGGGGGGGGGGCGGCGCGGGGGCGCGCCCCGCCGCCCCGCGGCAGTTCGTGCTCGCCGTCGCGCGCGAGCTCGAAAAGCCCGCGGGCGCCAAGCACGCCCCCCGCGTCGTGCTCGTCGGGACGGCGAGCTTGGCGGAGAACCGCGCCTTCCGCGAGCCGGCGCTCTACGGCAGCCGCATGTTCCTCGAGAACGCGATCTCCTGGCTCTCCGCGCGCCCGGCGCTCGTCTCGGTCCCGGAAAAACCGAGTCGGGAGATCGGGCTCGGCCTCACCGAAGACGCGCTCTCCGAAGTGCTGCGCTACGTGCTCATCTACATGCCGGGAGCGGCGGCCCTGCTCGGCGCCGTCGTGCTCCTGCGCCGCCGCGCCGTCGAGGCGCGCTCACGACGCGCGGCGCATCCGCGCGAGGACGAAGATGCGGCCCGACCGTAGCGCGTTCGTCAACGTGGCGCTGATCGTGCTCGCGATCGCGAGCACGGTCGCGCTCGTCTTCTCGCGCGAGATGCCGACCACGGCCGAGCTCGATCAGCGGGCGCGCAACGTGTTCCCGCTGTTCTCGCGCGAGCGCCTCGAGTCCATCCTGATCGAGAGCGGCAAGGGCACGCTCCGCCTCGAGCGCGCACGCGCGGGCGACTCACCGAGACGCTGGCTCCTCGACGGCGATGCCGCGCAGGAGGCGGATCCGGAAGCCGTGACCGGACTCGTGCGCGCGCTCGAGCTCCTCCCGCTCTTGCGACGGCTCGACGCCGAGCAGGCCGATCGCGCCGCGCTGGGGCTCGAGCCGCCGCGAGCGCGCGTGCGTCTCGTGTTCGACGGAGTCGAGGGCGAGCTCGTCATCGGCAAGACAGCGGCGACGCCCTCCGACGCCGCCTACGTCGAGGTTCGAGGCTTCGGCCGTCCCGCGCCCGCCCTCGGCCTCGTGCGAAGCGCCCTCCTCGACGAGATCGTGGTTGCACCGGACGCGGTCCGGCCGCGCTGGCTCGTGCCGTACGCGCTCTCGGATCTCGCGCGGATCCGTGTCCGCGCGGGCGGCAAAGACCTCGCGCTCGAGCACGCGAAGGGCCCGTCGTTCCACGCGCCGAGCGGGCGCCGCGTGCCGCGCGCCGCGCTCGAACGGCTGGTGCTCGAGCTGTCGCGAGCGCGCGCGGAGCGGCTCCTCGGGCTCGACGCGGCGAAGAGCGCCCTGGGAGCCGAGCCCGCCGTCACGGCGGGCTTCGTGCCGCGCGACGGCCGCCCCACGGCGGAGCTCGAGGTCGGCGGTGCGTGCCCCGGAGCTCCGGAGCTCGTCGTGGCGGTCCGCAAAGGCCCGAACCCTGCCGCGTACTGCGTGGGCGCCGGGGTGCGAGACCTGTTCACGAAGCTGCCCGACGTGCTCGAGGACACGGCGCCGTTCGTCCTCCGGGCAGACGAGGTGGAGGTCGTGACCGTCGAGCGCGACGGACGACGCATCGAGCTCGCGCGGAGTGAGAGCGGGTTCACGCTGCGCGGCGCGGCGACGGCGGCGGTCGACCTCGACACGGGCAACCGGTTTCTCGAGTCGTTGCTCGAAGCCCGCGGGGACGTCGCGCCCCAACCCAACCCGGCCGCGCTCGGCCTCGAGCCCGCAGCCGGGAGCGTCCAGCTGCGCTCCTCGACGATCGAGGGGGCCGAGAAATTCGAGGAGACGGTCGAGATCGGGCGGCCCCTCGCCGGAGGGCGCCTCGCCTTGCGCCGCAAAGACGACGGCGCCGTGCTGATCGTCCCGGAGCAGGCGGCACGCGCCTTCTCGCTCGAGCCGAGTCTCCTCCGTTCCCGGCGTTTGCTCGACTTCGTCCCGTCCGAGCTCGAGCGCCTGACCCTCGAAAGCGCCGGGCTCGAGCAGGTGCTCCGGCGAACGGGCGATGGAAGCTTCCAGCTCGAACGCCCGCGAGGGCTCGAGCACGACGCCGGCCTCGTCCTCGATCTCGTTCAGGCGCTCGGCACGCTGACCGCGGACCGCTGGGTGGCGACGACCGATTCGGGCGGCCACGGACTCGAGAACCCCCATGCTCGGCTCCGCCTCGAGCTCGTCCCGCGCGAGGGACGACCGCGCTCGATCGAGCTGCGGATCGGCAATGAGACACTCGGCGGCTATTTCGCGACGATGGACACGAAGCCAGGCGTCTTCGTCCTGCCGAAGCCCTTCGTCCGCGATGCGACCACACCGCTGCTCTCACGCGGGGTCTTCATTCGCGACCCGCGGGAGCTCGCTCGCCTCGAGCTCGACATCGAGGGCCGCCGCGTGGCGCTCGAACGCGCGGGCGGCACCTTCGTCGCACGCGGCACCGAGCTCGCGGACGCCCTGATCGAGCGTCTCGTGGCGAACGCGACGTCGTTGCGCGCCGAAGGCGCCCTCTCCGTCGGCGAGCCGCGGCCGGAGGAGGGCCTCTCGCGCCCGCGCATCACGCTGCGCTTCCACCCGCTGCCCGGCAAGGGCTCGCCCGAGACCCTCCGCGTCGGCGCAGAAGCGACGTTTCGCGGCGTCACGGTCTTCGCCGCCCGCATCGACGGCGTCCAAGCCACCTACGGAGTCCCCGCGGGCCTCGTGCGCGATCTCTTGGAGTCGCTGTAAACGGGATCGGCCCTCCCCGACTAGGAAGCCCGAAATCGAGGCTAGTTTGCCAGATTTCGGGTCCGGGAGAACGTGCGCTCCCAGTTCTCGCGATACCGTTCGGTGGCGACCTGAGGCGGACCGCTGCGGTCGGCCGATCGCGGCGGGGCGACGTCGGACGGGGCGGGCTTCGCCGGAAGCTCCGTGACGACGTCGCAGAGGAGCGGGAACTCCTTGCGGGGGAGGAGCCGGACGACCTCTCCCGTGATGGGTACGCCATGGCGGAGCGGACGCACGCCGCCGAGCTCGACCCGCTCACCCCGCTTTCGCAGGATCGCGAGGTCACCCTCGGGAGTGACACCGTGGATCAACGCCAGGTCATGGGACTCGGCCGACGGCGGGGCTCCGGAGTCCTGGTCGTCCTGAGACATCCCTGGGGGGTGTACCACGAACCCGGAGGTTCGGCACCATGCGCGCCGGAGCACCTGGCTCTCGCCTCAGCCGCCCGGCACGCTGCCGAACAGGGCGAGCGTCGAGATTGGCTTTCGCCCTCACCGAGCCATGCTGGTCCCACTCCCGAGCGGGCGTGTCGAGGGTGCCCGTCACACACGGGCGCGCGGGCCCTCACAGGCCGATCGCGGTCCGAAACACCCAACCCTCGCTGCCTTTGGCGTCGTACTTCACCCGATACCAGTCGCCGTGGCGGGCCGTGACCGACACCCGCGTGCCCTGCAAGACGCGGGCGAGGACCGTATCTTGCCGAGACGGCCCCGCGCGCACCAACGCCACCTCCCAGGCCACGGTCGCCCGACCGCTCGCTGGCGTGATGGAGTGAGGACCCTCGGACTCCTCGGGCTCCGCTCCGGCGAGCTCGACCCGGTAGTAGATCATGTAGCGCGCGTGCTCGTGCTGGACCTCCCCGAGCGACGTCTCCGGAAGGTCCTCGCGCAGGCACGACAGCAAGCGCTCGGTGTCCTCGGGGGCGAGGGTGGTGCTCTTGCCCCTCTCGACACCGAGGATGCGCTTCTTCGTGAAGTCGAGATCGAAGCCGACCGAGAAGATGCCGCGCGCGGTCGCGAAGCCGTCACAGTCCGAGAGCGCCGCGATGCGTTCGCGAACGATCGCATCGATGTCGATGGCGTCGCATTCTCTCAGCTTCTCGCCCTCGAACGTGCGGCAGCTGGTGACCTCGCCGGGCCCGATCGAGAAGAGCTCGCGCCGCTGCTCGGCTTTTCTCGTCGCGTTCTGCGTCGCGGAGGGCGTGCCCTTCGTCGGAGCGCTCGCCTCTGCCGACGCGCCGTTCCCGGGCGAGGGCGCGCGGGGCACGACGCGAACCCCCGTCAGATGCGGCCAGAGCACGCCGATGCCGAACCCCACCGCAGCGATCACCCCGACGCGCGCGAGGCGACCGCGCTCCTGCGAGGGGACCTCGATTCGGACGGGCTTGGGAGGGGTCACGCGGAGGCGCTCGAAGGGGCGAAGGGCCGGCTGGCCCAGACTCTGGCGCCACTTTACAGCACTCCACCGACCTCGCCAGAGACTCTGCTGACCCCGTTCCGTCCGCGATGCTGGGTGCGTTCGCTCGCGGAATCCAGGATGGATCGCTTATGCTGCGCTCGGGCATGCAGCGGCGCGTCGTGGAGAGCCTCGCGGTGGCGGTCCTGCTCGGCGCGGGCGTGGCGCGCGCCGAAGCTCCGCCGGTGTGGGTCGGCGTGTCCGGCTGCAACGCCCTCGACGAGAAGAAGGTGCGCCGCCTGCTCGCCATCGAGCTCAGATCGGCGCCTGCCGAGCAGGCGGGACCGGGCATCACCTTCGTCGGGATTCGCTGCGTGGGGCTCCAGGTGGTCGTGCGCGTGGAGGATCCGCTCACCCGAAAAACCGTCGAACGTTCTTTCGATCTCGGAGCGCTCGAACCGGGGGTTCGCGCGCGCCTGGTGGCGCTCGCGGCGTCCGAGCTCGTGCTCTCGAGCTGGACCGAGCTCGAGACGAACCCTTCGCCGCGCGTTCCCCCTTCCGGGCCGGAGCCCGAATCGCCCGTTCGCATGGCGGCACGCGCCGTGGTGCGCGAGAAAGTGCAGGCCCTCCCCACCGCGAGCCCAGCGCGAGTCGAGCGGCAGAGCGAGCTCTCGAGCGACACGGAGCTCGCGAGCCGCGCTCGGTTCTTCCGAGTCCTCGGCGTCGCCTCGATGCGAACGTTCTTCGGCTCGTCCCATCGGCTCTGGGGCGGCGGCGTTCGTCTGAGCGAGGAACGCTTCGCCGGAGTGAGCTGGTCGGCGGACGCGTTGGTCGAATCCGGGACGGTCCAGACGGAGCTTCGGCGCTACTCGCTCCGCACGGGGACCGTCGGCGGCTGGTTGCTCCTCTATCAGCGCTCGGGGCCCCTCATCGCTCGTCTCGGCGCGGGCCTGCGCATGGGCCTCATCGCGACAGCGCCCGGCGACACCGAGGGCGGCGGCGCAGCGGTCGCTCCGTGGGGCTGGCGGCGAGCCCCCCCCGCCCCCCCCCAAGACCAGGCCGGGCGGCACACCGAGGCTAGAACCGGGGCGGT
>CAYYWA010000067.1:0-4416 GCA_964475255.1 uncultured Sorangium sp.
AAACAGGGGTCTGGCGGCGCGGGGCGGGGGGGGGGGGGGCCGGGGGGGGAGGGGTGCTGTGCGGGGGGGGGGGGCGCCCGCGGCGGCAGTGTGCAGTGCCGGAGCGTGGGCGGCCCGCGGCGGAGGTGCCCCCGCGCGCGTGGCCGTACGCCAGGGACGATGGCGCCGTCCTGTCGGGCATAGTCATCTGTTCGCGAGGGGCGATCGGGAGATCACGATTGGACGCAACTGTGAGAGGGTTCGGGCCGACTCGAGGGAACGCTGCTCACCGAGAGCAGAGTGAGAGTCGGAGGTGAAAGCATGTCGGAGTCCGAAGGGATGCCGCGGGCGCGGTTGCGCGAGGCGTTCGAGCGGGTTTTGCCCGAGTTGCGGGCGTTGCCCGAGGAAGCGGTGAGGAAGATCAACGTGGATGTGCCGACCGCGGTGGCGACGATTTTGGGGGCGCTGCCGAAGATTCGGGCGCTGCGGCCGCAGATCGAGGAACAGCTGCCCCAACACGATCTCGCGGAGTTCGACCGGTTGGAGGAGTACACGCTGGCGCTGGCCTATGCGCATGGCGCGTACCTCGCGGCGTCGCAGCCGGCACACTCGATCGAGGAGATCAATGCGGAAGCGATGCACCTGCGGGAGGTGATGTTGGCGGACGCCAACGTGCTCATCGTGCGCGGGATCTTCGACAAGACGCGCGTTGCGGAGATCCGCCTCGGAAACGGCTACCGCGACACGGCCTTCGATCTCGTGGCGCTCGTGAATCTGTATCGCTCGAAGTGGTCCGAGATCGAGGGCAGAACCGGGGTTTCGCTCGCAGAGCTCGAGCAGGCGGAGATCGTGGCAGACCGTCTGATCACGGCCATCGGCGAGCGCGAGCAAGCGCCGGTGAAGCGGAGCGTCGCGATCGACGACCGGATGCGCGCGTTCACGCTCTGCACGGACGCGTACACGCATGCGCGCCACGCAATTGCGTATCTGCGCTTCAACCACGGCGACGCGAACGCCATCGCGCCCTCGCTCTACTTGGGTCGTGGCGGCCGCCGACGGGCACAGGACGAGTCCGAAGACGGGGAGCCCGAGCCCATTGAGTCGGACTTCGTCGCGCTCGACAAAACGGAACCTACCCCCATCGAAAGCGGCATCTCCCCGCCGCCCACCGACGCGACGAGCGCAGCGGCGGAAGTGCCCGTTGGGTTTCCTGGGGGGAGTCCGTTTACCGAGTAGAGGGCGCGATGCGGCGGGAGCTCTTTCTCGGGAAGTGGCGCGCGCTCGAGGGGGCGGATGCGCCGATGGTGGATCTGCTGCTCGATGCCGATCACCTAGCGACTCACGGCGTGGTCGTGGGGATGACGGGGAGCGGGAAAACGGGCTTGGTGACGGTGCTGGTGGAGGAAGCGCTCCGCGCCCGGATTCCGGTGTTGATGGTGGACGTGAAGGGGGATCTGCCCAACTTGCTGCTCGCGTTTCCGAGCTTTTCGGCGGAGCATTTCTTGCCGTGGGTCGGGTCGGTCGTCTCGCCGCGGGATCCGCGGCCGCACGACGAAGTGGCGCAGTCGCTCGCGGAGGCGCGGCGTCAGGGGCTCCGCAGTTGGGGGGTGGATGAGCACGAGCTCGCCGCGTTCCGCGAGCGCACGGCGCTGCGGGTGATCACGCCGGGCGGATCGGCGGGGGAGCGGCTGCACATCTTGAGCGCGCTCGAGCGGCACTCGGAGCGGTGGCAGCACGACACGGAATCGGCGCGCGCGGCGCTCGGTGCGGCGGTGTCGCTGATGCTGCGGCTGCTCGGGCGCGATCCCGATCCGGCGAAGAGTCGCGAGCACGTGCTGCTCTCGGTGCTGGCGGAACGCCGGTTGCTGCGCGCCGAGCCCGCCGAGCTCGGCGCGTTGATGCGCGACCTCGCGGAGCCGCCGATCGAGACCATCGGCGCGCTCGCCATCGAAGATTTCTTGCCGCGTTCGGAGCGGCGCGCGCTCGCCGCCGCGTTGAACACGCTGCTCGCGTCGCCCACCTTCGCCACGTGGCGCGAAGGGGTGACGCTCGACATCGGTGCGTGGCTCACGCCGCAAGACGAACGAACACCCGGGGTGATCGTCAGCACCGCGCACCTCGACGACGAAGAGCGCGCGCTCGTGCTCGGGGGGTTGCTCGAAGAGCTGCTGTCGTGGGTGCGCACGCTGCCCGGCTCGACGGGGCTGCGTGCGCTCGTGGTGTTCGACGAGGTGTACGGCTTTCTGCCGCCGCATCCCGCCAACCCGCCCACCAAGCGCCCGCTCGTCGCGTTGCTGAAGCAGGCGCGCGCTTTCGGCGTGGGCATCGTCGTGGCCACGCAAAACCCGATGGACCTCGACTACCGTGCGCTCAGCAACGCGGGTGTTTGGGCAATCGGGCGTTTGCAAACCGATGCCGATCGCCTGCGCGTGATGGAAGGCCTCGGCGGCGGCGAAGACGGCCTCTCCCGCGCCGAGCTCGGCTCGATCGCCAAGAGGCTCCGCCAACGCTGGTTCCTGCTGCGTAACGCCCACAGCCGGGGTGGCACCGTGCTCCTCCAAACCCGCTGGAGCCTCTCGTGGATGCGCGGCCCCATGACCCGCGTCGAAATCCAGCGCGCAAGGGAGCTTCACGCGGGCAGAGAGGACACCGTGCTCGCCTGAGCTCGACCCCATCGCGCTTGCGTGGGCCAAGGTCAAAGCGTTCCCGTACGGAACGCGCCCCGCGATCGAACCGAGGGGATGAGCGCCTCGAGGAGGTTCACTGGCAGGGCGCGCGCCGTCGAGATAGCCGACCACGTAGTTCGTGCTCGGGAGCCGTTCACCCTTCGACTTCGGGAACGGGCGCCCCGCGTGCCCACGAGGAGCGGGAGACCAAGGGGGGCAGCGCGCCGAAGAATCCGAGGGCGAGGGCGGAGAGGCCCCACGAGGTGCCAGCGAGGTTCAGTTGGAGAACGGCGACGTCGAGGGAGAGATTGCCGGGGCCGGAGAAGGCGAGCGCGGTGGCGATGACGCCGAGGACGAGGGGATATTCGTAGCCGCCGTTTTGGACGAAGAAGCCTTTTTCGAGGTGGACGCCCCAGACGGCGACGATCATCGTGGAGAGGATGGCGGCGGCGGCGAGGGGGGTCAGCAGGCCGAGGGCGAGCGCGAGGCCGCCGAGGAGCTCGCCGGCGCCGGCGAGGAAAGCGAGCGGCTTGCCGGGGCGGAAGCCGATGGAGTCGAAGAAGGCACCCGTGGCGCTGATGCCGTAGCCGCCGAAGATGCCGAAGAGTTTTTGGGCGCCGTGGGCGGCGAGGGTGAGGCCGAGGGCGAGACGAATGAGGAGAAGGCCGATTTCCATGAGTGCGCTCCTTTTGCAGGTGCCCCGAAGGGGTTCGGCGACAACCTGGGCCCCGGCCCATGGTGGAGCAATGAACGAACGAGTGTCAGGATTTGCTCGAAAATGATCCAAATACAGGAACCCGTCGAGACCGCGGAGCTCTTGGCGTTCGCGCGGGTCGTCGATGCGAAGTCGCTGTCGCGCGCGGCGGCGGAGCTCGGGGTGCCACGGACGACGCTCGGACGACGGCTGGCTCGGCTGGAGCAACGACTGGGGGCGCGGTTGCTGCGCCGAACGACGCGGGCGCGAACGGCTCGCCAGGACTGCCGAAATTGGGCAGCGTGACGGGGAATGCGTCACGGAGGAGTCAGCGAGGAACACTGCCGAAACAGAGCGGTCACCGACCGCGGTTTCGACTGGCGCGCATGCCCCCCCGCGTGATCGAGGCAGAGCCCGAGCCGGTCACCGTCGACCTCGCGCGCACGGCGCTCGTGATGATCGATTTGCAGCGCGACTTCCTCGAGCCCGGGGGATTCGGTGCGGCGTTGGGAAATGACGTGAGCCGGCTCGGCGCGGTGATCGAGCCGTGCCGGAGGCTGCTCGCGGCGGCGCGGCGCGCGGGGCTGTTCATCGTGCACACGCGCGAGGGGCATCGCCCCGATGCGAGCGACGCGTTTCGGGCGAAGGTCGAGCGCGGAGCGCCGGCGCTACGCATCGGGGCACCGGGGCCGATGGGACGGATTCTGATCCGCGGTGAGGCGGGGCACGCCATCGTGCCGAGCCTCGCTCCGGAGCCCGGAGAGCCGGTCGTCGACAAGCCGGGCAAAGGGGCGTTCTACGCGACGGATCTCGAGCTGATCCTTCGGAACCGAGGAATCGAGGCGCTGATCGTGTGCGGCGTGACGACCGAGGTGTGCGTGCACACGACGGTGCGCGAGGCGAACGATCGCGGGTATCGCTGCATCGTGCCGGGCGACTGCACGGCTTCGTATTTCCCGGAGTTCCACGAGGTGGCGCTGCGCATGATCCGCGCGCAGGGCGGCATCTTCGGGTGGACGACGAGCTCGGAGCGGGTGCTCGCGGCGCTCGAGTAGAAAGGCAGCGGCCGAAGCGACC
>CAYYWA010000067.1:4516-11933 GCA_964475255.1 uncultured Sorangium sp.
AGCTCGGAGCGGGTGCTCGCGGCGCTCGAGTAGAAAGGCAGCGGCCGAAGCGACCGTCTGGGTGACGTACTCACCCGACGACTCGCCCCCGCCAGCTCCCGCAGCAGTCCCCTCCCCCTGCGAGTCGCCGCCACCAGCCCCTGCGGCCGTACCCTCACCGTGCGAGTCGCCGCCACCAGCTCCTGCGGCCAGACCCTCACCCGGCGATTCACCGCCGTCGCCTCCAGCGGGCACGCCGCCATCGCCCGATCCACCGTCGCCCGGCAAAAACTTGCACCGTCAGAATCGATGCGGCCTCCGTTGCTCTTCCTTCCCGGAGATCCGCGAGGGGGCGCTGCGAGGATGCGCGCACGAGGCGGTCTCTTCGGGGGGACGACGAGGTCGGAGGGGGTGCGCGCGGCGCTCGCGTCGTTGCCCGCGTGCTCGGCCAGACTCACGCGCGAAGCGGCATCGGACCCGGTGCTCAGCGCGCGCTCGGCGGCTCGCTGCCGTGGCCGGCCATGTGCCGGCCGATCTCGGCGAGGTTCGCCTCGGCGGCTTCGACGGCGTGGACGATGCGCCCCTCGCTCATCACCAGGATGCGATCCGAGAGCGCGAAGATCTCTTCGAGATCGGCGCTCACGAGGAGCACACCAGCGCCCTGGTTGCGGGCGTTCATGATGCGCTGACGGATTTCGCTGGTCGCGGCGAAGTCGAGGCCGAAGCAGGGGTTCGCCGCGATGAGCAGCGTGACGGTTCCCGTGAGCTCGCGCGAGAGAACGGCGCGCTGCACGTTGCCGCCGGACAGGGCGCCGATGGGCGTGTCCACGGAGGGCGTCTTGACCTTGAACTCGCGCGTGAGGGCGCGGGCGCGCTTTTTGATGGCGGCCTTGTTCAGAAATCCGAGCCACGAGCACGGAGCGCGGTCGAAGGATCGCAAGCCGATGTTCTCGGCGACGGACATGTCGGCCACGCAGGCGTTCGCGAGTGGCGACTCGGGCAGCAAGCGGACGCCGTGCGTGTGGAGCTCGGATCGGCTGGCGCGGTACTCGCGATCGGCGACGCGCACGCTGCCGCCGCTCGCCGCACGCTGCCCCGCGAGCACCTCCACGAGCTCGTCCTGCCCGTTGCCGGAGACGCCCGCGATGCCCACGATCTCGCCCGCTCGCACGGAAAAGCTCACGTCGCGCAGGATGGGAACGCCCAGGTCGTCGTTGGCGCGAAGGTTTCGGACCTCGAGCAGGATGCCACCGGGGGCTCGCTCCTCGCGCGCGACGGCCGTCGACGGGAGCTCCGCGCCGACCATCATCTCCGCCAGGCGCTCGGGGTCGAGCTCGGCCGTCGTGCCCGTGCCAGCGAGCTTGCCGCGACGCAAGACCGTGACGTCGTCCGCGAACTGCTGGACCTCGCGAAACTTGTGCGTGATGAGCACCACGCTCACGGCGCCGGCGTGCGCCATCTCGCGGAGCATGCCGAGCACCTCGTCGGCTTCGTCGGGCGTGAGCACGCTCGAGGGCTCGTCCAGGATCACGATGCGGCTGCCGAGATAGAGCTGCTTGATGATCTCGAGCTTCTGCTTCTCGCCCGCGGCGAGCTTTCGCACGGGCTTCTGCACGGGCACGCGGAACGGCGTCGTGTCCATGAACGCCTCGATTTCCCGGTGCTGCTTGGCCCAGTCGATGCGCGCGGGCAGCTCGGCGCGCGCGAGCACCAAGTTTTCGGCCACGGTCATGTTCTCGACCAGCGTGAAGTGCTGGAACACCATGCCGATGCCGTGTCGCCGCGCCTCACGCGGGCTCTTGGGCGTGATCGCGCGGCCGCCGAGCTGCACCTCCCCCGTGTCGGCGCGGTAGTAGCCGAGGATGCATTTGACGAGCGTGCTCTTCCCGGCACCGTTCTCGCCGAGCAGCGCGTGGACGCTCCCCGGGCGGAGACGGAACGAGACGTCCTCGAGCGCGGTGAGCGCCCCGAAGCGCTTGGTGATGCTCAGCGCCGCGAGCTCCGGCGGAACCTCGCGCCGGCGAAACCCCGAGTGGTTCGGGTCGAGGGAAGCATACGCGGCCGCCGCGGCGGTCATCCGAGCACCTCGAGCAGCGCGTTCGAGGTGCTCACGGCGCCGAAAACGCCATTTTGCATGGTGACCATGGAGAGCGCGGCCTCGTGATTGGCCTTGTCCGTGGCGGCACAGCAGTCGCCGAGGATGAGGCACTCGTAGCCGCGGTCGTTCGCCTCGCGCATCGTCGTGTGCACGCACACGTCCGTCGTGATGCCGGTGAGCACGAGGTTGCGAATGCCGCGGTTCTTCAGGATCAAATCGAGGTCCGTCGCGTAGAACGAGCCCTTGCCGGGCTTGTCGAGGATCGGCTCGCCAGCGAGCGGCGAAAGCTCGGGGATGAGCTCCCAGCCCGGCTCTCCCCGCACGAGCACGCGCCCGCACGGCCCCATGTCGCCGATGCCGATGCTCGGGGGCGCGCCCCCTTGCATGCGCCGCGAGCGCCAGCGCTTGTTCGCCGGCAGGTCGGAGAGATCGGGCCGGTGGCCCTCGCGCGTGTGGATCACGGAGAAGCCTTGCTGGCGGAAGACCGCGAGCAGACGCGAGATGGGCTCGATGCAAGCGCGGCTCGCGGAGACGTCGTAACCCAAGAGATCGATGTAGCCGCCCTTTCCGCAGAAGTCCGTCTGCATGTCGATGACGAGCAGCGCGGTGTTCTCGGGACGCAAATCGCCGTCGTACGGCCACGGATAGGGGTTCGCGGGGACGAATCGCATGGTCTTCTCACCGAGTGCGGACGAGCTCGGCCGGCATGTCCGCGGAGTTGCGAGTGGCGGAGCTGCTCACCACCATGATGAGCAGCGTGAGGGCGTACGGCGCGGCGTTGAACAGGTAATACCCCTGAGTGATGCCGACCGACTGCAGCGCCGGGCCGAGCGCGCCGGCGCCCCCGAACAACAAGGAAGCCCAGAGACAGCGCACCGGATCCCAGCGCGCGAAGATGACGAGCGCGACGGCCATCAGCCCCTGCCCGCTCGAGAGCCCTTCGTTCCAGCTCCCCGGATAGAACAAGGAGAGGAAGGAGCCGCCGATCCCCGCGAGAACGCCGCCCGCCGACGTGGCGAGGAGGCGCACGCGATTCACGTCGTAGCCCATGGCGCGTGCGGCATCGGCGTTCTCGCCGACGGTGCGCACCATCAGGCCCCAGCGCGTGTTCTTGAGCATCCAGCGCAAGAGCGGCGCGAGCACGATGCCGACCAAGAAGAGCGCGTTCACGCTGAGCGCGGCCTCGAGCTGCGGCACGTCGGTGAAGAACCCGAGCTCGATCGCGGGCAAGCGCGGCGCGCTCGGCTGGACGAGCGGCTTGCCCAAGAAGAAAGCGAGGCCCGTGCCGAACAGCATGAACGCGATGCCGACGGCGATGTCGTTGACGCGCGGTCGACCGCAGAGATACCCGTGCGCCGCACCGAGCACGGCCCCCGCAGCCCCCGCCGCCATCACTCCGAGCCACGGCGAGCCCGTGAGGTACGACACGCCGTAGCCCGCCATGGCGCCCATCACCAGCGTGCCTTCGAGGCCGAGGTTCACGCGGCCCGAGCGCTCGGTGATGCATTCGCCGAGGCTCACGAACAGGAACGGCGCGCTCACGCGCAGAGCACCGCCGAGCACGGCGATCGGCACGCCCCAGGTACCGAGCGCTTCTGCTTCAGCGGACACGAGCCCCCTCCTCGACCCAGCGCGTGAAGGGCCGCAAGCGCCCGCGGAACGTCTCGCTCGCGAGCAGCACGACGAAGAGGATTCCTTGCAGCACGCCGACGGTCGCGTCCGGCAACCCGAACACCCGCTGTAGGAGCCCGCCGCTCGCGCCGATGCCCCCGAGCAGCACCGCGACGGGCACGATCAGGAGCGGGCTGTGGCGCGCGAGGAACGCGACGAGGATGCCGGTGTAGCCGTATCCAGCAGCGAGCGACGCGTTCGCCTTGCCGTGAACCGCCGCTACCTCGACCATGCCGGCGAGCCCGGCCGCCGCGCCGCCCAAAGCGCACGTGAGCACGATGAGGCGCCGCACGGGGAGGCCCCCGAGGCGCGCCGCGCGCGGATTGCCGCCGACCACGCGTCCCGAGAAGCCGAACACCGTGTACTCCATCAGGACGAAGCAGGCGAAGCACGCGAGCACGCCGAACGAAAGGCCCGGGTGCACGTCGAGCCCGGGCAAGCTCTCGAGCATCGCGCCCTCCGCGATGGGGCGCGTCGACGGCTTGTTCAGGCTCTCCGGGTCGCGCATCGGCCCCTCGACGAGGTGATTGAGGAGCGCGATCGCGATGTACGTGAGCAGCAGCGTGCTGATCGTCTCGTTCACGCCGCGGAACGCCTTGAGCGCGCCGGCCGCGCCGATCCAGAGCGCGCCCACCAGCATGCCGGCGAGGGCCATCCCGAGCTGGGCTACGAGCGGCGGCGCATCGTGCAGGGCGAGCCCCGTGATCGCGGCGCCGACGCCGCCCGCGACCAGCGCGCCCTCGGCGCCGATCACGATGAGCCCGAGCCGAGCGGGAAGCGCCGTGCAGAGCGCGGTGAGCATCAGCGGGGCGGCGCGGAGCAGCGTGTTTTGAATCGAGAAGCGCGTCCCGAACGCGCCGCGGATCATCTGCTCGAACACGGCGAGCGGCGAGTTGCCCGTCGCGAGGATGAACAGCGCGAAGAGCGCGAGCGACACCCCGCAGCCGAGCAGCGGAAGGAGCAGAGCGTCGGCCGCCGTCGCTGCGGCGAGGAGCAATCCGCGCTGCTCCTCCGCCGTCACGGCGTCGTCGCTCGAAAGCGTGGCGGCTCGCGCGCGTGCCATCGTGCCCCGGCGCTCAGTTGATGGAGCCCTTCACGCCTTCGACGAGGTAGTCCATCTGCTCGAGCACGATGGCGCGCTGCCGCTGCTCCTCGCCTTCGGGGATCACCACCTTGCCCTGGTTGCTCTTCAGCGGCCCCTTGAAGATGACGAGCTCACCCGCGGTCAGCTTCGCCTTCGCCTCCTCGGCCTTCGCCTTGGCCTCTTCGGACACCGCCGGGCCGTAGGGCGACATCTTGATGAACCCCTCCTTGAAGCCGCCGCGCACCAGGTGCTCCCAGCTCTTCTCGTTCTGTACCCGGTCGATGTAGTCCTTGTACACGGCGGCCCAGTT
Organism: uncultured Sorangium sp.; assembly: GCA_964475255.1. Classification (GTDB taxonomy): domain Bacteria; phylum Myxococcota_A; class Polyangia; order Polyangiales; family Polyangiaceae; genus PMG-095. The sequence goes on from CAYYWA010000067.1 coordinate 9,659, forward strand.
CCACTCGGCGCCGGTGAGGTACCCCTTGGGCGCGAGCTTCGCCTGGCTCGCGTGGTAGCCCGTCGAGAACACGCCGCGCTGCTCGGCGGTCTCGATGATGACCTTCGGCGAATCGATGTGCCCCGTGAGCACGTCGACGCCTTGATCGACGAGGCTGTTCGCCGCCTCCGCTTCCTTGACCGGCAGTGACCAGTCTCCGGTGAAGATCACGCTCAAGGTCGCGTCGGGGTTCACCGAGCGCGCGCCGAGCGCGTACGCGTTGATGTTGCGGAGCACCTGCGGAATCGGCTTCGCCCCGATGAAGCCGAGCTTGTTCGTCTTCGTCGTCATGCCCGCGACGATGCCGGCGACGTACTGCGCCTCGTCGATGTAGCCGAAGTAGCTGCCGACGTTCTTCGGGTGCTTGCCCTCCTGATACAAGCCGCCGCAATGAAAGAACGTCACGTCGGGGTACTTCTCCGCCACCTTGAGGATGTGCGGGTCGAAGTAGCCGAACGACGTCGGGAACAAGACCTTGGCCCCGTCGAGGTTGATCATGCTCTCCATGGCCTTCTGGACATCGACGGTCTCGGACACGCGCTCTTGTTCCCGGAGCTCGATGCCCTCGATGGCGCCGACCGCCGCCGCCCCTTCGGCGTGCGCCTGGTTGTAGCCGTAGTCGTCCTTGGGACCGACGTAGATGAAGCCGACGGTCAGCTTGCCGGAGTCCGGTGCCGGCACGGCGGTTGCCCTCGACGGCTCTCCCGTGGCCTCCGCCGCTTCCTTTTTGCTGCAGCTCGAGGCGGCGGCGCCGGCAACGAGCACGGCAAGGAGCAAACTTCTACGAGGGAGGGCGGACGTCGCTCGCGCTTTCTGCATGGCTCCCTCACTCACCGGAGCCGTGTTTCGGCAGCGTACCCGGATGGATTCACGACATTTCGGCCACCCACTCGTCGGCACATTCCCCACTTCGCTTCCTTTTGGTGGAAAGCGCCCGCGCGTCCTGTTTCGCGGGAAGCGGAGATTTCGCGCTGACTCCGGAGTCCCCGACCGAGAAGCCTGGAATCGAGGCTGAGCTCCGGACGGAAAGCAGTCGGAAATCTGGAGGCAACACGACTCCGGGAGACTCGGAGCTCGCGACTCGCCTTCCGAGAGAGGTGCCCCCACCATGAGAATGCCGCTCCGAGTGCTCGCCCTGATCGCGCTGCCTTTCTTCTTCTCGGGATGCAGCAAGAAGTCCGAAGCAGCGAACGCCCAGGGGGAGGACGCGAAGGCGGCACCAGGCGACCCGAGCGCCGCGGCCGCAGCGCAGAAAGCCACGGCGCCCACGGGGCCCGCGCTCAAGATCGCCTACAGCGACTGGCCCGGTTGGGTCGCCTGGGACGTCGGCGTTCAGAAGGGCTGGTTCCAGGAGGAAGGCGTCCCCGTGGACTTCCTGTGGTTCGAGTACGTGCCCTCGATGGACGCGTTCGCGGCGGGCAAGGTCGACGCCGTCGCCGTGACGAACGGCGACGCGCTCGTGACGGGCTCGAGCGGCGCGCCGAGCAAGTGCATCGTCATCAACGACTACTCGAACGGCAACGACATGCTCGTCGCGCGCCCGGGCATTAAGAGCGTGACGGAGCTCAAGGGCAAGCGCATCGGGGTCGAGGTCGGGTTCGTCGCGCACCTCTTGCTGCTCAAGGGGCTCGAGAGCGCGGGGCTCTCGGAGAAGGACGTGAAGCTCGTCAACGTCACGACGGATCAGACGCCGCAGGCGCTGAAGTCCGGCGCCGCGGACGCGATCGCCGCCTGGCAGCCGAACAGCGGCCAGGCGCTCAAAGAGGTGCCGGGCTCGACCGCCGTGTTCACGAGCGAGAACGCGGCGGGCCTCATCTACGACCACTTGTGCGTGAACCCGAAGAGCCTCGCGGAGCGCCGCGCCGACTGGAAGAAGGTGGTCAAGGTGTGGTTCCGCATCGCGGATTTCCTGTCGGATCCCGCGAACCTCGACGAAGCAGCGCGGATCATGGCCGCGCGCGTGAAGCTCCCGCCCGAGGAGTACAAAAAGCTCATGAAGGGGACGCGCTTCCTCGACCTCGAGGGCAACCTGAAGGCCTGGAAGAAGGGCGACGGGCTCGAGTCCGTTTACGGTTCGAGCAAGACGGTCGACGCGTTCTTCACCAAGTACGAAATGTACAAGGCGAAGGTGAAGTACGAGGACTACTTCGACCCGAGCCTCGTCGAAGAAATCGCGGCGGAATCCGGGAAGCACTGAGCCAGCGACGTGCCGATGAAGCCGCGACCCCACCACGAG
>CAYYWA010000067.1:11943-20836 GCA_964475255.1 uncultured Sorangium sp.
CGCCCGTCCCCGAGCTCGCTGGTTTGCCGTCCGCCAACCGCTCTCGCCGCGCGAAAGCACGCTCGCGGGGGTGCTCGCCTTCGCGCTGCCGTTCGCGCTTTGGTGCGCGCTCTCCTACCTGCCCTTTCTCTGGCACCCGCTGGTCTTGGTGCACCATCCGGGCGATGCGAGCGTGCCGGGGACCTACGCGTACCTCGCCGAGGGGCAGCGCGTCGAGCGCGCGGTGTTCGAGGCGCGCAACGGCGAGCTCGCTCGCGCCGGCGCGCGCCTCGCCGAGGGCGAGCGGGCGAATCCCATCTACTTCCAGCCGCCGCACGCGGTGGCGCGCGCGCTGTACACGGCGTTCGTGACCCCGCCGGAGAGCCCGGGCGATCCGTGGTTCCACGAGAGCTTGCTGCAAAGCTGCAGCGTGATTTTCTGGGGGTTCTTCTGGTCGGCGCTGTTCGGGCTGCCGCTCGGCATTTCGTGCGGCACGTTCGCGCTCGCCTCGCGGCTGGTCGAGCCGTTCGTGGACTTCGTGCGCTACATGCCGGCGCCGGTGTTCGGCGCGCTGGCCGTGACCATCTTCGGGCTCGCCGACGAGCCGAAGATTGCGATCATCTTCGTAGGCACGTTCTTCCAGATGGTGCTCGTGATCGCGAACACCACGCGCACCGTGGACCCGGCGCTCCTCCAAGCCGCGCAGACCCTCGGCGCCAAACCCCGACAGCTCGTCTGGCACGTGGTGATCCCGGGCGCGCTGCCCGCGCTGTTCCGCGACGTGCGCATCCTGATCGGCTGGGCGTGGACGTACCTGGTCGTCGCCGAGCTGATCGGAGAAAAGTCGGGCCTGTCGGCGTTCATTTACCAGCAGCAGCGCTACCGCCACTTCGAGAACGTCTACGCGGCCATCCTCATCATCGGGCTGGTCGGGCTCGTCGTCGATCAGCTGCTGGCGTTCGTGGGCCGCTACCTCTTTCCGTGGGAGAGCGGCAAGACGCGCCTCTTCCGTTGGGTTCACGGCATGCGCCGCGCGTTGCCCGGCGCCGTCCGTCCGGCGCGCGCCGCCCCAGCGGCGTCCTGCGGGGCGCCGCCGCGGCGCGCGCCGGTGCCCCGCCCCGGCGCGAGTTTGCGAAGGAGCACCAGAGCCATGTCCGATCTCCTCGATTTGCCGAGCTACCTCGACCATCCGCCCGCCGTCGCCGCGCGCCTGGCCGAGCTCGCCGAACGACCGTTGGTGATGAGCATCGAGGGCCTGTCGCGCGAGTACGAGAGCGATGGCGGGCAGCGCGTCACCGCGCTTTCGCACGTCAGCTTCGAGGTCCGGAGCCGCGAGCTCATCAGCGTGATCGGCCCCTCTGGCTGCGGCAAATCCACGCTGATCCGCATCCTGGCCGGTCTCGATGCGCCGACGGGCGGGCGCGTCTGCCTCGACGGCCACGACGTCGTCGGGCCCGGTGCAGACCGGGGCATGGTGTTTCAGAGCTACACGCTCTTCCCCTGGCTCTCGGTGAAGAAGAACGTGATGTTCGGCCTCAAGATGCGCGGGCTCCCCGGGCGCGAGGCGGAGCGCCGGGCGCTCGAGTGGCTCGAGCTCGTAGGCCTGCGCGAATACGCCGAGCTCTACCCGGCGCAGCTCTCGGGGGGCATGAAACAGCGAGTCGCCATCGCGCGCGCCCTGGCCAACGAGCCCCGCATCCTCTTGATGGACGAGCCGTTCGGCGCGTTGGACGCGCAGACGCGCTCGGCGATGCAGGCCCACCTCTTGCGGATTTGCGACACCGTCGACGTGACCGTGCTGTTCATCACGCACGACCTCGACGAGGCCATCTACCTCTCCGATCGCATCGTGGTGCTCGGCTCGAACCCGGGTCGCGTTCTCGAAATCATCGAGGTCCCCGTGGCTCGGCCGCGCGCGCCGGAACAGTTCCTTTCCGCTCACTTCCTGGCGACGAAGAAGCGCCTGGAAGAATTGATTCATCAGCGCGAAACCGTCCCGAGACGAACCTCGGGCACGATCCGAGCCGCCTGATCGGGACGACCCGATCCGCCCGAGCGTCGCGTTCGAGCTCGGGTGACAGGGCTGAACGCCGGGACGACCCGGCACCGAGTTGCCGCACCGCCGCTCAGGATGGCGGAGCGGCGGAGGCGAGCTCGATGCCGAGCGATGCGAATACCGAGAGAGCAGGTGCGGTTTTGCTGGAGGAACCGCTGCGGGGCGGTCAGATGTGGTCGCGCGTTCTCCGACGCGGCCAGACGTTGACGCTCGTCGATGTGGAAGGGGGCGCGGCGATCGCGGCGTTGTTCTTCAACGCGGAACAGCCGCTGGAACGCTACAACATGCCGGACACGCTGAAGGCGCAGCACGTGGCGCGCCTGACGGCGGGGACGGTGCTCTTTTCGGACATGGGGCGCGTGTTGTGCTCGATCGTTCGCGACACCGCGGGGTGGCACGACACGATCACGGGGCACATGACCGCGGAGATGTCGGAGCGGAAGTACGGCGTCGGCAGCTATCAAAACCTCCGCAACGACTTTCACCGGAACACTCGGGACAACTTCCTGATCGAGCTCGGCAAGCATGGGCTCGGCAAGCGCGACCTCCACCCCAACGTGAACTTCTTCGTGAAGGTCGGCGCCGATGCCGAGGGCAACCTCGCCTTCGCGGCGGACGCGGCGCGCCCCGGGAGCGAGGTCACGCTGCGGGCCGAGATGAACGTGCTCGTCGTGTTGTCGAACACGCCACACCCGCTCGAGCCCGAGTCCCGCTACGCGCCCAAGCCCGCGCTGCTCCGGCTCGCCGCCGGGGAGCCCGCGGCGGCGGACGACCCGTGTCGCCGTGCCTGCCCGGAGAATGAACGCGGCTTCGTGCTCACGGAGAGCGCCTTGGCGGGGGTGGCGTCGTGACCCTGCGCGAAAGCTCGTTGGACCCGGAGCGCGCCGTCTTCGACCACGTGCTCGCCTCCGGGCTCGGTTGGAGCCGCAAGCTTCGGCGCGGCCAGATCTTCCGCATCGTCGACCTCGAGGGCAACCAGGCCGTGGATACCCTCTTCTACGACGCCGACGATCCCAGCGATCGCTACAGCGCCGTCGACACGATTCGCGAGCAAGAAAACATCTACCTGACGACCGGGAGCCGTTTGCTCTCGACCGAAGGGAGCCTCTTGCTCACCATCGTCGCCGACACGTGCGGCCGGCACGACACACTGGGCGGGGCCTGCGCGGCCGAGTCGAACCAGGTCCGTTACGCGATCGAGAAGAAGTACATGCACAACTGCCGCGACAGCTTCGTGCTCGAGATCCAGAAGCGGCTCGAAGGCATGTCGAAGCGCGACCTCACGGCGAACATCAACTTCTTCATGAACGTCCCTGTGACGCCCGAAGGGAAGCTCACGTTCGAAGATGGGATTTCGGCGCCGGGTCGCTACGTCGAGCTCCGCGCCGAGCGCGACGTGATCGTGCTGATCTCGAACTGCCCGCAGCTGAACAACCCGTGCAACGCCTACGACCCCACGCCGGTGCGATTGCTCGTGTGGGACCCCGAGTGAGGGCCGCGGCGGCCCCTCGTTGGAGCAAGCGGTGTTCGAGAAAGTCCTGATCGCGAACCGCGGCGAGCTCGCGTGTCGCGTCGTGAGAACGCTCGCGCGCCTCGGCGTGCGCTCCGTCGCGGTGTACTCGGAGGCCGATCGGCACGCCCGGCACGTGCTCGAAGCCGACGAGAGCGTGTGTGTCGGGCCGCCGACGGCGGCGGAGAGCTACCTCAATCAGACGGCCATCCTGCAAGCCGCGCGGCAGACCGGCGCCCAGGCGATCCACCCGGGGTACGGGTTTCTGAGCGAGAACGCGGCGTTCGCCGAGGCCGTGGAGCGGGCGGGCCTCGCCTTCGTCGGGCCGACGCCGGAGCAGATCCGGCGGTTTGGCACCAAGCACGGCGCGCGCTCGCTCGCCACGGAGCTCGGCGTCCCGCTCCTGCCCGGCACCGGGCTGCTGGCGGACGCGGAGCGCGCGCGGCAGGCGGCGGAGCGCATCGGGATGCCCGTGATCGTGAAGAGCACGGCGGGCGGCGGCGGCATCGGCATGCAGGTGTGCCGCGAGCTCGACGCGCTGCGCGCGTCGTTCGAGACGGTGCGCTCGCTCTCCGAGAAGAACTTCGCCGACGGCGGCGTGTTCCTCGAGCGGTACGTCGAGCGCGCCCGCCACGTCGAAGTGCAGATCTTCGGTGACGGGCGCGGCAACGTGGTCGCGCTGGGCGAGCGCGACTGCTCGGCGCAGCGCCGCCATCAAAAGGTGCTCGAGGAGACGCCCGCGCCGCACCTCTCCGCGGCGACCCGTGAGGCGCTCTTCGAAGCCGCGGTGAAGCTCGGTCGGGCCGTGCGCTACCGCTCCGCGGGAACCGTCGAGTTCGTCTTCGACGCCGACAGCGAGGAGTTCTTCTTCCTCGAGGTGAACACGCGTCTTCAGGTCGAGCACCCGGTGACGGAGCTCGTCACCGGCGTGGACCTCGTCGAGTGGATGCTGCGCGTCGCGGCCGGGGACCCGTTCGAGCTCGTGGCGCCGCCATCGCGCGGACACGCGATCGAGGTGCGCGTGTACGCCGAGGATCCGGCGCGCGGATTCCGACCGAGCGCGGGCCTGTTGACCGAGGTCGTGCTCCCGGAGGGCGTGCGCGTGGACGCCGCCATCGAGCGCGGCGCCGAGGTGCCCCCCTATTACGACCCGATGATCGCGAAGCTCATCGCGCACGGCGAAGACCGCGACGCGGCGCTCGGAAGGCTCGCGGCAGCGCTCGAGGAGACGCGCATCGGCGGCGTCGAGACGAACCTCGAGTTTCTGCGCTCGCTCGTGCAGAGCGAGGCGGTGCGCTCCGGCGCGGTGGTCACGACGACGCTCGCCGCGCATCGCTTCGCGAGCCGCACGATCGAGGTGCTCGCGCCCGGGATGCTCACGACGGTGCAGGACTACCCGGGTCGCCTCGGCTATTGGGCGATCGGCGTGCCCCCGTCGGGCCCGATGGACGACCTCTCGTTTCGGCTCGCGAATCGCGCTGCCGGCAACGTGGAGGGCGCGGCCGCGCTGGAGCTCACGGTGTCGGGCCCGACCCTGCGCTTCGCGACCGACGCGATCATCGCGCTCGCCGGAGCGCACCTGCCCGCGACGCTCGACGGCGAGCCGGTGCCCTACCACCAGCCCGTCAGCGTCCGCGCCGGGCAGACGCTCGCGATCGGCAAGGTGCAGGGACCAGGGTGTCGCGCCTACCTCGCCGTGCGCCACGGCTTCGACGTGCCGGAGTATCTCGGCAGCCGCGCCACGTTCACGCTCGGTGGCTTCGGGGGTCACGCGGGCCGCGCGCTGCGCACGGGGGACGTGCTGCACATCGCCGCGAGCGGCAATACGGACGCCGAGCCCGCGCCGCTCGATCCCGCGCTCGTTCCCGAGCTCGCCGACACGATGCAGGTCGGCGTGATCTACGGGCCCCACGGCGCGCCCGATTTCTTCACGCCCGGCGACATCGAGACGTTCTTCGCGACCGACTACGAGGTGCACTACAACTCGGCGCGTACCGGCGTGCGCCTGATCGGCCCGAAGCCCGTCTGGGCCCGTGCCGACGGCGGCGAAGCGGGCCTGCACCCCTCGAACATCCACGACTGCGCGTACGCGGTCGGCACCGTCGACTTCACTGGCGACATGCCGATCGTGCTCGGCCCCGACGGCCCGAGCCTCGGCGGGTTCGTCTGTCCCGCGACGGTGGTGCGCGCCGAGCTCTGGAAAATCGGGCAGCTTCGGCCCGGCACGCGCGTGCGCTTCCGTCCGATCGCGCTCGACGCGGCCCGGCGGCGCGAGGCCGAGCAGGCGCGGGCCATCGCGGAGCGACGGGCCGCGCCGAAACGCACTCTGTCGATTGTCGAGCCGCAAAGCGCCGTTCTCCACGAGCGCACGGAGACCGACGAGCGACCGCGCGTCGTGTACCGGCCGAGCGGGGACTCGTATCTCCTGGTCGAGTACGGGCCGCTCGTGCTCGACTTGGAGCTGCGGTTTCGTGTGCACGCGCTCTGGGAGTGGCTCGGCGCGCAGCGCATCGCCGGCGTCGTCGATCTGACGCCCGGGATCCGCTCGCTCCAGGTGCACTACGCTCCGAGCACGCTGCCGCTTTCGCGGCTGCTCGCGATCCTCGAGCGCGCCGAGGAGGAGCTGCCGCCGGCGAGCGCGCTCTCCGTGACGACGCGCACGGTGCGCCTGCCGCTCTCGTTCGACGACCCGGCGACGCGGCTCGCGATCGAGCGCTACATGCACGGCGTCCGCAGTGACGCGCCGTGGACGCCGAGCAACCTCGAGTTCATTCGGCGCATCAATGGCCTCGAGAGCATCGCGGACGTGCGGCGCATCGTCTTCGACGCAAGCTACCTCGTGCTCGGCCTGGGCGACGTCTACCTCGGGGCGCCGGTCGCGACGCCGCTCGATCCGCGCCATCGCCTGGTCACGACCAAGTACAACCCGGCGCGCACGTGGACACCGGAAAACGCCGTCGGCATCGGCGGCGCGTACCTCTGCATCTACGGGATGGAGGGGCCGGGTGGCTATCAGTTCGTGGGGCGCACCATCCAGATGTTCAACCGCTTCCGGCAGACGCGGCACTTCGAGCCCGGCACGCCCTGGCTCTTGCGCTTCTTCGACCAGATCCGCTTCTACCCGGTAGGCGCCGAGGAGCTGCTCGAGATGCGCGAGGCGTTCCTGCACGGTCGCTTCGAGCCCGAGCTCGGCGAAGAGCGATTTCGACTCGCCGACTACCGGGCGATGCTCGCGCGCGAGGCGGCGAGCATTGCAGCGTTCAAACGCACGCAGCAAGCGGCGTTCGAAGCGGAACGGCGGCGGTGGGCGGAGGCCGCCTCGGAGGAAACGGAACGAGAGCCCGTCGTGGCGCTCGAAGCGTCAGCCGTCGCGGACGGCGCCGCGATCGTCGAGAGCCACGTGCACGGCAGCGTGTGGCAAGTGCGGGTGCAGTGCGGGGCGCGGGTTGCTCGCGGAGACGTGCTCGTCGTGATTGAGTCGATGAAAATGGAAATCCACATCGAGGCGCCGGACGACGGCACCGTGCTCGAGCTGCTCGCCGCGCCGGGCCGTCCGGTGATCCCCGGGCAGCCGCTCGTGGCGCTGCGATCGGGAGCAGGAGCGGAATGACGCGGAAGCCTCGGAACGCTCTCGGGCTCGAGCGGCTGGCGCGCGACTACGCGAGCGGCGCGCTCGAGCCCGAGCAGGTGCTGTCGGAGGTGTATCGGCGTATCGAGGAGCACGGGCTGCGGCCGATCTGGATCGAGCTCGTGCCCGAGGAGCGCGCTCGGGCGCTGCTCGCCGAAGCGCGACGACGGCGCGAGCGCGGTGAGCCGCTTCCGCTGTTCGGCGTGCCGTTCGCGATCAAGGACAACATCGACTTCGAGGGCGTGCCCACCACCGCGGGCTGCCCCGCGTTTCGGTTCGTGCCCGCGACCAGCGCTCTGGCCGTCGACCGGCTCATCGCCGCGGGCGCGATCCCCATCGGGAAGACGAACCTGGATCAGTTCGCGACGGGCCTCGTCGGCACGCGCTCGCCGTACGGCGCGTGTCCGTCCGCATTCGACGCCGCGTTCGTCGGCGGCGGCTCGAGCTCGGGCTCGGCGCGCGCGGTCGCGTATGGGCTCGTGAGCGTCGCGCTCGGCACGGACACGGCCGGCTCGGGGCGCGTTCCGGCCGCGTTCAACGACCTGGTCGGCTTGAAGCCGACACGGGGGCTCGTGAGCACGCGCGGCGTCGTGCCGGCGTGTCGCTCGCTCGATTGCGTGTCGGTCTTCGCGACGAGCGTCGCCGACGCGCGGCGCGTGCTCGACGTGATCGCGGGGTTCGACGCGGAGGATCCGTTTTCACGTTCACAAGAGTCGGAGGATCGGTTCGCGCGCGGCTCAGAAGCTCCTTTCTCGCGCGAGGCGAACAATCGGTTCTCACGAACGCCGGAAGATCGGTTTGCGCGCGGGTCGGAAGATCCATTGGCCGGCAAAGCGGAGGTTCCGCCCTCGCACGACGCGGCTGGTCCGTTCTCGAGCGAGGCAGACGGCGCGTTCTCGCAGGCGTCAGGCGCCACCCGCCCGCTTGGAAGTCGTGTGCGTCCCATCCGCCGTCTGGGTGTTCCCGCGGAGATCGATTTCCTCGGCAACACCGAGTACGCGCGGCTCTTCGACGAAGCCGTCGAGCGAGCTCGAGCCCTCGACTTCGAGCTCGTCCCGTTCGATGCGTCGCCGTTCGTCGAAGCGGGGAGCCTGCTCTACGGCGGGCCGTGGGTGGCCGAGCGCTACGCCGCGGTCGGCGCGTTCCTCGAGGCGCACGCGGAGGAAGCGCACCCCGTCGTGCGGCAGATCATCCTCGGCGGGCGCCGCGCGTCCGGCGCGGACGTCTTTGCCGGCCTGTACCGCCTCGCGGAGCTGCGGCGTCGCACCGAGAGCACCTGGCGCGCCGTCGATGCGCTGCTCTTCCCCACCATCGTCACCCATCCCACGCTCGACGCCGTCGAACGCGATCCGATCGGCCAGAACACGCTGCTCGGCCGCTACACCAACTTCGTCAATCTGCTCGATCTTTCTGCGATCGCGATCCCCGCCGGCTTCACGACCCGCGGCCTCCCCTTCGGCGTCACGCTCATGGGCCCCGCGTTTTCCGATGCTCGCCTCTGCGAAGCCGCAGAGCGCTACGAGCGCACCGTGAACGCAGAACGCCGCACGAACGCGGGGCACGGCGCGAACGCAAAGCACGGTGTGATCGCGAGGCACGAGGCGAACGCGGAGCATGGCGTGAAGGCGAGGCGCGACTCGAACACGACGCACGGCGCGCACACGACGCACGGTGTGATCGTGAAGCACGATGCGAACGCGGAGCACGGCGCGAACGTCGG
>CAYYWA010000068.1:0-6691 GCA_964475255.1 uncultured Sorangium sp.
GGCGCGTGCGGGTCGCGTGGAGCGAGCGGGCGCTCCTCCGTTTTCGGCGGCGCGCCCTCACCGCGAGGGCGGAGATCGAGCGTTGGCCGCGTCATGTCCCCGCGCGAGAAGGCGCGGACGCGCCGGCGCGCGTACTCGATGCGATCCCGCGGCTGGCCGTAGGTGTACCGCGCGAGCCAGCGCCGCCAGCAGAGCTCCCGATGCGAGGGCACCACGTCCACGTCGAGGTCCAACCGGTAACAGTGCTCGAACCGCACGTTGCCTTCGTAGATCGACTGCACGCTGGGCCCGCAGCCGAGCGAAAGAAACGTGGCGACCGCGGGTGGAAGAGCGGCGAGCGCGGCGCGAGGGAGTGCCACCCTTCGATCCTCTCAGGAGCGCGAGTCGCTCGCAAGCGGGCGGCGGCGTCCGAACGGTCGTTTCTCTGCGTGCTATGACGGGCGCATGTTCACGGGCATCGTCCAGGCGCGGGGCAGCATCCGCGAGCGCACGGGCTCCGGGGGCGGTCTCCGCCTCGGAATCGTCGCGCCGTTCGCGTCGCTCGCGCTCGGTGAGTCGATCGCCGTGAACGGCGTGTGCCTCACGGTCGAGCGGGTGGTGGCGGACGGCTTCGAAGCCGACGTCTCCGCCGAGACCGTGCGCTGCACGACCTTGGGCGCTCTTTCGGCAGGTGCCGCCGTGAACCTCGAGCGCGCGCTCGCGGCCGGGGACCGGCTCGGAGGCCATCTCGTGAGCGGACACGTCGACGGCCTCGTGCGCGTGGTCGCCGTCGAGCCCGTGGGCGATGCGCTGCGCGCCACGCTGCGCGCGCCGGACGCGCTCGCGCGGTACATCGCGCCGAAGGGCTCGGTCGCCCTCGACGGCGTGTCGCTCACCGTCAACGCGGTGAGCGGCGACACCTTCGAAATCATGCTGATCCCCCACACGCTCGCCGTCACCACGCTCGGGGCGTTCGCTCCCGGGCTCGAGCTCAACCTCGAAGTGGATCTCGTCGCCCGCTACGTCGTGCGCTGGCTCGAAACACAGCGCACCGAGTCGACAGCGACGCGCTTCGAGCCGCCTCTGCCATGACGCATCGTACGACCCTGCCCGAGCCGCGGCCCCTCGACATCGGACCGGAGTCGTTGCGCGCCGTTCAAGCCGCGCTCGACGACATCCGCGCCGGCAAGATGATCATCCTCGTCGACGACGAAGATCGCGAGAACGAGGGCGATCTCTGCATGGCGGCCGATCGGGTGACGCCCGCTGCCATCAACTTCATGGCCATGCACGGGCGCGGCCTGATTTGCCTCGCGCTGACCGAGGAACAAGTGCAGCGCCTCGAGCTGCCGATGATGAGCGCACCGGGGCGCAGCGGGCCGCCGCTCGGCACGGCGTTCACCGTGACGATCGAGGCGCGCGAAGGCGTGACCACCGGGATCAGCGCGGCCGATCGCGCGCGCACGATCCTCGTCGCGAGCAACCCGGGAGCGCGTCCGAGCGACATCGTCGTGCCGGGACACACGTTCCCGCTCGTCGCGCGTCGCGGCGGCGTGCTCGTGCGCGCCGGGCAGACCGAGGGCTCGGTGGATCTCGCGCGCCTCGCCGGGCTCAACCCGGCGGGTGTGATCTGCGAGATCATCCGGGACGACGGCACGATGGCACGCATGCCGGACCTCGAGGCCTTCGCCGAGCGCCACGGGCTGCGCATGCTGACGATCGCGGATCTGATCGCCTACCGGCTTCAGACGGAGCGGCTCGTCGAGCGCGCCGCCGAGGGGCGGATCCTGCTCGATCGCACGGGCACGGAGTGGTCGGCGACGGTCTTCGAGACGACGGTGGACAACCGACAGATCCTGGCGCTCGTGAAGGGCGACGTCTCGGGAGAAGAGCCCGTGCTCTGCCGCATGCACTCGGGCTCCACCCTCGGGGACGTGTTCAGCTCGACCGTGAACGAGGGTGGCCGGAACCTCGCGCTCGCCATCGACGCGATCGAGCAGAGGGGCCGCGGCGTGGTCGTGTACCTGCCGCCGCGGGGCGACCTCAAGCTCGAGCTCGCGTCGGTGCTGGCCCACGAGCGGGGCGGCGCGCCCGCGCAGGCCGCCCCGGCGGCGCCCACGCGCCCGCACGGGGGAACGCTGCGGGAGTACGGGCTGGGCGCTCAGGTCCTGCGCGCCCTCGGGGTCCGCCGCCTCACGCTGCTCACCAACAACCCCAAGAAGATCGCCGGAATCCAGGGCTACGGCCTCGAAATCGCGGGGTCGATCCCCCTTCCCCCGAAGGCGTCGTAGGCTCGCGGCCCCAAGGGCGCTCGCGACCGGAGGGCGCGCCGTGGGCGGCTCGGTTCCGTGGTAGAAGGCGCTCGAGGTCCGATGGGCAGTGAAGCCAAGATCGAGGTGATTCGAGGCGCGTACACGCTGAGCCGGCCCGCGCGCTTCGCCATCGTCGCCGCGCGGTTCAACGGCGCGATCGTGGAGAACCTGATCGCGGGCGCGCTCGACGCGCTCGAGCGTCACGGGGTCGCGACCGACGCGGTGACCCTCGTGCGCGTCCCTGGCTCGTTCGAGCTTCCACCCGTTGCTGCTCGGCTCGCGCGATCGGGGAAGTTCGACGCGGTGCTGGCGCTCGGCGCGGTCATCCGCGGCGCGACGTCGCATTTCGATCACGTCGCGGGCGAAACCGCGCGTGGCCTCGCCGAGGCGGCGCTCGCCTCCGGCGTTCCGGTGATCTTCGGCGTTCTCACGACGGAGTCGATCGAGCAGGCCCTCGAACGCGCGGGCACGAAGGCCGGCAACAAGGGCTTCGACGCGGCGCTCGCTGCTCTCGAGATGGTATCCCTCGGACGCGCCCTCTCCGACGCGGGATACTAGATCGAGTCTCGGATGGATGATGGATCATGGGTGCACGCACGACGGCGCGGGAAGCCGCATTGCAGATGCTGTTCGCTCTCGACGCCGGCGGTGACTCCGCCGAGCGCGTGATCGCCGACTACTGGCGCGAAACACCGGGAGACCCCGAGGATCGCGCCTACGCCGACGAGCTCGTGCGCGGCGTCGCGCGCGACCTCGAGGAGACCGACGCGCGGCTGCGCGCTGCGAGCCAGAACTGGCGGCTCGAGCGGATGACGCGGGTCGATCGCAGCCTCTTGCGCCTGGGCGCTTGGGAGCTCGCGCATCGCCGCGACGTGCCGCGCGCCGTCATCCTCGACGAGGCGGTCGAGATCGCGAAGCGCTTCGGCACCGAGGAGAGCAGCGCCTTCGTCAACGGGGTGCTCGACCGCGTGGCGAACGAGTGCGGGCGTCCTCCCGAGCCGCCGCCCGAGAGCCGCGGCCCGCGGTCGCGCGGGGGCTGAGGTGGATCTTCGGTTCACGCAGCCGTCTCTGCGCAAGCTCGACCTCTTGGCGACGGAGGTGCTCGTCGCCGCGCTCGTTCAGGGGGAACGGCCGCCGCGCGGCGTCGCGGGCCTCGTCGATTTTCGGCTCGCCGGGCGCCTTTCGCGGCTCGTCGCGACCGGCTTCGTCACGGGACGGCTCGGTGAGGTGCTGCTCGTCCCGGGGCGACCGAAGCTGCCCTTCGACAAGATCGTGTTCTTCGGCATCGGCACGGTCGAGCGCTACTCCGAGATCGTCTTTCGCGGCGTGCTCGAGCGCGTGCTCTCGACCCTCGAGGGCTTGCGCGCGCGCACCGCGGTCGTCGAGCTCCCCGGTCGACACGTGGACGCGATCGCGCCGGAGCGCGGCGCGGACATCCTTCTCGAAATGGCCGCCACGCGTCCCGAGCACGACGTGTGGACGCTCGTCGAGCCTCCCGAGGCTCAACGCGTGATCACGCAGCACATGATCCAGGAGCGAAGGCGCGTGCGGCAGGAGTAGCCGCGCGCTCGCAGAGCGCGAGCGGTTGGGAGCGCGCCGAATCGAGCGGAAGACAGCGCCGAGCCGAGCGCCCGCGTCGGACGGGCGGCGCGTGCCGCCGCTGCCAAACTGGGCGCAACGCGGGCTGGCCGCCGCCGACGGCGCCGTCGCGGCGCTCGTCTCCTTGAAGAGGCGGATGCCTCCGACGACCAGGTTGCCGTTCGGGATGCGATCGTACTCGATGCGCATGCCCGGGTAGTGGTGGACCTCGACGGCATCCGCGGGTCCAGCGACGTCCTTCTTGTCGACGCTGATGGGCGCTCCGAGGTGTTCCTGGATCGCCGCGGGGATCATGCCGAACTGGAGATCGGGGGGAATGGCGCCGTTGAAGAAGCCGTACTCGGCGTCCTTGCCCTCGGCGTCCTTGGTGGGGCGGCCGGCCCTGTAGGCGGAGATCGTCTTCGTGACCCCGTTCTCGAGGTGGAACTCGACGGCGCGGGAGACGTAGCGGCAGACCTCGGGCGTCTTGACCTCGCAGGGCTTCGCCATGTGGCGCTCGATGGTGGCGACCGTCGCGCCGATGCGGATCGAGCCGACCCCCTTTCCTGCCAGGATCGCGAGGCGCGGGCCCGACGGAAGCGCCCAGTTTCGAGGCGGTGGGACGGGAAAGCGCGCTGACGTCGCGCTCGGCGGGCTCGGCGGCGACGGCTTCGCTGCCTGGGTCTTCGCGGCGGCGGCCTTTTGCTTGGGTTCGGAACGGCAGCCGAGCGTTGCGGCCGCGAGCGCGATGAACGGAACGAGACGCGGGATGACGCGGGGCCTACGCATTTGACCTCCGAACAGGGGCGGAACATGTACCACGCAGTCCCGCGCGCTGGCACCTCATGAGCTCACTCGAAACGCTTCGGTTTCTCTTCGTCACCGGCAAGGGAGGCGCGGGCAAGACGACCATCTCGGCGGCGCTCGCGCTCGCCCTCGCGAACCGCGGGCGGAACGTGCTCATCGCAGCGAGTCGAGAGGAGGATCGGCTCGGGACCCTGCTCGGCGCGGGCCCCCTGGGACCCGAGATCGCGTACGTGCGCCCGAACATCGCGGGCGTCCAGCTCGTGCCGGAGGTCGCCTTGCGCGAGTACGGGCGGCTCGTGCTGCACAGCGAACGGCTCGTGCAGGCGCTGTTCGACAACCGCTACGTCGAGGGCTTCTTCAACGGCGCGCCGGGCCTCAAGGAGTGGGCGCTGCTCGGCAAGGCCTGGTACCACTCGACGGAGACGCTCGCCGACGGCTCGCCGCGCTTCGACACCATCGTGTTCGACGGGCCCGCGACCGGGCACGGGCTCGACATGCTGCGCGTGCCCAAGGTGATCCTCTCGGCGGCGCCGCCGGGACGGCTTCGCGCCGACGCCGAGCGCGCGTTCAAGTCGTTCCAGGATCCGAAGACGAGCGGCGTCGTGGTCGTGTCGTTGCCCGAGGAGATGCCGACGAACGAGACGCTCGATCTCGTGTCCGCGCTCACGACCGACCTCGAGCTCCCGATCGCCGAAATCGTCCTGAACGCCGCGCTCCGCCCCCTCTTTTCGCAAGCGGAAGCGGCAGCCCTCGAACCCTTCGCCGACCACTCCGGCACCGAGCCCGGTGACGTCGCCCTCTCCGTCGCAGCGCGTCGCGTCCTCGCCGAGCGCGCCCAGGCCGAGAGCCTCGAGCGCCTGCGAGCAACCGGGAGACGCATTCGGCTCGTGCCGCGGCTCTTCCACGGAGTCTCCGGCTACGCCGCCACCCTCGAGCTCAGCCGCCACCTCCTCGGCGCCCCGGCGAGCCCTACGACCCGATAACCCACGAGCGATCTAGCCTTTCCGGCAGGGGTGGCTCGCGCCGCCTCTTCCCGGCGAAGCGAGTTTGGGCGAATTCGGCGGCGCCCCTCTCCACGCGCGCGCTCTGTTCGACGCTATCTTCCGCATGGGGCGGCGCAGTGGCCGGCGGGGCCACTCGGGCTCGGACGCAGCGGCGCGACCGCTTCGGGGGCCTGCTGGCGTGATACGCCAGATGCGCCCTGGGTGAACGCTTGCGAGCGCGCGCCCTTCCGTTCCGTCCCACGCTTCTGGCTCGAATTCGATGGTCGCGCCGTGTGCGCTCGCCGCGACCGGGCGGAACAGATTCGCGACTTCCTCGGTGACTTGCCGGGCTTCTTCCTCGCCTATCACGCGCGTCGCATCGTCGGGAAGCTCCGGAGTCGGAGCGCTCCGAGGCGGGTGCTCGGACGTCGGATCGCAATCGCCTCCGGTTGCGGCGCTCGCCGCCGAATCCGGCAGGGCTCACGGGCGACGCTTCCGGAGGCGGCGCGGCAGCAGAGGCTGGCGCTCTAGCGTCCGATCCCGAGAATGGCGGGGCAGCGTCGTTCGGCGGAGCAGCGGAGGCGGGCGCTGCAGCATCGGCTCCCGAAGACGAGGTGCCGTATCCCGAGGTCGTGCTGGCCGATCGCCCTCTCGCGTACTGGCGCTTGGGTGAGCTCAGCGGGCCGACTGCGCTCGATTCCGCCGGCAATCACCCGGGGGAGTACCAGGAGGACCAGGGTGCCATCGGGTACGGGGTTCCGGGGCTCGTGCGCGGTGGCGATAGGGCGATTCAACTTTCCGGCGCCCAGGGTGTGGTCGTCGGAGACCACTTCTCCTTCGCCGAGGGTCAACCGTTCTCGCTCGAAGCCTGGATCCGTGCGGACACGCTCGACGACGAGATCCGGGTCGTGTTGGCCAAGCCGTACAGGAGCGAAACGGGAGAGCAGGGCTATAGCCTCGCGGTTCGGCAGCAGGCGGGGGTCCGGTTCTGGTTCGCACGCGACGACACGTTCGCCAGGATTCAAGCCTCCT
>CAYYWA010000068.1:6791-20771 GCA_964475255.1 uncultured Sorangium sp.
GACCACTGCTCGTCGCTCGAGCGCAAGCCGTGGTCCACCATCAGCCGCTGAAACGAGCGTCGATGGACCTCTGCGAGCTCTGCCGCTCGA
Organism: uncultured Sorangium sp.; assembly: GCA_964475255.1. GTDB lineage: Bacteria > Myxococcota_A > Polyangia > Polyangiales > Polyangiaceae > PMG-095. The sequence goes on from CAYYWA010000068.1 coordinate 6,882, forward strand.
GTGACGTTGCCACCGGTCTTGCGGAGCAGAGCGCTCGCGTAGAGCAGCTCGAACTGACGATTCCATTCGGCGCGGGCTTCCTTGAGCGGCAGGTCGGGGCGCGCGAGCGCCTCGAGGCCCGGCGGGGGGCTCGCGGCGGCCCGGGCGTTTTCTTCCTGGACGCGCTCGGACCACCCGAGGGAGACGGCGCGCTCGATGAAGTTCCGAAGCTCGCGAACGTTGCCGGGCCACGCGCGCGCGACCAGCGCTTCGACGAACGGTGCAGGCAGCGGCTCGTCCGGCCCCGCGAACCGGGAGTAGAAGTGCCGAGCGAGCACGGGAATGTCTTCGCGCCGAGCTCGGAGCGGCGGCAGCGTGACCTCGACCACGGCGAGGCGATAGTAGAGGTCCTCGCGAAACGTGCCGTCGTTGATCGCCTCCGACAGCGGCCGATTGGTCGCTGCCAAGACGCGCACGTCGACCTTTCGGGACCCGTTCGAGCCCACGCGCCGCACCTCGCGGGCCTCGAGCGCCCGGAGCAGCTTCGGCTGGAGCGAAAGGGGCAGCTCGCCGACCTCGTCGAGAAACAGCGTCCCTTCGTGCGCCGCTTCGAAGAGCCCGGGACGGTCCTGCACCGCGCCGCTGAAGGCACCCCGCACGTGCCCGAACAACTCGCTTTCGATCAAACGATCCGGATCCCCGTCTGCCGCACCTCGATCTCGCAATGCAGGCGGCTCACCGTGGGGTCGCTCAGCCAGAGCTCCGCCGAGTCCCCGGTGCCCACGCGCACTTTGCGGTTCGTGACGCGGCACTGCCGGCCTCGGTCGGGGCCCGCGACCACCAGCAGATCGATGGCTGCCAACGTCAGCTTCGAGCCGGGTGATAGCCGACTCGTGCTCCACTCCTCCGGGCCGGTCATGCGGTCGTTCTTCCCCATCACCGCTGCTCTGGCCAGGGTTTTCTCTGCCGGGTCCTCGCCTTCGAAGGCGAGGGTTGCAGCGTGCTCGCTAGAACTCGGCCGAGCCGGGGGTGCGCGCGAACGGAATGACGTCGCGGATGTTCTTCATGCCGGTCACGTACATGAGCAGGCGCTCGAGGCCGAGGCCGAAGCCGGCGTGGGGGACGGAGCCGAAGCGTCGGAGATCGAGGTACCAGGAGTAGGCGGCTTCGGAGAGGCCGTGCGCTCGGATCTTTTCCCGGAGCACGTCGAGGCGCTCCTCGCGCTGACTGCCGCCGATGATCTCGCCGATGCGCGGCGCGAGCACGTCCATCGCGCGCACGGTGCGCCCGTCGTCGTTGTCGCGCATGTAAAAGGCTTTGATCTCTTTCGGGTAGTCCGTGACGATGACGGGACGGCCAATCTTCTCCTCGGTGAGATAGCGCTCGTGCTCGCTCTGCAGATCGGCGCCGAAGTGGACGGGAAACTCCCAGGTCCGGTTCGCGCTCTCGAGCAGGCGGATCGCCTCCGTGTACGTGACGTGCTCGAAGGCGGAGCCGACGACGTGCTCGAGCGTCTCGATCACCGTCTTTTCGATGCGCTGATTGAAGAACTCCAGGTCTTCTCGGCAGTGCTCGAGCGCGTAGCCGATCACGAACTTCAGGAACTCCTCCGCGAGGCGCATGTCGTCTTGGAGATCGCAGAACGCCATCTCCGGCTCGACCATCCAGAACTCGGCGAGGTGGCGGGGCGTGTTCGAGTTCTCGGCGCGGAACGTGGGCCCGAACGTGTAGATGTTCGAGAAGGCGAGCGCGAACGTCTCGCCTTCGAGCTGCCCGCTCACGGTGAGGTACGTGGGCCGCCCGAAGAAGTCCTGCGAGTAGTCGACCTTGCCGTCCTTCGTACGCGGTACGTTCTGGAGATCGAGCGTCGTCACGCCGAACAGGGAGCCCGCGCCTTCGCAGTCGGACGCGGTGATGATCGGCGTGTGCACGTAGACGAACCCGCGCTCCTGGAAGAAGCGGTGGATGGCGAACGACAACGCGCTGCGCACCCGGAACACGGCGCCGAAGGTGTTCGAGCGCGATCTCAGGTGCGCGATCTCCCGCAAGAACTCGAAGCTGTGCCCCTTCTTCTGCAGCGGGTACGTGGTCGGGTCGGCGGGCCCGAGCACGCGCACGGCCGTTCCACGCAGCTCGACGCGCTGTCCCGCCGCCGGCGAGGCCACGATCTCGCCTTCGATCTCGACGCACGCCCCCGTGGTCACGTGCGTGAGCGCGCTCTCCGGCACCGCGCCGGCCTCGAGCACGACCTGAAGGTCGCGAAAGCAGCTCCCGTCGTTGAGCTGCACGAAATGGAGCCCCTTGCTGTCGCGGCGCGTCTTCACCCAACCCCGCGCGGTCACGCGCCGCCCAGGCTCGCTCTCCAACAAGTCGCGGACGTACTCGCCAGGCCTCAACATGGGAGAGCAACGATAGCGCTGCTCATTCCCGGAGGTAGTGGCACGTGTATCCGCCCGGGTTTTTCTCGAGATAGCGCTGGTGGTAGTCCTCGGCGGGCGTGAACGGGCCCGCATCGACGATTTCGGTGACGACCGGGCGGGGCCACTTGCCGCTCTCGTCGACCCGTCGTTTGACGGATTCCGCGATGCGTCGCTGCTCCGGCGTGGTGACGAAAATCGCGGAGCGGTACTGCGTGCCGATGTCGTTGCCCTGCCGATTCTTCGTCGTCGGATCGTGCATGCGGAAGAACCACTTCTCGAGCAGCTCTTCGTACGAGAGCTTCGCCGGGTCGAACACCACGCGCACGGACTCGGCGTGACCCGTTCGTCCCGTCCTCACGGTCGCGTACGTGGGGCTCTCGGTGTTTCCTCCCGTGTAGCCGACCTCGGTCTCCACCACGCCGGGGATGGAGCGCAGGATCTCCTCCATTCCCCAGAAACAACCACCGGCGAGCAGCGCCGTCTCGAGTCGAGCGGGGGTCTCCGTGCGATGCATTTCGGTGTGCGCCATGGGCGGTTTCTCCCTCGTTGCGAGCGGGGCCGGAGCGGGCTCGGGCGGCTCCGTGCGCGCGCAGGCGACCACCATGGCCGCGAGGCTGGCGGTTTTCGAGAGCGCGCGAAACCCGAACGGTAGACCCACTGCCGGACCTCGAAACGAGGCTACGCCGGGCAGGCGCCGTCGGTTACGCGGCTCGTTCTCCCTTCACGACGGCCGCGAAAAAGCTCGAGATCTCGCAGGGCGGCAGGCCCCCCCGCGGGCTGCCCCCTGGCTGCCGTCGTAGTCAGCTCCCGGCGGGCGGGGCCACCGTTGCCGTCGCGGGCGGAGCGGCGGCCGACACGGTGGCCGGGACCCGCGCTTTCGGAGCGGGCTCCTGCTCGGGGGTCGCGGGGAGCATCGACTTCGGATCGTACACGCGCGCGGGCGGCTCCTTGAGATCCCAAACGAGGCCGACCCACGACAGGGCCTTGAGGATCATGTACGTGATGTCGATCTCCCACCAGAAGAAGCCCTGGCGCGTCGAGCCCATGTAGTGGTGGTGGTTGTTGTGCCACCCCTCGCCGAGCGTGAGCAGGGCGAGCCCGAGGTGATTGCGGCTGTTGTCCGTCGTCGGGTAGCGGCGGCGTCCGATCATGTGCGTGAGGGAGTTGATCGTGAAGGTGCCGTGCCAAAGCAGAACCGTGCTCAGCACGAACCCGATCAAGAAGCCGGACCAGCCGAACAGCCACCACACCGCGACGCCCAGCACCGCCGGGGGGAGGTGCGGCATCACGTTGAGCAGCACGAGCTCGGGATACTTCGCGAGGTCACGAACCTTCGAGTAGTCGGTCGCCTCGGTCCGGTCGAACAGCCACCCGCAGTGCGAGTACCAAAAGCCGCGCCGCGCATCGTGCGGGTCCCCGTCCTGATCCGAGAACTTGTGGTGCGTCCGATGGTGCGCCGCCCACCAGAGCGCGCCCTTCTGGACGCTCGTTTGGGCCAGGAACGCCAGGCAAAACTGGAAGAAGCGACTCGTCTTGTACGTTCGGTGCGAAAAGTATCGGTGGTACGCGCCCGTCACGCCGAACATCCGGATGAAGTACAGGGCCGCGCACACGGCCCAGTCTTGCCACTTGGTGCCCGTCCAGATGGCGGCGAGCGGCACGAAGTGCGTCAGGATGAACGGAAGCGCCCCGAGCCACTGAAACTCTCGGAGAGTTTGGGCCGGACGACGCGGGGGGAGGGGGGCAGAAACGATGCGCTGAACGAACGTCACTCAAAGGAGTGTCGCACTCACCTTTGCTTCCCTCCCGTCACGTTTCAGTCATGTGCAGTCAGGGCGCGGTCAGGGCAGCTCACTCCATCGTCTTCCATCATCGAGTGTTCGGCCGTTCGGAGGGGAGTTCTGCGCCGCTGTCGTCTGGCCACGAACCGGTGAGCGCGCTCGCCGCTTCGTGATCCATCAACCACACGGCGTTTCGCGCGAGGCGCGCCGGACAGCGCTCCGGGTCGGTCGTGCCTTCGAGCGCTTCTGCTACGGCGCGCGCGGTTTCGAGCCCCGTGGCGAGCACGATCGTGCACCGCGCCTCGACGATCGCTCGGCCCGTGAGCGTGTACTGGCCGGGAGGCGGAGCCTCCGACAGCACGGCCACGCGGCGGTCGTGGTCGCGGAGCGCCGGGGAGTGCGGCAAGAGCCCCGCCACCCGTCCATCCGGCCCGGCGCTGAGAACGAGGACGTCGAAAGTAGGAGGTAAGGAAGCCTCGTACTCCTGAACCGCTTGCCTGAAATCCGACAGCGTGCTGCGCGGCGCATGCCAGTTGGATTCCGGGATCCCTAAAGGCTCGGCGAACGATTCGATGACGCTGCGGGAGGTGCTCCCGGGCGCGTCATTCGCCGCGCCGCGATTGTCACCGAAGTAGAGCGAGACCAGGCAAAAGGGCACGCTGTCGAGGCGCGCGAGCGTGCGGAGCGGCGAGCGGAGCGCCTCCGCGAAGCTCACACAGAGCGTCGCGGAGCCGTCACGCTCGATGCAGGCGGCGAGCTCGGCGGCGACCAAACGCGCGAAAAGCGCCGGAATCTCCGACGCATCCAGCCGAATGCGCTCGACCCGCGAGCCCGAGGCGGGCCGAACCGTGGGGATACCGAAACTCGCGGAAGGCATGACGGGCCGCCCCTCCTTTAGCAGGCCATTGCTGAAAGCTTGAGCCCGGCCGGGCGGGCGCTATGGTCGTGCCTGATGAGCAGCCCCGCTCTCGAGTCACAGCGTGTGCTCGCAGGCCGGTATCGGCTCGAGCGACGCCTCGAGGCGGGCGGAATGGGCACCATCTGGCGCGCCGAGCATTTGATTTTGCAGGCGCCCGTCGCGGTCAAGTTGATCGATCGCGACATCGTGCCGGATGACGACAAGGTGGCGCGCTTCCTGCGTGAGGCGAAGGCCGCCGCGGCGCTGCGCAGCCCCCACGTCGTCCAGATCCTCGACTACGGCATGGACGAGGGCTCTCCGTTCATCGTGATGGAGCTCCTCGAGGGGGAAAACCTGGCTCAACGGCTCAAGCGCGTGGGGCGCCTGAGCGCCGCGGACACGGTGCGCATCGCAACCCACGTGGGGCGAGCGATCGGGCGAGCGCACGAAGCCGGGATCGTGCACCGCGACCTCAAGCCGGAGAACGTGTTTCTGGTGCACAACGAAGACGAGGAGATCGCCAAGGTCCTCGACTTCGGGGTGGCCAAGATCGACGGGCTCGGGACGGAGGGCGCGCGCACGCGAACGGGCTCGATCCTGGGCACCCCCTATTACATGAGCCCGGAGCAGGCGCAGGGGAACAAGGCGGTCGATCATCGCTCGGACCTGTGGTCGCTCGGCGTCATCGCGTTCGAGTGCCTCACCGGCAAGCGTCCGTTCTGGAGCGACGGGCTCGGCGATTTGGTGCTGCAGATCTGCGTGCGCGACATCCCGGTGCCGTCGCAGGTCGCCTCGGTGCCGCTCGGGTTCGACGAGTGGTTCGCGCGCGCCGTGCACCGCGAGCCCGACCAACGCTTTCAGTCGGCGCGGGAGATGACGGACGCTCTGCGTGACGTGCTCGGCGTCGAGTTCAGGGAAACGCAGGTGCCGGCGCCGGAGATCGTCGTTGCCACCGTGGCGGCGTCCGAGAGCTTGCCGCCGCCATCGGTTCGGGAAGCGAGCGTCGTGCCCACCAGCACGGATCCGGCGGCGCTCACCGTCGCGGCGAGCCCGGTCGCCGTCAGCACCGAACGGCCCCGCGCGACCTGGCCAGAAACGCCCGTGCCGAGCGAGCTGCCGCCGCCGGCGCACGGAGGTCTCGGGAGCATCGTCGCCGTCGCGGCCATCGCGCTCGGGATCGGCCTCGCTGGCGGCCTGCTCCTGCTGCGCGGCGACTCCGACGAGAAGGCGCCCGCGGCGCTCCCCGGCGACTATCAGTCGCTCTCGGAGAAGCCCAGGCCACCCGCGCCAGAGCCGACCTCGAGCCATCCGAGCACCGGGCGAGCGGAGTCGGTGCCCGCTGCCGCCGACACGGCGGAGCAAGCGGAGCGCGCGCTGGCGAGCCCCGACGCGGAAGCGGATCCGGAGCCCACCGAGAGCCCCGAGCGTTCGGAAGACGAGGGCGAGCAGCCAGAAGCGGGCTCGCGCGAGGCGCGCGACGAGAACCCTCGGCGCTCGAACGCGGGCTCCCGCGACCGCGGTGGGCGTGCGCCGTCTGCTGCGAAGACCCCGCCGCGCACGCAGGAGCCGCTGCGGGAGGAACCTCCGGAATACCGCGAGCCCGAGCCCGAGAAGGATTGGGTCAAGCCGGAGTGGGCCATCCCCGACGGGGAGCCGCGTCGCGTCGAGCCCATCGAGGAATGACATCAAAGCGGGGGATCCGCAGCGCGGGATCCGCCGCGAAAATGCGCCGCGTGGCTCGAAGGTTGCCTGGTGGGGAGGGATGCCGAACAAGGGAAGACCGTCGAAGCAGCACCCCGACGAGCGCAAAGAGCTCGAGCAAGAGACCCTGAGCGATCCGCAGCCGCCGAAGACCATTCATCGCTTCGATCGCAGCGCGGAAGACGAAAAGGGCGGAACGGGCGCCGGCGTGGTCTACGACGATCGCCGCTTGCCCTCGGGAGGCCCGCAGAAGACGGTTCGCGAGAGTCAGCGCGAGAGCGACGACGAAGATGCCCGTCGCTTCCTGCGCGAGCTCCTCCACGGGGAGGTTGGTGAAAGTGAGCGCGAGGAGGGCGGCTAGCCGAGGTGCCGCCCCGCGAACGCGAGGGCATGCCAGAAATCGGCCGTGATGAGGTCGTGCCCTCCGGGGCGGCGGTGATACCCGATGTGGTCGCCGTATGCCACGTTGAGCCGTATCGCCTCGGGCGACACGTCGATGCCGGAGCGTCCGAACAGCGAATAGGCGGGGCTCGCCGCGAGGCACGCGAGCAGCTCGCCTTTCGGATCGGCCCAGAGATCCTGCTCGGCGCTCACGATGTACACCGGGCGCGGCGCGAGCAACGCGAGCAGCGCGTGCTGATCGAACGGCAGCTCGTGCTCGCGATCGGCGTACGCGCGGAAGCTCTCGCAGAACCAGTGCGGAAAGCGCGCCGTGATGTGCGCGACCGTCTCGCCGAAGTGACGGCGCGAGAGCTTCGCTCCGGCGCACCCGGAGCCGCTCGCGACGGCGAGCGCGAAGCGTTCGTCCTGGGCCGCGGCCCAGAGCGCCGCTTTGCCGAAGCGTGAATGGCCGACGACCGCGACGCGGCTCGCGTCGATCTCGGGGAGCCGTTCCAGGGCATCGAGCACGCGCGAGAGCCCGTATGCCCACGCGCCGATGCACCCCCACGCGTCGGGTCCCTCGGGAGCGAGCGCGTCGCGGAGCCCGTACCGGACGCCGCTCTCGCGCGGGTACGGATGGTCGGGATCGATGTCGCCCGCGTACACGGTCACGAGCGCGTAGCCGGCCGCGGCGAGGAGCTCCACGGGCCAGCGGCGCGCGTGCATGCCGCGCGACGCGTCGGTCGCTTCGTGATCGAAGACGCCGCATTCGGGGCTGTGCGGCACCCAGCCGGTGGCGAGCCGGATCCGAGGATCCGGATGCACGGTGTGATTTCCGAGCAGGTTGATGCCGAGGAACGCCGGAACGGGACCCCGAGCCTCACGGGGACGGAACACGAGCACGCGGAGAACGGCGCTCGTCGGCCCCTCGCCGACCACGACGTCGAGCTCTCGGCGCGTGACGAAGCCGAAGCTCGCCGGCTCGTCGGCGCTCGTCGTCGCGACCCGCACGGGAACCGCGGGCGGCGTTCTGCCGTAGACGATGCGCGAGAAGAGCTCGAGGAGCTCGGGGCGGCGCCGGGTACGCCAGGCGTCGGCCGAGTCGATGCGCGTGCCGTCGCTCGCGACGAGCACGTCGGGGAGCACGTACGGGGCGACGCGCGCTTCGTCGTAGTTGATGTCCGCCGGCCGCGGCGGGCTCACGTAGCGGATCGGGCTCAAGCGGTCGCCTCGCCGCTGGCCCGCAACCACGCGAGCTGTTCGCGCATGCCTTCGGCGAGCGGGACTTCGGGCTGGAAGCCGAGCACGCGGCGCGCGCGCTCGATGCTCAGGTGCGCTCCGACGCAGGGTTTCGTCGCAGGGTGGTGCTCGGGCGCTCCGGAGAGACCCGCGGCTTCGAGGGCCGTCGCGGCGAGCGCGCGGACGGAGTGCGCCTCGCCGTCAGTGACGTTGAACACGCCGCTCGCGTCCGTGGTCGCCGCGCGCTCGATGGCGAGGGCCGCGTCGGCCGCGTGGACCTGGTCACACTGCTCCGAGCCGTCGCCGGAGACGACGGGGACACGGCCCGCGGCGACCGCGCGCAAGAAGCTCGGGAGCGCGCGGGACACACGCTCGCCCGGGCCGTAAATCGCCGGGAAGCGAAGCGCCACCGCGCGCACGGCGCTCTCCGCCGCGAACGCGAACAGGTGATCCTCGCCGGAGAGCTTGACCACGCCGTAGTCGGAAATCGGGCGCGTCGCGGATTCTTCGGAGACCGCGTCCGGGGTCTGCGGGATGCCGTACACCTCGGCGCTCGAGGCGTAGATCACCGCCCGCACGCCGGCGCGACTCGCCGCTTCCAGCGCCCGCTGCGTGCCCATCACGTCCAGGTCGAGCAGCGCGCTCCTCGCTGCGCGCGTGGAGTCCGACGTGCCGGGTGGGCGGCTGCCCGCGAGATGGACGAGCGTGACCTCTGGTCCGAGCGCGTCCGCGAGGGCGCCCACGGCAGCATCGCTGCAAAGGTCGACGGCAAGCGTTTCCATACGCGGAAGCGCCGGATGACCGAACGGGGGCTCGGGGGCACGCCCCGAGCGCGACACGGCGACCACGGCGCAGCCGGCGCGTGCGAAGCGTTCGACGACGGAGCGTCCGAGGTGCCCCGTTGCTCCGGTGACGACGACCTTCATGGCGCGGCTCCGCGCTGGCCGGCGGCTTGCTCGCGCATCCACCGCGCTTGTTCGACGAGGCCCTCGAACAACGGCGTGGCCCGGCACCCCAGAACCGCGTCGGTGCGCGTGCGGTCGAACCGCTGATCGATCCACGCCTTGCCGGGTCGCGAGGGATCGAGCACGGGATGGAGCCCAGCCGGACCGCCCACTGTCTCGACGGCGCGGCAACAGAGCTCCGCGACCTCGAACAGCGTGCGGCTGCGCTCGCCCGTCGCGTTGAAGACGCCGGTTGCCCGCCGCGAGCAGGCCTCGGCCAAGCATTCCGCCACGTCGCGCACCAAGACGTCGTCGCGCAGCTCGCGACCGTGCCCGAAGACGACGGGAGCCTTCCCCGCGAAGCACGCGGAGAGAAAAATCGGGATCGCGTTGTCGGCTCGTTGCCCCGGCCCGTAGATGAAGCTCGGCCGGACCACGGCGAGCTGCCCGCCGCTGCGCAGCGCGCTGGTCGCCAAGAGCCGCTCGGCGAGCGCTTTGGCCGAACCGTACGAATACGGCTCCGGGCGGAGCACCGGCACTTCGGGACCGAGGGGTTGCTCGCTCGGCCCGTAGACCTTGATGCTCGAGCAAAAGACGAAGTGCGCCCGGTAGCGATCGTGGAAGGCCTCGAACGTGCGCACCGCGGCGTCCGCGATCACCGTCAGGTTGCGCCGCGCTTCCGCGCCGACACAGGAGCCCCGCGTGATCCGCGCGGCGAGGTAGATGACGCCCTCCACCGCGCCCACGCGCTCGGCGAGCGCTTCCGGGTCGTAGCTGGGCAGCGTGAGATCGACCTCGAAGTCGGCGGAGGTGCCGGGGGCGCCCACGCCGACGGGGTTCGTGCCGCGCTCGGCGAGCAACGAGCGCAGCGCTTTGCCGACGAACCCCTGAGAGCCGATGACCAGGACGCGGGAGCCCATCGCTCAGTGTGAGAGCGCGCTCTTCGGCGCCCGCTTCTGGAAATCGATGGGCAGCTTCGAGACCGCGACGAGGTGCTTTCCGGTGCGGACCATCGCGATCTTGTCCTCGAAGACCACGTCGATACGCAGGTCTTCCCCGAGGTACTGGCGAATGGTCGCCTGGATTTCCTCCATCGTCGAGTCGGCGTACCGCGGCGCCTTCACGACGCGGAGCCGGATCGCGTTGGGCTCCTCCTGCACCACCTGGAAGCGCTGGATCGCGTACTCGTAGTCCTTGAGCAGGTGGGGGAAGAACGAGCCGGGCACGAAGCGCCCGTCCGTGCCCTGGATGATCGACTGAACGCGCCCCTGGATTTCGCCGATCCGCGGCAGGCCCCGCCCGCAGGTGCTCGGCACGTCGTTGTCGACGGCCGTCGCGAGGTCGCCGATGCGGTAGCGAATGAACGGCATGCACAGGTTGTTGAGATCGGTGATCACGACCTCGCCCGTCTCACCGGGGCGCGCCGGGCGGCCGTCCACGAGCAGCTCGACGATGTAGCCCTCCGCGACCACCAGGTGCCCGTCGTGCGCCGCGCTCTCGTACGCGATCCCGGAAAACTCGCGGCTGCCGTACTTGTCGAACACCGCGCAGCCGAACATGCGCTCGATCAGCGCGCGGCTCTCTTTCGGCATCGTCTGGGCGCTCGACATCACTGCGGTCGGCGAGTGGTCGAACCCGCGCCCCCGCGACTCGAGGTAGCGAGCGAGCAGCGTGAACGCCTCCGCGTAGCCGTCGATCAGGACGGGCGCGCGCTTTCCGATCAGCTCGACGGTCTTCTCGAGGTTTTGCTCCGACATCTCGAACACCGGGATGAACGTCCGGTTCGAGAACCAGGCATCGAGCTGCTCCTGGTACGTCTGCGACTTCGTCATCCCGATCGTCTGATGCCAGAGCCGGATGCACGGATCGCCGAAACGATACCCGGTCCACTCCTGCGAGCGGAGCGTCGCGGCCCAGCGGAACTCGAGCTGAGCTCTGTCGGCGTAACAGACGAAGGGCTCTCCGGTGCTCCCGGAGGTGGTGATGCGCAAGACCTCGCTCTCCGAGAGCCCCTCTTGCAGGATGCCGGAGTGGAGGTGCTTGCGGACGTCGTCTTTGCTGAGCAACGGCAAGAGGTGCAGGTCCTCTTGCGTGCGAATGTCGTCGGGCGTGAGCTTCTTCTCCTGCATGCGCGCCCGGTAGTACGGCACCTTGGCGTAGGCGTGCCGCACGAGGCGGCGCAGCTTCTCGTTCTGCAGCTCGCGAATCTGCGCGGGAGACAACCACTGGGTCGCGTTGAGCGTCTCGTAGTAGCGCTCGACGCCGCGCGTGATCATCCAGTGGCTCTTCTCGAACGAGAGCATGTACGCGCGCCAGCGCACGGGATCCGCCGCTCGCGAAGGCGGCTCGCCGATCGGGACGCCCTCGGCCTGCAGGAACTGCCGTGCCACGTCCTTCGGGTGCGTGTGCACGCGGTACTCCCACATGGCTTTCGGCACGTCGAGCAAGCTCTTCGCCGTCGCCTTGACCCAGCGCCCCTCGAGGAACGACTTTCCCTGCCGGCGCTGCTCGAAGATCGTATCGACTTCCTTGAACGTGTAGCCCTTCGCGTGGGCGGCCACCATGATGAAGGACTGCCAGTACGCGTACGAGCCGCGGTAGTTCAGGATGTCGAGGAACGTCTCCCGCGTGCAGCAGATGAACCCCGACTTGTTGTCGCGCAGGCGCATCCCGAACGCCACGTTCAGAATGGTGTTGAAGCCCCGCGACATGTAGTAGCGACTGTCGCGCACGCGACCGGGAAGGGTGCGGCATCCCTGGACGACGTCGACGCCGGACTCCTTCATTTCCCGGTAGAGCTTGAGGACGTCTTCCGGTTGGTACTGGAGGTCCGCGTCGATCACCGCCACGTGCGTGCCGCGAGCGGCCTCGGCACCGGTCCGCCATCCCGCGGCGAGCCCCCGGTTCTCGGGGTGGAATTTTCCAACCACCCGTCCTGGGTGGCGCTCGACCTGTTCCGCGATCGCGCGCGCCGTCCCGTCGGTCGACCCGTCGTCGACCAGCACGAGCTCCCCCGCGATGCCGCCCTCGTCGAACACAGACAGCATGCGTTCCGTCAGCTCGACAATATTCAAGGCTTCGTTGTAACAGGGGACGACGACCGACAGCTCGATGGGTTCCGGTCGGGGCGACTCGTTCAGGAACACGTCGTGGTCGGTTTTTCGGGCTCCTGCGCCCTGAGCTTCCAAGTGTGCGCTCCCAAGCTATTCTGAGGCGATGCGACGGGGGGGACCGTGTACCACGAACCCGTGTAGGCGAGCCAGCACCCGAGGGTCCCGAACGCGCCGCGTCGGTGGTGGTAGCACACCTGGACGCGCCGTCATCGGCTGAGGATGCCGGGCTCGAGGCCGTGCCCGTGCGCTGCTCCCCCCGATTGAACGCGCGCTCGAGCTGCGCGAGCGATTCACGCGTGTCGTGACCGGCGCGACGCCCTGGCTCGGGGCGCCGCGCGGGAGCGCGTCGCTGCGGCCGCTTTCGCCCGCGCTTCGATCACTGAAGCATCAGGCTGTTTTGTTCGACTTCAACGCGGTTGTCGTTGCAAAATACGCAATTTGCGCCGTAGAAGTACTTGCGATTCGCCGTATCGTTCATCAAGTGCACCCGGAACCACGCGGCGGCCGATGAGAGCGAGACACCATTCGCTCCCTGGTACACCCAGCTCCCGTGATCCGCGTTCAGCTCGTTGATGAAGAAGGCGGGCTGGTCGGTGACGGTGAGGAACGTGTTCCTGACGCCGGAACAACTCACCGTCGTGTCTTTCCCTCCGCAGAAGAACAACATCGGAGTGTGAACACCGGTGAGCGCCCGGGTGCCGCAAATCGTGGCGAGCGCTTTGTAACGAGGGTCGGACGCCGACATGCACGTCGACATTCCGCCATACGAGTGGCCGAGCTGGCCGATGTTGTCCGTATCGAGGCGCTGATAGTAGGGGCTGCTCGGGTCCCGGGCCTCCTCGAGGATCCAGTCGAGGCCTGCGATCGTGGGGAGCGGATCGCCCTCGGCCGTGGCGGTGCTGAGCGGAGCCACCACGACGAACCCATGCGACGCGAGGTGATTCAGCATGGGCAAGTACTGCCCGCACCACTGGTTGGAGGCCTGGTTGACGACACAATCCGGCGGATTCTGTTCGGGGTTGTCCCGGTATCCGTTCGCCCAGATGAGGATGGGGTGACAGTAGCCGCTGTTTTCGAGGTTGGCGGGACGGTACACGTTGAAACGTTGCTGCTCGTTTCCGTAGATCGGATCCGGAACGACACCCGCCAAGGGCCCCACGTTCTTTTCGGCCGTCACCTGGAACGGGCCCGCCTTCGTGGGATCGGCGGTGGCCCACGCCTTGCCCTCGCAGGCGCCCGGCGAGTCGCCTCCACCCCCCGCTCCACCGTTCTGGGCACCGGCCTGGCCTTCGCCAACCGCTACCGGGGCAACGGCAAGGTGACCTTCGTCTATTTCGGCGACGGGGCGGCTAACCAGGGCCAGGTCTACGAGAGCTTCAACATGGCCGAGCTGTGGAGCCTCCCGGCCGTCTACATCATCGAGAACAACCAGTA
>CAYYWA010000069.1:0-6819 GCA_964475255.1 uncultured Sorangium sp.
CGACGCTGTTTTCCGCATATTTCGGCGCGTTCCCAACCGTTCGTCGCTCTAGAACGCGGATCGGGCGGGAGTCGATCCCCTGTCGACGTTTTGGGCCGAGGGACTAATCTCGGGAGAGTGCGCCCGCTCCTCATCGCGGCTCTGCTCCTCGTCGGCGCCGGCTCCGGCTGTGGCAGCAAGGGGGCCGTCTCGCTGAGCGCGCGTGTCGAGGCGGTCGAGCTCACCGTCGATGACGGCCCGTTCGGCGCCTCGCTCTCCGGGACCTTCGATTTGGTTCTCGACCTCGGCGGCGCCGCTCCCGAAGCCACGACGGTCTCGCTCGGCAGCTTCGGAGTGCGGAATGCGGACGGATCGGTCGTGGACGCGTTCTCCCTGGACGCGACGCCGAGCTTTCCCCTCGACCTGTCTCCGGGGGATTCGGTGCGGGTCGAGCTTGCCATCGCCGAGCCGCCGTTGCTCGACGAGGCGGAGGCGGAGCTCGTTTGTTCCGGCGACGTCTGGATTTCGGGCAGCGTCTCCGATACCTCGAACGCCGGCCGCCCCACGCCTGCAGCGAGCGGCCGCTTCTCCGCGACGTGTCCGTGAACGACGACGAAAAGCCGAAGCGCTCCCGCAAGTTCGAGACGTGGAGCGGCATCGAGGTGCCCGCCGTGCTGGGGCCAGAGGACGTGACCGTCGATCCAGCCCTCGATCTCGGCGAGCCGGGAGCGTTTCCCTTCACGCGGGGGCCCTACGCGGACATGTACCGCGGCAAGCCGTGGACGATGCGCATGTTCGCGGGCTTCGGCACGCCCGAGGACACGAACCGGCGCTTCCGTTTCTTGCTCGAGCAAGGGCAGACGGGGCTCTCGACCGCTTTCGATTTCCCCACGCTGATGGGGTACGACTCCGATTCGTCGCGCGCGCGCGGTGAAGTGGGCGTGTGCGGCGTCGCCGTCGACAGCTTGCGCGATTTCGAGACGCTCTTTTCGGGGATCCCTCTCGACCGCGTCACCACGTCGATGACGATCAACGGGCCGGCGCTGGTGCTCCTCGCGTTCTACGTCGCGCTCGCCGACGTGCGCGGCGTTCCGCGCGCCGCCCTCGGCGGGACGATCCAGAACGACTGCCTCAAGGAGTTCATCGCGCAGCACGCGTGGCTCGTGCCGCCCCGCCCGGCGCTGCGCATGGTCACCGACACCATCGAGTTCTGCGCGCGCGAGATGCCACGCTACCACCCGGTGTCCATCAGCGGGTACCACATGCGCGAGGCGGGCGCGACGGCGGCCGAGGAGCTCGCGTTCACGCTGGCGAACGGGCTCACCTACGTGGAGGCGTGCCTCGAGCGCGGGCTCGCGGTGGACGCGTTCGCGCCCCGCCTCAGCTTCTTCTTCGACGTTCACAACGACTTCTTCGAGGAGATCGCGAAATTTCGGGCTGCGAGGCGGCTTTGGGCGCGCCTCGTGCGCGAGCGCTACTCGCCGCGGCTCGAGGCGAGCCTGCGTCTGCGCATGCACGCGCAGACGGCAGGGGTCTCGCTCACCGCGCAGCAACCGTACAACAACATCGCTCGCGTCGCGATCCAGGCGCTCGCGGCGGTGCTCGGCGGAACGCAGTCGCTGCACACGAACTCGCTCGACGAGACGTACGCGCTCCCCACCGAGGAAGCGGCGACGATCGCGCTGCGCACGCAGCAGATCCTCCTCCACGAAACGGGCGTCGCGAACACCGTCGACCCTCTCGCCGGCTCCTACACCGTGGAGTGGCTCACGAACCGCCTCGAGGCGGAGGCGCGGGAGATCCTCCGCAGCGTCGAGGCCATGGGCGGCATGGTCGCGGCGATCGAGAACGGTTATCCGCAGCGGCGCATCGCGAACAGCGCGTACGAGTTCGAGCGGAAGCTCGCGAACGGGGAGCGGACGGTGGTGGGGGTCACCGCCTATCGCGCCGCCGAGCAGACGCGCATTCCGACCTTGCGCATCGATCCCGAGGTCGCCAAAAAGAAGCTCGAGGACCTCGCGGCGCTCAAGGCCGGGCGCAGCGCGACCGCCGTCAACGCCGCGCTCGCGGACGTGCGCCGCGCCGCCGAGCGCGGCGAGAACCTCGTGCCCAGCGTGGTGGCCGCGGCGCGCGTCTACGCGACGGAGCAGGAAATCTGCGACGTCCTCCGCGACGTCTTCGGCTCCTACTCGGACCCCGCCGAGGTCTGACGCCGCCTCGCGCAGAGGCGTCGCGCGCCACGTGTCTCCCCGGCGTGAACCCGGCGAGGCCCCTGACGCGCACCCAGACGCGCACGCGCCCTCGAGGGGGGCTTTCTACCTAGTCCCCGAGCGCTTGGAGCACGCTCTCGACGACGTCGTTCGTCTCTTCGACGCCGACGGAGAGGCGGATCAGCGCGGGGTCGATCTCGAGCGCGCGGAGCTGCTCGTCCGTGAGCTCGAAGTAGCTCATGATCGCGGGCTGCTCGATCAGCGTCTCGAGCCCGCCGAACGACGCCGCGATCTTCGCGATCCGGCAGCGGTCGACGACGCGCGCCGCCTCCTCGCGGCTGCCGTTCACGATGAAGCTCACCATCCCGCCACCGCCCTGCATCTGTGCCTTCGCGATCGCGTGCGACGGATGGCTCTCGAGGAAGGGATAGAAGACGCGCCGCACCTTCGGGTGACCCTCGAGGGCACGCGCCACGGCCAGCGCCGTCGCGTTCTGGCGCTCGATGCGGAGCCCGAGCGTCTTGAGACCGCGCACGATCAGGAACGCGGCGTGGGGATCGAGCACGGCTCCGAGCACGCCGCGCGCCTCGCGGAGCAGCCCCACGAGATGGCTCGGGCCGGCGACGACGCCGCCCAGCACGTCGTTGTGCCCCGAGAGGTACTTGGTCGCGCTGTGCAGGACGAGATCGGCGCCGAGCGCGAGCGGGCGCACGTTGACCGGCGTTGCCAGCGTCGCGTCCACGAGCACGCGGATGCGCCCGTGGGCGCGCACGATCTGCGAGAGGCGATCGAGCTCCGCGCAATACAAGAACGGATTCGTCGGAGACTCGCTGATCACCATGCGCGTGGAATCCCGGAGCGCACGTTCCATCGCTCCGAGGTCGCCGGGCGGCACCACGGTGTGCTCCACGCCGAAGCGCGGCAACAGCTGCGTGACGAGCTGCCGCGTGCGCCGGTAGCAGTCACGGAACAAGACGATGTGGTCGCCGGCCTTGAGCAGCGTGAAGACCACCGACGTCGTCGCGGCCATGCCGCTCGAGAAGGCCACCGCGTCGTCGGCGCCCTCGAGCTCCGCGACGCGCTGTTCGAGCTCGCGCACGGTCGGGTTTCCGTAGCGACCGTACTCCTCGCGGTGCGTATCGGGATCTTCACCGCGCATGTACCGTTCGAGCTCGGCCGTGTTCGCGAAGGTGTAGGTCGCGGTCTGAGCGACTTCGTGGGCGAGCGCGTGATGTGGCCGCTCGCGGGGAGCGCCCGCGTGGACGGCATCGGTGGAGCTCGCGAAACGCCTCGGAGTGTTCGACATGCGGGGATGGCTCGGGGACGGAACGAAAGGCCGAGACTCTATGTCCCGGTCGGGATCCCGGCCAGTCCATCGACCCGCACGCACGGGACGGGGCGCCCGCGGTCCGGACCTTCGTCCCGAAAAGAGACGCCCGGCCTCGAGTCGCCGGCCCCTCCCAGAACGCCGAACCGTTCGACTGATCGGGCGTTCCCGACCGTTTGTCCCTCCAGCTCTTCGAGCGGTTTCCCGGTCCTGGATCCATTTCCCCGTCCCGGCGGGCGTGCTGCGGAGCGGTAGCCAACGAAAAATCCTGACATTTCCGATGGTTTATCACGAGCGGATCGATTCCCGACTTGTCGCACCGGAAAATGCGGTAAAACCCCGCACGACCGAAATTCGGATAGGGTCCCACGGCGGAGCACGTTCGCGATGACTGAGAGCACTTGGAAGCAGGCCCTGGCGGGAAAGATTCGCGAGGACTGGGCGCGCGAGATCGACATCTACGAGACGCAACTCGAGCTTCGGAAGAAGGGGAAGGTCGAGGAGAAGCTGTTCGCGGAGACGCGGCTACGTCGCGGCGTCTACGGACAGCGCTACGACAACGGCCAGCGACACGACGGTGAGAAGTCGCAGAAGCTCGACTACCCGTCCGGTGAGCTGACCAAAGGCCCCGAGACGATGTGGGACGCGCCCGGCATGCAGCGCATCAAGATCCCGATGGGGAAGCTGAGCGCCGAGCAGCTCGACACGCTCTGCGAGCTCGCCGAGGAGTACTCCGATCAGATCCTCCACGTCACGACCCGCCAGGACATCCAGCTTCACTTCGTGCACATCGAGGACACGCCCGATCTGATGCGGCGCCTGGCTGCCGTCGGGCTGACCACTCGCGAAGCGTGCGGAAACTCCGTGCGGAACGTCACCGCCTGCCCGCTGACCGGCGTGTGCAACGAGGAGGCGTTCGACGTCACCCCGTACGCCAACGCGATGATGTTCTTCATGCTCGGCCACGAAGACACCATGAGCTTCGGGCGGAAGTTCAAGATCGCGTTCTCCGGCTGCAAGGACAACCCCTGCGCGCTCACCAACTTCCACGACGTCGGCTGCATCGCCGCGACCCGCGTCGTCGACGGCGAGGTCCGTCGCGGCTTCGAGTACTACGTGGGCGGCGGCCTCGGCGCGGTCCCCTACATGGCGCAGCTCCTCGACGAGTTCGTCACCGAGGAGGAGCTCCTCCCGCTCACGCAGGCCGTCGCGCGCGTGTTCGCCCGCCTGGGTGAGAAGGAGAACCGCTCGCGCGCGCGCTTCAAGTTCGTGGTGAAGAAGCTCGGGATGGACGAGCTCCGGCGCGTGGTGGCCGAGGAGCGCGCGAAGCTCCGCCCCGATCCACGCTGGACGGCGTTCCTCTCCGAGCTGCACGCGACCGACGAGAAGCCGCTCAAGCCTCCGTCCAAGCTCGGGCCCGGCCCGCACCCGCCGGGGTTCGACGAGTGGCGGCGCACGAACGTGCGGCCCCAACGTCAGGAGGGGTACGTCGTGGCCGCCGTGACGCTGCCCCTCGGAGACTTCACGCCCGTGCAAGGGCGTGCGGTGGCGGACATGGTGCGCCGCTATACCGGTCACTACCTCCGGACCACCGTCGATCAGAACCTCCTGTTCCGGTGGGTGACCGAGGCCGATCTGCCGGCCCTCTACGCCGAGCTCGCCGCGATCGGGCTCGGGGAGCCGGGTGCCGACACGATCGGCGACGTCACGGCGTGTCCGGGCACGGACACCTGCAAGCTCGGCATCTCGTCCTCGCGCGGGCTCGCGGGCGAGCTGCGCCGACGCCTCGCGGTCCAGCCCGGGCCGGCAGCGGCCGAGGGCCTGCACATCAAGTGCAGCGGCTGCTTCAACTCCTGCGGGCAGCACCACGTGGCCGACCTCGGGTTCTTGGGCGTCAGCCGCAACGTGAACGGTCGCCGGGTGCCGCACTTCCAGCTCGTGGTGGGCGGTGAGCTCAGGCAGAACGCTGCCTCGTACGGCCTGGCCATCGGGGCGATCCCCTCGAAGCGCGTTCCCGATGCGGTGGCGCGGCTCACGCGCGCGTACGCCGAGCGCAAGCAGAACGGGGAGACGTTCAAGGCTTTCGTCGATCGCGTCGGCAAGAAGGAGATCAAGTCGTTGATCGAGGAGCTCACCCAGGTGCCTCCCTACGAGCAGGACCCGAGCTTCTATTCGGACTGGGGCGATCCGCGCGAGTACACGATCGGCGACGTCACGACGGGCGAGTGCGCCGGCGAGATCGTGCCCATGGTTCAGTTCGGGCTCGCGGACAGCGAGCGCGAGGTGTTCGAGGCGCAGGTGTTGCTCGACGAGGGCAAGGCCCAGGACGCCGCCCGACGCGCCTACAGCGCGATGCTCAAGGCGGCGCGCGCGCTCACCCGTGAGAAGAACCAGAACCTCGGCGAGGATCCGGCGGAGATCGTCGAGGAGTTCAAGCAACGCCTGGTCGAGCCGAAGATCTTCTGGGATCCGTTCATGGGCGGCAAGTTCGCCCACTTCCTGTTCCGCGCGCACGAGGAAGGGGTCAGCGAAAAGGATCACTCGAAGGAGAGCGCGCACCAGCTCGTCGAAGAGGCCCAGCTGTTCGTGGATGCCGCCCATCAGGTCCAGGCCCGGCTGACCTCGGTCCCCTCGTGACGGCGTGACGGCGCGGAGAGAAACACGATGCTGCCCAAGATTCAGATCAAGCTGTTCACGACCGAGGACGTCCCCGTCGAAGGCTACGTGCCCGTGTTCCATCGCTGGATTCGCGAGCGCGTCCTCAACGAGCTTCTGATCGACGTCGTCGACTACTCACACGTTCCGGACGGTCCCCACGTCGTGGTGATCGGCCACGAGGCTGACTACGTGCTCGATCGCGGGAACGGTCGCCTCGGCTTGCTCTACGCGCACAAGCGCGGGCCGCGACCCGAGAACCTGCTCGCGGCGCTGCGGCGCACGCTCGAGGTCGCGAAGCGCCTCGAAGGGGAGGCCGTGTCCGAGCCACTCCGCTTCCGCACGGATCGGGTCCTCGTCCGCGTCGCGGATCGACTCGCCGCGCCCGCGGACGACGCGACGTACGCCCGACTGATCCCGGCGTTTCGGGCCGAGCTCGAGCGAATCTACGAAAAGCCCGAGGTGGTCCGCGTGGGAAACGCGCGCGAGCTCGTCACCGTCGAGGCGCGCGTGCCCACGGCGCCGGGCCTCGACGAGCTACTTCAGCGGCTGAACGGCGCCGGCGCCTGACGCGGGCGGTGCCTCGTGCGCCCCGGCTCCCGAGTACGCGCCCTGGGGCGCCCGGCCCGGCGCGGGGGGGGGCTCGAG